>JANXTU010000180.1 GCA_025352235.1 Fimbriiglobus sp.
GGTATCTTCCGCGCGGGCGGCCGTCGCCCCATTCAATAGTGCCAACGACGCCACAAATAGCGGCAAGCCGAAACGGAGCGGGCGTCGCAAAAGCATCAGTCAATCCCCCGGAACTCGGCGCGGCGGTCTGCGCGGAGCGACAGCCGAATAGCGGCGAGGGGATTTTGTGTCAAGTCCGGCGGAGGCCGTGCCGACTGGGGTGGAATCGGAAGTCAAAACTCTAGATTGATGCCATGCGTTTCCCAGAATTCGACAGCGTCGATGCCCTCAAACGCGAGTGGACCGACAAGATCGTCCGCGTGAAACCGGGCCTGCGCGCCGACCTCGCGCGGTTCGAGGGCCGCGTCGGCCGGGTGGTGACGGTGAACTACAGCGGCCGGGCGGTCGTCGATTTCGCCGACGGCGGCTGGTACGACCTCGCGGACTACGCGGCGGTCTTGGAAGTCGTCACCGACGAAGTCGAAGCGAAGAAATACGACGCCGGCGCCAACAGCGCGCAGAAGTTCCCGGCGAGACAGGGTTAGCGCCAATTCTGTCTGACAACTGATCGCTGATTACCGAATGCTATTTTCCAGTAAAACAGCGGTCAGTGTTCAGTTATTAGCAGTCAGTTGAAAGCAATCATGATCCTTCTCATCGATAACTACGACAGCTTCACCTACAACCTCGTCCAGCGGTTCGGGGAGATCGACCCGCGCTTGCCGATGGAGGTGCACCGCAACGACCGGCTCACCATCGCGCAGATCGCTGCGATGGCGCCGACGCACATCGTCATCTCGCCGGGGCCGTGTACGCCGAAAGAAGCCGGCATCTCGAACGACGTGCTGAAGGAGTTCGCGCCGACGATCCCGATCTTCGGCGTCTGCCTCGGGCACCAGTGCATCGGCCACACCTTCGGCGGTGAAGTGATCCGCAACAGCCGCATCATGCACGGAAAAGTCTCGCCGATCCACCACGATGGCCGAGGGGTCTTCGCCGGTATGACGAATCCGTTCGACGCGACCCGCTACCACTCGTTGGTCATCAAAAAGGAATCGTGGACGAATCCCGACTTCGAAGTGACCGCGTGGACCGCCGAAGGGGAGATCATGGGCGTCCGCCACAAGACTTGGCCCTTGCACGGTGTGCAATTCCACCCGGAGAGTTTCCTGACGGTGGAAGGACCGAAGCTCTTGAAGAACTTCTTGGACTTGGCCCCGACGGGCTGAGGAAAGAGGCAAGTGAAGACGGTGGGGATCGAACCCACGACCCGCTCATTAAAAGTGAGCGAATTGAATCGGGCAATTCGCTGATGCCGCTATGAATTCAGGAGTTTTGTCGACGACGGCAGTGGACAATAACTCCAAAAACTACGCGGAATCACTGTACCTGCGGGCATCTCCGTACCCATCCCTGTACCCGAGTTTCTCCGCCCGATGACGGCGGGAAGGTAGTGCGAGACGATCCACCTCCACTTGAGGATATTGACCATGGCTAAGGGACCAGCGGCTCGCTTCAGTTTCGGCGATGCCGTTAGCATGGACCCCAAATCTAACCTGTCGCATCGGTACATGACACACGACAAAAACCGACGCAACCAAGAACTCCCCCTCAATGGCCATCACCATTGAGGGGTTTTCTCGGCCATGTCGGGTTGCACTGCCACGATCCCTTCACTCTTTCAGTGCGCGTTCGCTTTCGCTTTCCGGTCGCACGGCGGCATTCAACTCGAATACCTTCGTCGGGTATCCGCCTCCTTTTGCCGGCGGCCGATCCTTCCATTGACCAAGCCCTTCGTTTGCCAGCGCGTTCAGGGCAGCTTCGGCTACGTCGGCCTTTGGATATTTCTCCTTGTTGGCCCTTTGCAGTTCGCGAGTGGTGATGCGCCCTCCTTTGCGCCTGATAAGGTCAAGCAGTTTGCGGGTATCCCGCTCTTCGGAGGATTCCGAGAAAGCGCCGTACACACGCTCCGCTTCGTGGACGAACCAGCGGGCCATGGTCTCGCCCGCCTTCATCGAAGACTCGCTCACGCGGCTTCCGACGATGGACTGACCCGACGCCACCATGCTCACGCAATGGTGGATCAGGGCAAGCCGCAGCGTGTATTGCAGCGCCTTTGGCAGCACGGCCGACATCGGGCCACCGTCCAACCCCTCGGCTCGATCCGCGAACTCGTTCATGAGCGTTTTGAACTGCGACAGTGCCAGCGGTTCGAGAGAAAGTTCAGCCGGTTTCGCGGGGTCAAACGGGACCAAACGCAGCTCCTTTAGTAATTGTGTGAACCGCTCGAGCGTTTCGGGAGCGATTTCATCGTCGCTCCATCGAAGGCACTTTTTGGGCGGCGACGCGAACACGATCCGTGCGGCCAACCCGCTCTCGACATAACCCGGATCGGAGAAGACCTTCTTCAGGATCTCGGGCTGGATGCCGCCGAACACGGCGACGAACGAGCTGTCGGTTTCGATATCACGTGGTTCGCCCGTGCGGCGGTGAACCCGCAGAGGTCCGCAATCGAAGAGGCTCAACCAGTTGGGGACGTCAGACCCGCCGCTCTTGCTCTTGTATCGAGAAAAGGATCCGAACCAGCCTGACAGTTCATCCCGAATCATCATCAGGCCTCGGGGAGAATCGGTAACTAGAGCCTGTTATTGACTTATTCCCTTGATTTATGGCATTTTGGGGGGATGGACACGACACGGAAGCCGTATCCGAGCGATGTCTCGGATACCGAGTGGGACTTTTTGCTCCCCTACCTCACCCTGATGCGGGAGGACG
>JANXTU010000182.1 GCA_025352235.1 Fimbriiglobus sp.
GAGTTACGCAGTTGAGTGATCCAAGGCAGTTTTGACAACAAAATGCACACGATTGGGCTAGATGGGCAAGATCCAGTCCTACCCAAACCCCCACCAACCACTCAACTGCGTAACTCCTATGTGTGACACCCCACTTTGGAACCAATTAAAAGAATTGGAAGAATCGGAGCCGAAACGGCCCTTGTGGCCGATCCTCATGAATAGCAATGACTTGCGTCATAAAATTTGAAGAAACTCCCTAGCCGACAGAGGTGGGGTGTTGGAACAATCGCCTTTGGAACAATCGCCTTTGGAACAATCGCTTTTGGACGAATGCCGGGAACGCCTCCCAGAAGCACGACGAGACGATCTCGCAAATACCGCATCCGCGTTCGATGCCCCCAGGCCCCAGCCCAGTTCCAGCAACCTCCAAGAATCGTTGCGACACGAGTGTGGCAAAACTTTCTGGCAGCATTTGAACCGCTTGAAATTCCAACGGAGACCTCACCCCCCGGCCCCCTCTCCGCTTCGGAGAGGGCCGGGGGGTGAGGTCTCACTAACCGCAGAAAGTGCAGCTTTTGCCGACTGCCAGAAAGATTTGCCAGACCCTGCCACACTCTCCAGAGGGGGGCGCCTCCCGCCTCCCCGTCGGGATTGCCCCCGGTTGACGGCCGCGGTACTATTCGGCGTGGAAACCCGTCTCGGCAGGAGGCCGAATTGTGCGTCCATTGATTTTGATCGCCCTCGCGTTTCTCTCGGTCGGCTGCTTTCGGCCGTGGAAGCGGGACCCGCTGCCGTTGCCGCCGAGCCAGCTGCCTGATTCGCAACCGCCGGCCCCGATTGTACCGGCGAGCGCCCAAGAGCCGAATCGATCCGCACCGGTGACGCCGCCGCATTTCGATATTTCTCCTGGGTCGATTCCTGCGCTGCCAGGACCGGCGAGGCCCGGCATCCCGAGTTCGATCCCGGATAGCCCGCCGCTCGCGGAGCCGTTGCAAGATTCCGCCGAACCGATCACCGCGCCCGTCGCCCGGGTCAAGCCGCCCGTCGAGAAGGCGGCCCCCGGTCCGAGCACCGTGCTCGAGGTTCGCAAATTGCTCGATGCCGCGATCAAAACCTACGCCGGCATCCCTGACTACGAAGCGAAACTCGTCCGCCGCGAGGTCGTCTCCGGGAAACTGCTGCCGACCGAGGAATTGAATATCGCCCACCGCAAAGAGCCGTTCAGCTTCTATATGACTGTGACCGGGGAGGCCGGGAAAGGCCGGGAGATGCTCTATGTGAAGGGGCAGAACGCCGGGAAGATCATCATCGTCACGGGCAAAGGGGACAACGCGCTCCTCGGCACCGGCAAGCGGATGGAACTCGACCCCGAGAGTTCGCTGCTGTCCGGGAAGAGTCGCAATCGGATCACTGAGGCCGGGATGGGGAAAATGCTGGCAACCATCGACAAGTACGTCGGCCAAGCCGAGAGCGGCAAACGCCCGATCGAGACCGTCCGGCACCTCGGATCGACCGAAGGCATCGAAAGCAAGATGCCGTTGACGACGGTCGAAGTGACGCTGCAAACCGGGGACGAATCGCTGCTGCCGAAGGGGGGCAAACGCACCTACGGCTTCGACGCGGATCCGAAATCCGCGTCCTACGGCTTGCCGGTGCAAATCCTCACGCACGACGACAAAGGGAAAGAGGTCGAGTTCTACAGTTTCAGCGGGTTCAAACTCCCCGCGAAACTGACCGACGCCGACTTCAGCCCCGACCGGCTGGGCGGAAAGAAGAAGTAACCGGCACATGGGCTGGGCGTGCCGGGGTCGATTTGTTGCAACTCGTTGTTTGGAAATAAGTTGTGCCGAACCGACTGGCGTCAGCTTTCGCGCCCATCGCGCCGCGATTCGGAGACCTCACCCCCCGGCCCCCTCTCCGCTTCGGAGTGGGGGCCGGGAGGTGAGGTCTCACTAACCGCAGAAAGTGCAACTTTTGCCGACTGCCAGAAAGATTTACCAGACCCGGGCCATTCGGCCCGGGCTTCTTCGTTGCTGGTGCGGACGCTTCCCGTAAGCTATTTGTGATTTCCCCTCTCGTCCCCCGAGGTGATCCCGATGCTCCGTTTCGCCCTCCCCGCTTTGCTCCTCTCGGCCGCGCCGCTGTTCGCCCAGTGGAAACTCGACGGTCAATTCAAGCCGCTGAAAGCCGACGACATCGTCGCTGTGAAATCGACCCCGGCGCCGGAGGGGGCCATCGTGCTCTTCGACGGCAAGTCGGCCGACCTTTGGACGAAGACCAACGGCAAGCCGGTGGAATGGAAGCTCGAAGACGGCCACTGGGAAGGCGTGAAGGGCCACGGCGACATCGTGACCAAAGAGAAGTTCGCCGGGAAGTTCAAGCTGCACGCCGAGTTCCGTGTGCCGTACGAACCGGACAACAAAGGCCAAGGCCGGGGGAACTCCGGCATCTACCTGCAAGGGCGGTACGAGATCCAAATCCTCGACAGCTACGGGTTGAAGAGCGGCAAGAACGACTGCGCCTCCATCTACGACCTCTTCCCGCCCAAAGAGAACGTCTGCAAAGCGCCGAGCGTCTGGCAGAGCTACGACATCGAGTTCACGGCGCCCGTGTTCGACACCGATGGCAAGAAGAAGACCGAACCCGTCCGCATCACGGTGTATCATAACGGTGTGAAAGTCCACGACGGCGCAAAAGTCGAGAAGGACAACACCACGGCCGGTCTCGGCGGTGACCCCGCGAAACCGGGGCCGATCATGCTGCAGGACCACGGTCACCCCGTGCAATTCCGCAATATTTGGCTACTGCCGAGCAAGTGAGATTCGATCGATGGAATTGGAAGTCCTCCCAACAGCCGTGACCGTGGAACCTTCCCCGGCCACGGCTGAATCGTTGCCACCGGGCCCAAGGAATCTCGCGCAGGCCGGGAAAGAATTGCTGCGCCTTTCGTTGCCGTTCATCGTCAGCAGCAGTTGCACGACGATCCAGATGCTCATCGATCGGATCTTCGTCTCGGGGGTCAATTCGGACGCCGTCGCGGCGGCGATGCCGGCCGCGATGTACTTCTGGACGCCGTTGGCTCTCTTGCAGTTCACCGTCTTGTACGCCACGGTCTTCGTGGCCCAGTACCTCGGCGCCGGCCGGCCGCACCGCGTCGGTCCGGTGGTTTGGCAGGCGCTTTACTTCGCTCTCGGCGCCGGGTTGCTCTTCCCGCTGCTCATCCCCGTCGCCGATTTCTTGATCGAAGCCTCGGAGCACAAACCGGCGGTGAAGGAACTGGAGCACGCCTATTTCCGAGGCCTGAGCCTCGCGGCGTTGCCGATCTTGGTGCTCGCCGCGACGAACGCCTTCTTCGCGGGCCGGCAGAAAAGCTGGACGGTGCTGTTCGTCAACGTCGCCGGGGCCGCCACGAATGCGCTGCTCGCGATCCCGCTGATCCTCTGGCAGCGCGACGATCCGGCGAGCGCGATGTTCGGCGCCGGCTTGGCCACGGCCTGCGGCAGCGGCGTCTCGGCGACCCTCGGGTTGATCTTGCTATTCCGCAAACGGACGCACGCCGAGTTCGGCATCCTCACCGGTTGGCGCTTCGACCCGATGCTCTTCCGGCGCCTGTTGTACTTCGGCCTGCCCAACGGCGGGCAGTTCTTCATCGAGGCGATGGCCTTCACCGCGTTCATTTTCTTCATCGGCAATATCGGCGATGCGGAACTCGCCGCGACGACGCTGACGTTCTCGCTGAACCTGCTGACGTTCCTGCCGGTGATGGGTCTCGGCCAAGGGGTCGAAGTGCTCGTCGGCCAGCGCCAGGGGGAAGGCCGGCCGGAGATTTCGGCGCGGACGACGCACGCCGGGGCGATCTTGGCGACCGGGTACATGTCGGTCGTCGCGGTGCTCTACCTGACGGTGCCGCATGTCATGGTGCTACCGTTCGCGGCGGAAATGGAACCGGCGGAATGGGCCAAGATCGCACCGATCATCCCGCTGCTGTTGCTCTTTGTGGCCCTCTATTCGTTGGCGGACGGCGCGAACATCATTTACGCCTTCGGCCTGCGCGGCGCCGGCGACACCCGCTTCGTGACCATGATCGCCATCGGCACCTCGTGGCCGCTGATGGTCGTGCCGACGTGGTTGAGCTGGCGCTACGGCTGGGGCCTCTACGCGGCCTGGAGTTTCGCGACGCTGTACGTGATTGTGCTGGCGATTTGCTTCGCCGTGAGGTTCCGCGGCGGCCGCTGGCGGACGATGCGGGTCATCGAACCGACGGTGGTGGTCTGATCCCTCACGCCCCGCGCTTGACGTGCGTCTCCAGATCGAACTCGCGGACGAGGGCGTCGAGCCTCGGCGCGACGGTGGCATAGGTGGCCGAATCGGTGACCACCGTGAGTTCGATCCGGTCCGGGTCGTCGTCGATGGGGGCCAAGTCGCCGAGCGGATCCATCCGCAGGTTCCGCAGGGTCGTTTCGTCGAAGCCGGTCGCGTGCATTTCCGGGAGGTCGACCAATTCCTCCAGCAAATCGGCGAGCTTGGCCGGGTCGTACCGCCCTTGCGCCTCCCGGTTGTTCAGCACGATGTTCAAAGCTTTCTCGCGGGCGGGGGTCAGCCGCACCACCGATACGGGGACTTCCGCGATGCCCAACTCGCGCAGAATCCGTAGCCGCAAGTGGCCGCCGACGACGTGCCCGGTCGCCTCGTTCCAGATCAGCGGTTCGACGAGGCCGAATTCTTCGAGACTCGTTTTCAACTTGCGGTAAGCTGGGGATTGCGACGAGGCCGCACGGCGCGGGTTGTACGGCGCCGGCGTCAGTTGCCCGACGGGCAAGGTGCGGAGTTCGAAGGGGACCATGGGAGTTCTCTCGCAAGGGAAATGTGTTATTGTGTACAGTATAACCTCCAGAATCGCGTTTGCAACTTTCGCGGTCCTTTTTTTCGCGACGATCGCGATTTCGGCCGACCCGCCGTCGGGCGCTGCGGTAATCCGCGGCCAGTTCGGCGATTCCGAAATCGTCGTCGCCACGACCGACCGCTTGGCCGGCGCGATCCACTCGCTGACGTGGAACGGGCAGGAATTCATCGACAGCGCCGACCACGGCCGGCAGTTGCAATCGGCTTGTTCGTTCGACTGCGGCAAGAAGGGTCCGTTCTGCGCCGAGGCGTTCAACCCCACCGAAGCCGGCTCGCGGAAGGACGGCGCCGGCGACACATCGTCGAGCCGGTTGCGGGCGATCAAAACCGAAAAGGACAGTTTGAGCACGACAACGCAAATGGCTTTCTGGCTGGCGCCGGGGGAGAAATCCGACGGCGTCCCCGGGCTCAACGAGAAGATTTTGTCGGAGCACCTCCTCGAGAAACGCGTCGCCATCGGGTTCCGCGGCTTCCCGAACGTCCTCGACTACCGCGTGACCTTCACGGGGCCGGGCACCGAGGCGCATACCTACGCCCAGTACGAGGCCCTGACCGGCTATATGCCCCCGGAATTCAGCGTGTTCCACACCTGGAATCCGAAGAGCGGGGCGCTCGCCAAACTTGGCGACGGCCCCGGGGAACAGGGCCTGCCGGTCGTCTTCAGCAAGCCGGACGGCAAGCATGCGATGGCGGTTTACTCTCGCGATCAACCGTCGAAGGATTTCGAAAACGCAGGGTACGGCCGCTTCCGGTTCCGGGACGAAAAGGTCGTGAAATGGAACTGCGTCTTCCGGACGAAGTTTGCCGCGCCGTCGAAACCGGGCGCGCGGACGTTTTCCGTTTGCGTCGTGATCGGTACACTCGACGATGTCACCGCGACGCTTGCCAAGCTCGTCCCCGCACTCGAGCGGCGTTGATTCTCTCCACCGATCCGGAGTCCGTTCGATGCGTGCCTTTTGCGCCCTGTTGCTATTCGCCGGCACCGTCGCCGCGGCGGATGAAAAAACCAAGCCGCTGTTGAACGAGAAGCAATTGGCCGAAGGCCGGTTGCTGCTGTTCGACGGCGAAACGACCTTCGGCTGGAAAGTCACCGGCGACGTGAAAGTCGTCCAAGGATCGTTGGTCCTCGCCCCGGATGCCAGCGTCGAATGGCCGTTCGCCCTCGGGCCGGGGAACGTCGGCTTGAAGTTCCCCGACCTCGGGACGGCGACTTTCAAAGTCGACGTGGGCGGCAGTACCGCGACGGTCGCCAATCCGAAGGGGGACACGCTGACCGGCACGCTGCTGGGCGATGGGAAGACGGCGATCGGCAAGTTGAAGATTTCGGCGCCCAAAGACAAGCCGTTGTCACTGAGCGCGATCCACTTCCGCCCCCAGGGCACGGCGCCGATCTTCAACGGTAAAGATTTGAAAGGCTGGAAGAAGTTCGACGCCGACGAGAAGAAGGCGGTCTCGGTATTCGAGGTGACCTACGCCAAAGAATTGAAGGTGACCGACGGCCCCGGCGACCTCCAGACCGAAGCGAAGTACGGCGACTTCGTCCTGCAATTCGAGTGCAAAACCAACGGCGCGGGGCTCAACGGCGGCGTCTTCTTCCGCTGCGTGCCGAAGGAGTACCAGTTCGGCTACGAGTGCCAAATTCAAAACGCGTTCAAAGACGGCGACCGGACGAAACCGACCGACTTCGGCACCGGGGCGATCTATCGTCGCATCGCGGCCCGCAAAGTCGTGGCCGACGACGAAGCCTGGTTCACCGTCACGCTGATGGCGCGCGGGCCGAACCTCGCTACGTGGGTGAACGGCTACCCGGTCGTCAACTGGGTCGACGAGCGGCCGAAGGACGATAACGCCCGCAAGGGCCTGCGCACCGAGGCCGGGCACCTCAGCCTGCAAGGGCACGACAAGACGACCGACATCCTGTTTCGGAACCTGCGCCTCGCCGAGTGGAAGTGAATGCCGCCGCTGAAAACCCGGGCCGCGCGGATCTCGGCCGAGCTCGCGGCGCTCTACCCGACGGCGCCGATCGCCTTGGATTTCGGCTCGCCGTTCCAACTCTTGGTCGCGACGATCCTCTCAGCGCAGTGCACCGACGTCCGGGTGAACCTCGTGACGCCGGCGCTCTTCGCGGCCTACCCGACCCCGCAAACCATGGCGCGGGCGCCGCTGAGCCACCTCGAAGACTTGATCCGTTCGACCGGCTTTTTCCGCAACAAAGCGAAGAACATCCTCGGCGCCGCGGCGGCGATCCTGCGCGACCACGGTGGCGAAGTACCGCGCACCCTCGAAGAGTTAGTTTTGCTGCCGGGCATCGGCCGCAAGACGGCCAACGTCGTCTTGGGCGACGCCTTCGACACCCCCGGCATCACCGTCGATACGCACGTCGGCCGCCTCAGCCGGCGCCTCGGGCTGACGAAACTGAACGACCCGGTGAAGGTCGAGTTCGCGCTGAACAAGTTGATCCCACAACCGGAGTGGACGATCTTCAGCCATCGACTGATCTTGCACGGCCGCGCCGTGTGCGCCGCTCGCAAGCCCGCCTGCGACCGCTGCACACTGGCGCCGCTCTGCCCGAAGGTCGGGGTGGATTGAAAGTGTTTTTCTTCGCCACAACGGGGCCAACTTTCACCAATCGAGAGTTGTTTTTCTTCGCCCCAACGGGGCCGGCGTTTACAGCCCAAGGCGGAAGCCCTGGGACACCGAAGCTTTGTTTTTCGCCCTGAAGGGACCGGCTTAACTACCTTCCAAACGACGGCCCCTTTGGGGCGAAAGAAAATGGCTGCACTTTCCCAAGGGGTCTGGCAAATCTTTCTGGCAGTCGGCAAAAGCTGCACGTTCTGCGGTTGGTGAGACCTCACCCCCCGGCCCCCTCTCCGAAGCGGAGAGGGGGAGCCCGACCAGCGAAACTCGATTGAGTTTCGGGTAGCAAGAGTCACCCCCTCTCCGCTTCGGAGAGGGGGCCGGGGGGTGAGGTCTCCGTTGGAATTGCAAGCAATTCAAATACTGCCAGAAAGTTTTGCCACACCCCACCGGGGGCGTGTCCATTTTTTCCATTGCGTCGCCCCAACTGCGCGGGTAGATTGTACACAGCTCGAATCCCGCCTCCGACTCTTCTCCCTCGCCTTTGGAGTCTCGCTCATGTTGGCGATTCCCGGTTCCACCGCCCGCGATACCTGCGACGGCGTTAGCCGCCGCGACCTGCTCCGCATCGGCGGTTCCAGCGTCCTCGGCATCTCGCTGGCCAACGTACTCGCTCTACAAGACGCGCAGGGCGCCAACAACGCCCCGGTGCCGAAGGCCGCGGAAACGACCGGCGGCAAAGGCTTCGGCAAGGCGAAGGCCGTCATCCTCATCTACCTGCAAGGCGGCCCGAGTCACCTCGACCTCTGGGACCCGAAAGAAAACGTCCCCGATGCCGTGCGCTCGATCTTCAAAGCGATCCCGACAAAAGTCACGGGCACGAACGTCACCGAACTGCTGCCCAAAATTGCCAACGTCCTCGATAAGACGACGCTCATCCGCACCATGAGCTATACGCCCAACGGCCTGTTCAACCACACGGCCGCGATCTACCAGATGCACACCGGCTACACGACGGATAAGGTTTCGCCGTCGGGGCAACTCGAACCTCCGAGCCCCAAAGACTTCCCGACGCTCGGTTCGAACATCATCAAGTTCAAGCCGCCCGAAGTCCCGATGCTCCCGTTCGTAATGATGCCGCGTCCGCTCCAAGAATCGAACGTCGTCGGCAAGGGCGGCAGCGCCGGGTTCCTCGGCAAAGCCTACGACCCGTACTTGCTCTACCCCGCCGGGGACGACACCGACCTCTCGAAGATGGAGAAGATCAAAGTCGACGACTTGAAACTGCGCGAAGAGCTATCGCCAGTGCGGATGGAACGCCGGGCGTCGCTGCGGGACACCGTCAGCAAAGGGATGCCCGAGATCGAACAAGCCGTCAGCAAGTACGACCTCGACGCCTACTACGGTAAAGCCCTCGGCTTGGTACTGTCGGGTCGCGCACGCGATTCGTTCGACCTCAAAAAAGAGAAAGACGAACTCCGCGAGAAGTACGGCAAGAACACCTTCGGCCAATGCTGCCTCCTGGCACGGCGCTTGGTCGAAGCGGGCACCCGCTTCGTCGAAGTGACGTGGCCCAAAGTGGCGAACTCCGACGCCCACTCGTGGGACGTTCACGCCGGGTTGTCGGACCGGATGAAGAAGCAAGCGGCCCCGCTGCTCGACGCCGGCGTCTCGGCCCTGATCGAAGACCTCGAAGATCGCGGGATGCTCAAAGACACGCTGGTGGTGGTCGTCGGCGAGTTCGGCCGCAGCCCGCGCCGCGGGGTCAGCACCTCGGGCAACAGTAACTCCGACGATGGCCGCGATCACTGGCCCTATTGCTACACGGCACTGGTGGCCGGCGCCGGCATCAAACGCGGCTATGTCCACGGCAAGTCGGACAAAACCGCCAGCGCCCCGACCGAACACCCCGTCCACCCGACCGAGCTGCTGGCGACCATCTATCACAGCATCGGCATCAAGCCCGATACGATCGTCTACAACCACCTGAACCAACCGAGGGAGCTGGTGAAGGGCGAAACCGTGACGGCGCTGTTTTCGTGATGGATAGTTGGAGGAACTCACCGACGGCACCCACAGTGGAATCACTCGGTTTGGATCGGCTTACCCGATCCAAACCGAGTCGCCGTGGCGGGTGTAGCAACGATTCTTGGAGTTTCGTGAAATCTCGTTTGGCATTGGGCTTGCGCATCGGGTGTGGAAATGGGACAACGCATCGGTTCCACCATCCGGGAAGGAATCCCCATGCCCTCGCCGACGCCGCTGAACCTCACCATCACCGATCCGACCGAACGCCTGCTCGTCGAGCAGGCCTTGGCGTTCGCCCGCGAACTCCGCCGCACCGCGTCGGCCTCGCCCGACGGCCGGGTGCTGCGCAACGCCGAGTCGTTCTGCGTCGTGCAGGGTCGCGAATTCCTGCGCACCGCCTTGGCTACGGTTGTCCAAGCCGAGGCCGACGCGGTCGAAAAAAAGGGGTCCCGGCCCGACGCTGTCCCTGCGGAACCCGACGCGACAACAAAGGCCGCCACAACCGCCAAGTCCTGACGGGCGTGGGTTGGATCGACCTCTCCCGCCTGCACCTCGT
>JANXTU010000185.1 GCA_025352235.1 Fimbriiglobus sp.
AAGTGAATCGAGAGCGCCGGGTGAATGTTTCGGGGCGACCGATACCATTCCCCCATCGGAAACACGGGGATGATCTCGCATGGCGGACGCATTGGGAATCGCACTCGTCGGCTGCGGGACGGTCGGCAGCGGCGTCGTGAAATTGCTGCGGGAGCAGCCCGAACGCCTGACGCGGCGCGCCGGGCGAGTGCTCGAACTTCGCCGGGTCGTCGTGCAAGATAAGCTCAAGCTCCGGTCCGTCGAAGTCCCGCTCCATTTGCTGACGGACGACTTCCAAACGGTTCTGACCGACCCGCAAATCGAAGTCGTGTGCGAATTGATGGGCGGCACCACGACGGCCAAGGCGCGGGTGCTTGCGGCCCTCGCGGCGGGCAAGCACGTGGTTACGGCGAACAAGGCGCTGCTCGCCGACGCCGGCCCCGAGATTTTCGAAGCGGCCCGCAACGCCAATCGCACAATCTGCTTTGAAGCGGCCGTGGCCGGGGGCGTGCCGATCATCCGGGCGCTCGCCGAAAGCCTCGCGGCGAACCAAGTGACCGCGATTCAAGCGATCCTCAACGGCACGTCGAACTTCATCCTCACGGCCATGGCCGAGCGGGGAATTCCCTATTCCGACGCACTCGCGGAAGCGCAGAGATTGGGGTTCGCCGAAGCCGACCCGACGCTCGATGTTGACGGTTCGGACGCGGCCCACAAGCTGGCGATTCTGGCCCAGATCGCTTTCGGCGTCGCGGCCAAACCGCACGAAATCGAACGCGTCGGCATCGAACACGTCGAAGCGATCGACATCCGCTTCGCCACTGAACTCGGCTACGCGATCAAACTCTTGGCCGAGGCCTGGGTCGCCGGCGGGCACGTCGCGCTGCACGTCGCCCCCGTGATGGTCCGCAAGACCGACATGCTCGCGCAAGTCCGCGGGTCCTTCAACGCGATTCAACTCGTCGGCGATGTCGTGGGCGAAACGCTGTTCCAAGGTCCCGGGGCGGGCATGATGCCGACGGCGAGTTCCGTCGTCGCCGATTTGATCGACCTCGCCGTCGGACGGGCCCAGAAGACATTCGAGGTGGCGAAGCTCTGGTCGAAGGAAACACGCGGTTTCTCGATCGAGCCGTCCGAGAAAGTGCGGAGCCGGTTTTACCTGCGGCTGATGGTGATCGACCAACCCGGTTCGTTGGCGGATGTGTGCCACGCCTTGGCGGAGCAGGGGATCAGCATCTCGAGCCTCGTCCAGCACGAAGCCCCCGAGGGGAATTCGCTGGCCGTGCCGTTGGTCATTATGACGCACTACGCCGAGACTGGCAAATTCCGCGCGGCGGTGATAGCCATCGACCGCCTCCCCGCGATCCGCGAACCGGCCGTGAGCTACAGCGTCGACGACTGACCGCGCTCAAAGCAATCCGGCGATCGGCTCCCCGGCGTGGCCGAAGTAGACCGGGCGATTGCTGGACGTGTGCACGGGCTTCGAGCGGTCGATGCCGAGTTTCTCGTACAGGGTGCTCGCGTAGTCTTCCGGGGTGTACGGCGCATCGAGGACGTATCCGCCTTGTTTGTCGGTCTTGCCGATGACCTGCCCGCCGCGGACGCCGGCCCCGGCGAAGACGATGCTGTAGGCATGCGTCCAGTGATCGCGCCCTTGGGCTTTGTTGATCTTCGGCGTGCGGCCGAATTCGCTGACGAAGCAAACCAGCGTCTCGGCGAGCAAACCGCGTTGATCGAGGTCGGTGATGAGCGCCGAATAGGCCCGGTCGACGCTTCCCATCATCACCCAATGGCCGATGCCGTAGCGCCCGGCCCCGGCCCCCGTCGCGCCGGGCAACTCGCAGGTTTCCTTGGTGTAGATGTGGTCGTGGTGATCCCAGTTCAGATTGCCGCCTTTCGGCGTCTCCTTCGTCAACGGCCAACGCGTGTCGATGGTGACGAACCGCACCCCCGATTCGATGAGCTTGCGGCCCAGCAGGTAGCACGCCCCCCGGTGCCCGGCGCCGTAAGCCTCGCGCACCTTCGCCGGCTCGCCTTGGATATCGAACGCCTCGACAACCTTCGGGCTTGTGAGCATGTCGAAGGCTTGGTCGAAGTGGCGATCCATCCCCTGCGATTCGTAGATACTGCCGTGCGGAGACGATCCCTTGCGATCCAGGGCGCTGTGGAGTTCGTGCCGGCCCCCGAGGCGACCCGACCCGTTGTCGAGCCTCGGGGCGAGGCCTTCGATCTTCCATTTCGGGTCGGAGATGTCGCGGCCGCCGGTTTTATAAACCCGCGTGCTCGCCGGGAGGAAGCCGTTGCGCGTCTCGGCGGCTTGTTCGTGATTCCCCGGCACCATGATGTACGGTGGAAGGTACTTGCACTTCGTGCCGATGACGTGCGACACAATGGAACCGATGTCCGGCATCGTCAGCGCGGCGTTGCCGGGGTGCGAGCCGGAGAGGGCGTACTGCGTGCCGTTGGGGTGGGCGTCGGCCCCTTGCTTCGCGTGGGACATGCTGCGGACGACGGCGAGTTTATCGGCGAGTTTCGCCGTGTGCGGCAGAAGTTCGGTGAATTGAATCCCCGGGACGTTGGTGCTGATCGGCCGGAAGGGACTACGGTGATCGGCATAGGCCTCGGGCTTGGGATCCCAAGTATCCATGTGGGAGAGGCCGCCCTGTTCGTAAATGACGAGCACGCTCTTCGCCGCCGCTTTTTTGTTCCCACTCGTTTCCGCGGCGGCGAGGATCTGTGGAAGCGACAGACCCAAAATGCCAGCGGATCCTAGTCGGAGCGCTTCACGGCGGGAGGGGGCACGGTTGTTCCTTTGGAGGAACCAATCGGGCACGGGCATGGGCGAACTCCGAAGACCGCAGATGCATCCGGGTACTGGCAAGTAGGACCAGTATGGCTCGACCGAGTCGGCATGGGAAGGGAAAAATCCGAATTGCGAGAGGTTCGCCCAGAACTCGCCGCGGTTGAATATTCCGCGTCGGCCGACGGTCTGATACAGCAGCGGACTACGAATAGGCGTATGTGCCCATCGAGCCGAGTGACCCGTGCAACCGAGGAGTCGACCGATGAAGGGTTTCCTGTTGGCCGCCGCGACCGTTGTGTTTGCGGCCTCCGCTTGCTCTGCCGCCCCGACGCCCAAGGAGTCCAAAATGCCGAGCCCGCTCGATTTCAAAATGACCGGTATCGACGGTAAAGAATTCGATCTGTCTAAGTACAAGGGCAAGGTCGTGCTTTTCGTCAACGTCGCCAGCCAGTGCGGTTACACCAAGCAGTACACCGGCCTGCAAGCGATTTACGAGAAGTACGAGAAGAAAGGCTTCGTGGTCATCGGCGTCCCCGCCAACGACTTCGGTTCGCAGGAGCCGGGCACGAACGAAGAAATCGTGAAGTTCTGCAGCTCGAAGTACAACGTGACGTTCCCGATGCTCGCGAAGGTCGCCGTGAAGGGCAAAGAGAAAACTCCGCTCTACGAGTTTCTGACCTCCAAAGAGACCAACCCCAACTACGCCGGGGAGATCGGCTGGAACTTCGAGAAGTTCCTCGTCAACAAGAAGGGCGAAGTCGTCGGCAAGTTCAAGTCGGGCATCGCCCCGGAATCGGACGAGTTGATCAAAGCCATCACCGCCGAACTCGACGCGAAGTAGTCGAGGCTGACCGAACGGCGATACCGCGTGCCTTCACTTTCGAACGGGCATATTGAACACCGCCGCTCCCATTCAGAGCCAGATGCACCGGCGCCGCCACGGATCGAAGATCACCACGACGTGGTTCGACGGGGTCCGTGGATTGTGTTGTTGCGAGGCGAATGGAAGAGGGAACAAACACCGCAAGCGACTCGCTTGCGGGTCTGGACTTTCCCGGACGATGGTAACCCGGCCATGACAGTGATGGTTCAGAACGAACCATCAGCCATCAGTGCACTCATGGATTAGGATGGGTCGGTGGCAACCCGGATCACCCACCTGAGCAGGTTGCAAAGCTAGATCCTAGGTCTAACAAAGAAACCCCAGCACTCGCTGGGGTTTTGAGAGTGGGCGATGCAGGGTTTGAACCTGCGACTTCGTCCGTGTGAATCCCGTCCACGAACTCTCGAAAACACTCCGAACGACTGACTTTCATGTGATTTGAGCATACTCTCGCGACGTGCGTACGTCAACATTCATTGCGTGCAATCGCATTGAATTGTGGATCTTCCACATTGTTCTGTGGAATACTGTGGAATTCAAACTGACTGTAGGGGCGGAGGCCGGCCAGATCGATTTCTAGAGGCTGTTATTGACTTATTTGTTCGATTTCAGGGCTATTTCGCCGATCAGGTGACTTTCGGCGGCCTTTCTCGAGCTACCAGCGGCGAAAACGCCTGAAAACAGGACCCTAAAGTCAATAACAGGCTCTAG
>JANXTU010000194.1 GCA_025352235.1 Fimbriiglobus sp.
CTACCCGACGTAAATCCCGCTGGCCAAGGGGTTGTTCGTGATCGAGAGCGACATCAATCCATTTTCCGTCAGCCGGTAAACCATGCCCGCTTGGCCGTCGGCGCTGCCGATCAACACTTCGCCGCGGCCGTTGCCGTCGAAATCCCCGCCGGCGAGTCGGACGCTCTGTTTGACCGACCCGTCGCCGACAAAGAAGTCGTTATTCGGGGCCGCCGCGGCCGCCGCCCCACCGCGGTTTTTCGTCAGTTGCCCGCTCAACACGAGAACCCGGTTGCCGGCACCGAACACGAGGTCTTGGAAGCCGTCGCCGTCGAGGTCCGTCACGGCCACGAACACGCCGTTTTTGTCGTTCGCGAAACTCGGGTCGATGGCGAAGAAGTCTTCCGTGAGCCGGACGAGCTGCCCATTGCCGAGTTGCCGGCCGCTCCAGACGACGGTGTGGGAGCCGCCGCCGACGCCCGCCGTCACCACGAGGTCGGCGTAACCGTCACCGTTGATGTCGCCGGAAGCGGTCCGGGCCCCACCGAGAAACCCGGGAGCATCGATCCCGAAGAAACTGGCCATGAGTGTGTTCGGATCGCCGGCGGAGAAGACCCGCACGTGCGTGCCGCCGCCGACATCGGGCGTGACGATGACGTCGGCGCGGCCGTCGTTGTCGATGTCGGCCGCGGCGACGAAAATCCCGCCGGTGAAACCGGGGTCAAAGGCGAAGAACGATTGGATCAGTTGATCGGTCGCCCCGTCGAAGATTTTGACGTGCGGCCCACCGCCGGCCCCAGCGGCCACGATGATGTCTTGGACGCCGTCGCCGTTGACATCGCCGGTGGCGACGCGGACCGAGCCCAAGTAACCCGGGAACGCGTTGACGGGGCTCCCGACCGGGTTCAGGTTGTCGGCCGAAGCGTTGTACAGTTGGAAGGTCCCGTTGCCGCTCGAGACAGCTGCTGGGTCTTGCCCGAGTGCGAAGTTGTTGGCGACCGGCGGGACATACCCCGATACGGTCCAACCGATATCGCTGAGGACGGAGTAGTCGAGTTCCGAGAACGTCATCCGGATCCCGGCGCCGACGCCTGGTTGCATCGCCACGGCTTGGCCGTACGAAGTCAACCCTTGCTGCCAGTGCAATGGGTCGGCGGATTGCAGGGCCGGGTATTGGCCCCCGTTCGCGGCGGTGGCGTTGGGCCCGAAGAAAATATCGCCGGAGACGTACTGGTAGAATTCCGGCACGGTGCCGAAGCCGAGGACGTGCCCGAGTTCGTGGGTCGCCACGGTGTAGAAGTCGATTTGCTGCGAACTCGGCCCGTTTGTACTGAAGTTCCAGTTGATACTCGGGTTGAACGTGATCGACCCGCCCCACATGGCGAACCCGCTGACACCGCGCGTGCCGAGGCTGGTGCGCCAAGGCTGCGACCCGGCGGCGTTATATCCGCCGGGCCCACCATACCCGATGTCTCCGCTGCCCAACCCCGCCCCCGCGAACACGATGATCGTCCCGGTCGCGACGTTGACATTCGTCAGAGTGATGGCGGCGTTGTGGTTGAACGGATCGGCCGGGTTGAACGTCCTCAGCGTCCAGGTGTTCCCCGCCCCGGCGTTCGGGGTGATGGCGCCGAGCGTCGTGTCGATGCGGCTCGCCAAGTTGTTCGCAGCCAGTTGCAAGATGTCCCGATGACTTTGTTGGTCGAAGAAATGGCTGGTGTCGTAGCTGTAATCGAGCTGGATCGTCAACGACGGATTTTCGCGGGCTTCCAGCCAATCCATGCGGAGCAACGTTTTGCGAGTCGGCGCGATTGCGGACTTCGTTTCGAGCCAGCGCGTGAGCAACATGGGGTACATCTCGGGTGAACTGGGTATGCGATTATCAGATTCACTTGGCATTTCAGGGCCGGGGCGAATATCAACCGGTCCAGACGGGCGACATCGTCGGCCGCCGACGTTCGGTGTGAAGTGTATTAGATCTAGCCGCCTGCTCGAGCTGCAAAAAATTGACGAACCTGGACCTGGTGAAGACGAACATTACCGATGCCGAGGTGGCCAACTTCACGGGCAACAAGAACCTTGTGGATCTCAACCTGGCTCATACGTCGGTGAGCGACGAAGGTTTGGCGTACTTTCAGGGCAACCCGAACCTCACCGAACTCTGGTTGGGCGTCATGCCGAAGGTGACGGACAGGGGGATGGCCTATTTCAAGGACTGCAAAAAACTGACGAAGCTGTGGCTGGGCGGCAATGACTTGACAGACAAAGGGATTGCCCACTTCAAGGGCTGCAAGGACTTACTCGACCTCTCGGTGATGAACACCTCGGTGACCGACCAAGGCTTGCTCAACTTCCAGGATTGCAAGAAATTGAAGTTCCTCTGGTTGCACGGAGTCAAGTTGACGGATGCCGGGCTGGCGTATTTCAAAGAGTGCCGCGACCTCACGGAAGTATATCTGGACAAGACGAACTTCAATGATTCGTGGCTGATCCATCTGAAGAACAGCAAGAACCTCAACACGCTCTCACTGACGAAAACGAGCGCGAGCGACGAAGGGTTACCTCTCCTCAAAGAATTCAAACAGCTGAAGTTTTTGTATCTGCAAGAATCAGCAATCACGGCAGCGGGAATCGAGGGTCTGAAGCAATCCCTCCCGGAATGCAGGATCGAATGGAACAAGGGCGTGATCGAGCCAACCGCCAAAAAGGCTCCTTGACCGTGGAGCCATCGACAAATCGAAGTGATCGTCGTTTCAAAACTGTGTCTTGCGTCCGTAGTCCTTCGGTCGACCGGGTGAACCGGAGTCCGTGGGACTTTTTTCGTGGGCGGAGTCGTAAAATTGAATCGACTGACGCTGGACCAAGGATCAAGGGCAGACTCCGATGGCGAAATCCTCGAATACGACCGACGACCTCGCGAAGATTCGCAACCTGGGAGTGAT
>JANXTU010000216.1 GCA_025352235.1 Fimbriiglobus sp.
GTGTCCGGCGACGTACATCTGCGTCACGAGCAATTCCTTGTTCCCCTTCTTGATCTTGAAGTGGATGTGCGGCGTCCGCCCGGGGTACGGCACCGGTTTGATCGTGCGGAAGTAGTACTCGCCCGTCATAGACGTGAGGAAGCGGCCGTAGCCCTGGAAGTTCTTGTCCTGCTCTTTCTGCTTCCCTTTGCTGTCCCCGGAATGCAGGTAGACGCCGTTGCCGTCGCACTGCCAGATTTCGACCACGGCCCCCGTCAGCGGGTTTCCTTTGGCGTCGAGGATCTTACCGGTGAGGTGCGAGATCTCGCCCACGGCCGGGGTGGTTTTGTCGTTGATGAGGATCAAGTCGTTGTCGGTGTCGAGCGGGAGTTTGTCCGGATAGAACGGGCCTTCGGTCTGTTTCGGGGTTTTGGTCAACTCCTCGGCGAAGGCGCCGGGGACGAGCCAGAACGACGCCGGGAGGGCCAAACCGGTGGCGAGGAAATGGCGGCGGGACGGGGTCATGGCGAACTCCGGTTGCACGTTGGAATGGAATCGCATCAGTTGCTGAAGCGGAAGTGCAGGACGTCGCCGTCGCGCACCGGGTACTCTTTGCCCTCGAGGCGGAACTTCCCGGCCTTCTTGGCGCCTTGTTCGCCCTGCCCCGCGACGTAGTCATCGTACCCGATGGTCTCGGCTCGGATGAAACCCTGTTCGAAATCGCTGTGGATCACCCCGGCCGCGGCGGGGGCGAGCGTGCCTTCGGTGATCGTCCACGCCCGGCACTCTTTCGGCCCGACGGTGAAGTACGTCACCAATTCGAGGAGTTCGTAACCCGCCTTCACGATGCGCGACAGTCCCGTCTCGGCGAGGTCGAGCGAAGCGAGGAAGTCCTTCTTCTCTTCGTCGCTACCGAGCATCGAGATTTCTTGTTCGATGCGGGCCGAGATGATCACCGAAACAGCCCCCCGTTTCGAAGCCATTTCGGCCACGCGCCGGGAGTAGTCGTTGCCGGTTGCGGCGCTGGCTTCGTCGACGTTGCAAACGTACATGATCGGCTTCGCCGTCAACAGCTGGAGACCGTCGAGGATTTTCTTTTCGCGGACATCGCGGATTTCGACGCCGCGGACCGGTTTGCCGTCCGACAATCTCTTGAGGCAGCGTTCGAGAATCGCGGCTTGATCGGCGGCATCTTGGTCGCCCAATTTCGCCTTCTTCGACAGCGTATTGAAACGCTTTTCTGTGCTTTCGAGGTCGGCGATGAGCAGTTCGGTTTCGACGATTTCCGAATCGCGGAGCGGATCGATGTCCTTCTCGACGTGGATGATGTCGTCGTCGTCGAAGCAGCGCACCATGTACAAGATCGCGTCGACTTCGCGGATGTGCGACAAAAATTTATTGCCGAGGCCTTCGCCCTTGCTCGCCCCTTTGACGAGGCCGGCGATGTCCACGAATTCCAATTGCGTCGGGATGATCACGGCCGAACTCGCAATGTCCGCCAAGACCTTCAAACGCGGATCGGGGACGCCGACGCGGCCGACGTTCGGCTCGATGGTGCAGAACGGGTAGTTCGCGGCTTGGGCCTGCATCGTGGACAGCAGCGCGTTGAACAGGGTCGATTTGCCGACGTTCGGCAGGCCCACGATTCCGCATTTGAAACCCATCGGACATTCCTTGAACAGGTGAGACGACAGTCAGTTCCGTGTAGATTACGGAACCGGCGATGCGGCGGCGCGGGCGGGGTCAATCGCGAAAAGCGTTTCCGATCCGGCGATCTGGTATTGTATCTGCCCGCCCTCCAGTCTTCCCCTGGCCACCCATGAAACGCCTCTTCATCTTCTGCGCATCCCTGATTGCTCAGCAAACATCGGCTGCCGAGCCGAATATTTGGGAAGCACCTCTACCGACTCAGCCTTCGGAAACGAAGCCGTTCCGTCCCGTAAAGGTGCCGAAGTGGGTCGAAGAGACCCTCGGCGTCGGTTACACGCTCTCGGCCATGGATTCGAAGGCGAGGGAGAATGCCGCGAAGCACGGCGTCACCATCAGCGAGATGAACTTCGTCGATCCGTTTTACCCTTATTACGACAGCAAGCTTCTCAAAAAGCGCAGCCCACACGTCGGGCTCGACAAGTTGCCAAAGGACATCGCCGAGTACAAGAAGCTCGGTGTCCGCATCCTCGCCGTCTACCCGCCGACGCTGCAGGGCGAGGTCTACGAGACCCACCGCGACTGGCGGCGCATTCCGACCGACACGAAGGAAATCCCGCAGGTTGACATGAAGAAGTTCGGCCACGGCGGCAGCCTCTGCCCCCTCGGGCCGTACGGGGATTTCTTCGTCGATGTCCTCGTCGAAATCCTCGAGAAGCACCCCGATGTCGATGCTTTCAGCTTCGACGGTCTGCACCACGGCGGCGTCTGTTACTGCGAGCACTGCCGCAAGAAGTTCAAGGCGGACACCGGGAAAGAGATCCCCAAGTCCGACCTCAATGATGCCGCATTCCGCCGCTATCAGCACTGGGCCGACCGCCGGCTCGAAGACCTCGTGGCCAAGGCGCAGACGCGGCTGAAGGCGATCAAACCCGAAGTCGCGCTCGTGACGTGGTCCACGAACGCGGGGCGATTCGGGCACTTCCTGAGCGTGCCTCGGAATATGTCGGCGCGGATGAATCTGCTGTTCGACGCGCCGGATCAGGAATTCTGGCTCGACGAATCGAATCGCGGCAACACCATCGTGCCGGCCTTCGCCAACGCCTATGCCTGGAGTGCGACGAACCATCGCGTCGCCTTCAGCGAACCCTACCTGATGAGCCACGGCAACCCGTACGGCAAGGACAGCTTCCCAGCCCACGAGATCGAACGGCGGATGATGCTCGCCCTTACCTACGGCGCCGGGCCGAGCCTCGCGGTCGCTCAACCGGCACAGTTGCAGGAGGCGGCCTATCACTGCCTCGATGAAGTGCAAAAACGCAAGGTTTGGCTGACGCACAAGAAGCCCGAGCCGTGGGCCGCGATGCTGATGAGCGACAACACCAAAACCTTCTACGGTCGCGAGTCGGGCCGGGTCGAGGAGCGTTACTTGGCGAGTCCCTTCGGAGCGTTCCGCGCCTGCGTGGAGGAGCATCTGCCGGTGGCGCTCATCAACGATTGGAACCTCACCGACGCCGATTTGAAGAAGTACGCCGTGCTGATTCTGCCGAACGCGGCGAGCTTGGACGCCGAGCAATGCAAGGCCATCGAACGATTCGTCCGCAACGGCGGCGGCCTCGTGGCGAGCTTGGAGACGTCGCTGTTCGACGAATTCGGCGATCCGCGCAGCCAGTTTGCTCTCTCCGAGTTGCTCGGGGTCGAGTACCGGGGCCAGCCGAAATCCACGGCGGTTCCGGCGGAACTCGATGTCAACTTCGCCAAGTCGATCGGGGCGGATTACTGGGAGCAGCGCAAGCAGGTCTTCGATTTCCGCATCACCCCCGGCGCCTGGCTGCACGAGGGAAAACTGAAGTCGCTCATCGGCCTCGATGTCGTGACGCTCAAGGCCCCGGCAATGGTTGTGAAGGCGCGCGAAGGGTCGCGCATCCTCGGCACCATCAGCACAAAGGACGACCCGAAGGCGGTCGCGTGGCCCGCCATCGTCGAGCGCGATCACGGCAAGGGACGGGTCATCTACCTCGCGGCCGGGTTCGATGCGGGATATTACTCGTATTCGTACCCGTACCAGCGGCTCGTACTGGCGAATTCGATTCGCCGCGTAGCCGGGGATGCAAAACAACCGGTGACGGTCGAAGCGCCGATGTGCGTCCATTCGACCGTGATGCGGCAGACGAAGGACGGCCAAGATCGGCTGATCGTTCACCTGTTCAACGACGTCAACACCACGGGTGGACACGCCTTCCCGAACGACGACGTTCCATTGCGAGAAGAGACGCTGCCGATCCACAACATCCGCGTGACCTTCCGGCCGGGGTACAAGATCAAGTCGATCCACCTCGAACCGGGCGGGAAGGACTTGGCGAGGAAGGTGGGTGCGGACGGGATCACGGTTGTGGTGCCGCGGCTCGACATCCACACGATGGTGGTGGCGGAACTGGAGTAGCTCGGCGTGTACAATCTCCTCCATTCGTATTCCCGAGGTTCTACCATGCCCACCCGCGCGTCGCTCATCGCACTTCTCACGGTCAGCCTCATGTCAGCGAATCCTTTATTCGCCCAGTCGAAAGCGAAATTCGCGGTCGACGCCCAGATCGACGCCGAACTCCCCGACCTCGTGAAGCTCTACAAGCACCTCCATGAGAACCCGGAGTTGTCGCTGCAAGAACAGCAGACTTCCGCGAGGATGGCCGCGGAGTTGAAGGCCGCCGGGTTCGAGGTCACCGCCAAATTCGGTGGGCACGGCGTCGTCGGTGTCTTGAAAAACGGCGATGGGCCGACGGTGCTCGTCCGCGCCGATATGGACGGCTTGCCGATCATCGAGAAGACGGGTTTGCCGTATGCCAGCAAAGTCCGAGTGCGGAACAAAGAGGGCGTCGAAGTCGGCGTGATGCACGCTTGCGGGCACGATGTCCACATGAGCTGTCTCATCGGCGCGGCCAAAGCGCTAGCGGCGACGAAGGACCACTGGCAAGGGACCCTGCTGTTCGTGGCGCAGCCGGCGGAGGAGGTCGTGGCCGGGGCGCGGGCGATGCTCGACGAAGGCTTGTACAAGAAGTTCGGCAAGCCGGATTTCGCCCTCGCTCTGCACGCCGATCCGCTCAAACCGGTAGGCGTCATCAGCTACACCGACGGCTTGGCGTTGGCCAATTCGGACACGGTCGACATCACGGTGAAAGGCAAAGGGGGCCACGGGGCCGCCCCGCATTTGTCGATCGACCCCATTGTGCTTTCGGCCCGCATCATCCTCGATTTGCAGACGATCGTCAGCCGGGAGGTCAACCCCCTCGACCCCTGCGTCGTGACCGTCGGTTCCATCCACGGCGGGACGAAGCACAACATCATCCCGAACGAGGTCAAACTTCAACTGACGGTGCGGACGACCAAGCCCGAAGTGCGGAAGGACGTACTCGAAGCGATTGCCCGCATTGCCAAAGCGGCGGCCGTCGGTGCCAAAGCTCCCGAGCCGGAGGTCGTCGTCAGCGAGACGCAATTTACCCCGGCCACGGTCAACGACTCGGCGTTGGTGAAGCGCACGACGACGCTGTTGAAAGGCGTCCTCGGCGACAAGAACGTCCAGACCCGCCCGCCGATGATGGGGGCCGAAGACTTCGGCCGGTTCAGCAAAGATGGCGTGCCGATCTTCCTGTTCTTCTTGGGTTCGATTTCGCAAGAGAAATACGATGCGTCGCTGAAGCCCGGCGCCCCGGCGCTGCCGGGGATGCACACCGACGCGTACTACCCGGAGCCAGACAAGGCGATCCGCGTCGGGGTGAAGGCGATGAGCCTGTCGGTGATCGATTTGCTGCCGAAGAAGTAAGGACCGGCGTCGTTGTGGCGAGACGTTTTTAACGTGTCGGAAATGATTTGTCCGACACGTTAAAAACGTGTCGCCACAACGAACCAGCTATGCCGCTGCCATCGCCGGCTCGGCGACTTCGATCCGTGGCACGACCGGTGTCTCCATCATCACCGCGCCGAGGACTTCATTCGCCAGCGCCGCGTAGTCCGTCGCCCCGGGGCAGTTCGGGGCGTAGCGAAAGATCGACTGGCCGAAGCTCGGGCACTCGGCCAGTTTCACATTCCTGCGAATCTTAGTGTCGAAGACGCGGGCCGCGGACCACGGCACATTCGCACCGCGCGATTTGTCGAGAAAGCCACGGAGGTCGCCGATCACTTCGGATGCCAGTTTCGTCTGCGCGTCGTACAGGCAGATCACGACGCCCGTCACTTTCAATTTCGGGTTGATCCGCCGGCAGACGAGCGCCGTTGTTTCCAGCAGTTTGCTCAGACCATGGAGCGCGAGAAAATGCGGTTGCAACGGGATGAACACTTCATCCGCACTGGCGAGGGCATTCAGTGTCAGCACGCCGAGACTCGGGCCGCAATCCATCAACATGAAATCGAAGTCGGTCGAATCGTGCGACAGGGCTTCGCGCAAGATCACTTCGCGGCCGACGACGCCGGCGAGTTCGACTTCCGCCGCGGCCAGATTGATGTCCGACGGGCAAAGCCAGAGGTTCGCATCGGCTTCCCGGCGGACATCCGCCAGCGGCTTGGAATTCACCAGCACATCGTACAGCGAAGGCAGCGTGCCATCCGGTTCGAGGCCGAGGTGTGTCGTGGCATGGGCCTGCGGATCGAGGTCGAGGACGCAAACGCGTTTGCCGGCATTGGCGAGTGCCGCGGAAAGATTGACGGTCGTCGTGGTTTTGCCGACGCCGCCCTTTTGATTCAGAATGGCGATCCGTCGCATGGCAATCTCCCGGTGAACGTTCTCGGGAGATAGCGTGGCAGCAGGAGGTTGCCAAGGGGAATCGGGCGATCAAGCAACGTTCGCGGCACCGGTGCGAAGGACGGCCGCCACCGAAGTGCAATCGAAACTCACGGGAACGCTGCCGGGGAGAATCATCCAAGCCGTGCCTTCGCGGACAGCGATCATTAAAGGATGATCGACTTCGAGTCGACGTCCATTCAAGAGCTCGATTGTGAAGACTTGGAACGGCCTATTACTGAGCAAGTTAGTGAGGGTTTCTTCAAAGTTTTCGATCGTCATGGTGCTACTCCACTACGGTGCTTGAGTCGTCATTTTATCACCGGGGACGTTGTCAATACAGTCGCAAAACCGGAGCTGTCGGTGCATTCGCCTCCCCGCGCAGCTTGCCGATGCCCTCACCCCCCTTATAACCTCGGTATCCTCTCCCGGAACAGCCCGACTGCGGCAGCCCGCGCTGCTCTCCCGCCCCCGGTTCGGCTGCGTTGGCAACGTTCGGGGCGTCGATCCAATCCTCGTTTTTCTGGGAGTTTACCCTCGGATGTCTACCTCGAACGTTCGGCAGCAGGCCCTTCAAGCCGTCGCGACGACGCAGCATTACCTCAACCGGCTCGACTTCCAAACCGAAGTGTTGAAAGACATCTTCGGCGCCAACGTCTTCCACGAGGAAGTCCAGAAAGCCCGGCTGCCGAAAGCGATCTTCAAAGCCCTGCAAAAAACCATCAAGCTCGGCGTGCCGCTCGACGCCGGCGTCGCGGACGCCGTCGCCAGCGCCATGAAAGACTGGGCCCTCGAACACGGCGCCACGCACTTCACCCACCTTTTCCAACCGATGACCGGCCTGACCGCTGAGAAGCACGACTCGTTCCTCAGCCCTTCGGGCAACGGCCACGCCATCTCCGAGTTCAGCGGCAAGGAACTCGTGAAGGGCGAACCGGACGCCAGCTCGTTCCCGAGCGGCGGGATCCGCGCGACCTTCGAAGCCCGCGGCTATACCGGTTGGGATCCGACCAGCCCGGCGTACATCCGCGAATCCCCGAACGGCGCGACGCTGGTCATCCCGACCGTGTTCGTCTCGTGGACGGGCGAAGCGCTCGATAAGAAGACCCCGCTTCTGCGTTCGATGGAAGCGCTGTCGATCCAAGCCCTGCGCATCCTCAAGCTCTTCGGCAACACCGACGCGAAGAAAGTCTTCGCCAGCGTTGGCCCCGAACAAGAATACTTCCTGATCGACAAGAACTTCGCCTACGCCCGGCCCGACTTGCTGACCTGCGGTCGCACCGTGTTCGGCGCCAAGCCGCCCAAGGGCCAAGAACTCGAAGATCAATACTTCGGCACGATCCCGGAGCGCGTCATCGCGTGCATGTCGGACGCCGAAGCCGAGATGTTCAAACTCGGCGTGCCGGTGAAAACCCGCCACAACGAAGTGGCCCCGAGCCAGTACGAAATCGCGCCGATTTACGAAGACGCCAACCTCGCCACCGACCACAACCAACTGACGATGGACATCCTCCGCCGCACGGCTGAGAAGTACGACCTCGTCTGTTTGCTCCACGAAAAACCGTTCGCCGGGATCAACGGCAGCGGCAAGCACAACAACTGGAGCATGAGCACCGACACGGGCGAGAACCTCATCAACCCTGGCGATACGCCGCACGACAACGCCCAGTTTCTCGTCTTCTGCGTCGCCGTGATCCGGGCCGTGGCCAAGTACCCGGAACTGCTGCGCGTCACGGTCGCCAGCGCGGGCAACGACCATCGCCTCGGGGCCAACGAAGCCCCGCCGGCCATCATGAGCATCTTCTTGGGCGATCAACTTCAAGACGTGATGGAGCAACTCGAAGCCGGGGCGTTGAAGAGCACCAAGCAAGGCGGCTTCATGGAAGTCGGCGTCAGCGTGCTGCCGAAGCTGCCGCGCGACGCGGGGGACCGCAACCGCACCAGCCCGTTCGCGTTCACCGGGAACAAGTTCGAGTTCCGCGCCTTGGGTAGCTCGTTCAGCATCGCCGGGCCGAACACGGTGCTCAACACCATCGTCGCCGAGTCGATGGACTTCATCGCCACGGAATTGGAAGCGGCCACTAAAACCGGCAAGACGCTGAACAAAGCGATCCAGGATCTGCTGCCGGGGATCTTGAAGGAATCGAAGAAGGTCATCTTCAACGGCGACGGATACTCGGAAGAATGGCACGCCGAAGCCGCGAAGCGCGGGTTGCCGAACGTGAAGAATACGGTCGATTCGATCCCGGTGATCATCCGCAAAGATTCGGTCGAACTCTTCGGCAAGTACAAGGTCTTCACCGAGCGCGAGCTGCAAGCCCGCTACACGATCTTCTGCGAGAGCTACGTCAAGACCATCAACATCGAAGCCAACCTCATGGTGTCGATGGCGAAAACGCTGGTGTTCCCGGCGGCGCTGCGATACCAAGCCGAAGTGGCGACGGCGGTCAACGCGACCAAAGCCGCGGGTGTGGACAACGCCTCGCAACTGACGCACTTGAAAGATCTCACCGCGACGATCACGACGCTCCAGTCGGCGCTCGCCGCACTCGAAAAAGCCCACGGCCACCATTCCCACGGTGACCCGTACGAGCACGCCAAGCAGTTCCGCGACGGCGTGCTGCCGAAGATGGTCGAACTGCGGACGGTCGTCGATATCCTCGAGACAATGATCGCCGACGACCTTTGGCCATTGCCGACTTACCGCGAGATGTTGTTCATCAAGTAGAAGTAGGCGAAGAATCGGAATCGGTTGCAACGCGTCCGCCGGGGGTTCCGGCGGACGCTTTCGTTCCATCGTCCCCGACGGCCCGGGCATCGACCGACGCGGTCACTTTGTGCTGGCCACCGCCGAGAATTGCAAGCCGCCGAGTGCTTTCAGATAGACACGGTTGTCGCGCACCGTGAGATCGCCCCCTTCGGCGAGGGTGTATCCGAGGTACGAATGCTCGAAATCGGTTTCGTTGAACGGCCCCGGCTCGCTTCGCCAGAAATTCAGGCACTTGGAGCTGCCCGAGGCGGTCGTGCGTGGGTATGCGGAGCGAAATTGAGAGAAAAAAGTTCGTCACAAGCCGTGGAGTGCGGGGTGTAATCGCTGAACAAACCACTCTGAGAAATGGTCATTGCCCAAGTCCTGGGCAGGCGATGCCTGACAATGCAGCAGCATCACACGATCGATTCGTGATTGGGTCGACTTTCACGAGAAATGCAAACGGTATTCCGGATGCCAGCCGTAGCCGACATCCGGAGGATCGATCACACCTATTTCGAGCCGGCGGCCATCATGCGGTCGAATCGCTGCGAGACCGGAACCAAAATGACGGTCACGATCAACATCGCTCCGCCGAACATCGCGAAGTAGAGCGGCGGGTCCATGATTGGCCAAAGGATTTTCGTGATGGGCGCGTTGATGGCGATGTTGGCCAAGAAGACTGTGGACAAGAACATCGCCGTGACGAAGCCTTTCATACTCGGTGGAGCCGCGACGAAGGCGAGTTCGAGACCCGTGACCGAAATCAAGATTTCGGCGATGGTGATGATGAAAAACGCGAAGACTTGCCACCACATCGTGACGCGTTCGGACGGGGGAACCCAGTCGATCGTCTCGACGGTGATCTCGGGGGCCGCCTCGCCTTCCTTGAGGGTTTTCGGCATCGCTTTTTCGCCGGGCTTGGCGACGAACACGTTGTTTTCCGAAACGATGATTTTACCGTCGCCCTTCGCGTATTCCCCCGGTGCGAACGTCCAGGCCATTGCTCCTGGAACGACGAGTCGATCCTCGGTGACGATCTTCGATTTCTCAAAATCGACTCCCGATCCCACTATCGCGAGCGATTTGCCATCCGGCAATTTGCTCTTCAACCCGGTGATCGTGGCTTTCTTCTTTTTGGCGTCGTAATTCCACCCCTCGACCGAAATCGTCGAGGCCCCGCATTTCAATTCGGCTCGGCCGTCTTTGGATTCGACCTCTTTCAAGACCACCTGCGAGGCCGGGAAGAGGAACTCCCCGGCCGGCGAGGAGATCTTGCAGACGGGCTGTTTGGCCCCGGCGAGGGTCCCGGCGAAACTCATGATGAACATCGTCGAAGCGGTGAGGATAAAGCCGATCAACAGTTTGCGCGTGGCTTTCACTTCCCGCCCGTTGCGGGCCATCCATTTGAAGAACCAGACGCTAATCGGCACGCACAGGACGATAAACAGCGCGTTGAATCCTTGAATGGCGTCGGCCGACATCCCGAACGACTTGGTCGGCCCGACGGGTTTGCCGCCGAATAGACCGGTGACAGCGTTGATGACGTTCGCCCCCGCGCCGGTGACCGACTCGGTCGTTGCGGGAGAGAGCAGCAAAGTTGTGCCGTCTTCGCGTTCGCCGAAGAGGGTCGTGTCCATGTACGTGTCGGAGAAGAAAATCCAGGTGCTGGCCGATTGGTCGAAGATCGCCCAGAAGAACATGATCAAAAGGAACAGTGCCCCGATGCTCTTGAGCGTGACGAGTTTCAACCGGCGATCTTCGGCCCGGGCTACGGGATCGACGATTTTCGGCTTGATCGTTTCTTTGGCGTAGAAGCGTTTGCCGAGAGCGAAGATCACCAAAGCCATAGCCATCAACCCGGCGGGGAATAAGAACGCGACTTGGTAGCCGTATTTATTCCGCAGCCACGGCATCGTGAATTGCGACAGCCCCGCGCCGACGTTGATGGCCAAATAGAACCAACTGAAGGCGCTCGTCCGCAATTGATTTTGACCGGGTCGCTGCTGATCGTAGGTCAGGCCCATCAGCGTCGAGATGTTCGGTTTGATGACGCCAGAGCCCATCGCCAGCATCGACAGTGCGACGAAGACGACGTACGGGTTTTCGAAGCCGACGAGGAATTGCGCGAAGACGTAGGGCAACGAGAAGCCGACGATGGTCCAGTACTTGCCGAAAAAGTTGTCGGCGAGATAGCCCCCGAGGAGCGGGAAGAAGTAGCAGGCTGCGATGAAGATCGACATGTAGAGCCCGGCGTCCCCTTCGTCGACGCCGAGGCTGCTGGTCATGTACTTGGCGAGGATCGCCCGCATGCCGTAATAGGAGCAGCGTTCGGCGAATTCGCCCCAAAAGAAGAACCAGAAGCCGATCGGGTGGCCGGTGGGTACCGGAGGTGCGGTCGGGGTGACGATGGTGGCTGCGGACAAAGGAAACCCTCGCTCGGTAGGCGGGTGGATAAGAGGGCCGATGGGGAGCCAAACGGCGAATGTGCGAATTTAACAATACCAGCCACAGAATGTCAGCCCTAATTCCGCGAAGTTCTCAAAGTGATCGCCCCGCGAATCCGCTTGTTCCGCCGCGCGGCTGCGGTACAGTATCCAAAGAAGTGCGGAATTCGGAGTGCGGAATCGCAGAAACGGTTTCTTCCATTCTGAGCTCCGCACTCCGAATTTCGCACTCCCACCCGCAAACTCCACCGTCGCGCTGTCTCGGAGCCCCCCATGTTCGCCCGGTTCACTCTCCCCCTTCTCGCCTTGGCTTGGACGCTGACCGCCGTTGCGGACGACAAAAAACCGATGACCCTCGGCGTCATCGAACGCATCGATCCCGCTTTCGATGCCATCATCCCGAAAGACGCCGTCATCGAAATCTTGGCGGGCGGATTCGATTGGTCCGAAGGACCGGTCTGGGTCGCGGACAAAGAAGGCGGGCATGTGCTGTTCTCGGACATCCCCAAAAACATGATCTGGAAGTGGAGCGAAAAGGGCGGCCTCAAGGAATTCCTGAAGCCGAGCGGCTATACGGGGAAGGACGCCTTCACCGGTAAGGAACCCGGCTCCAACGGCTTGGCTCTCGACAAGGATGGCAAACTGATCCTTTGCCAACATGGCGACCGCCGGTTGTCCCGCCTCGTCGACGGCAAGTTCGTCACGCTCGTCGACAAGTACGAGGGAAAGCGGTTGAACAGCCCGAACGACCTGACGTTCAAAAAGAACGGCGACATCTACTTCACCGATCCGCCGTACGGCCTGCCCGACCAAATGAAGGACAAAGGCAAAGAACTCGACTTTCAAGGCGTCTACCGGTTGACGCCTAAAGGGGAACTCACGCTGCTGACGAAGGAAATGACCCGGCCCAACGGCATCGCCTTCTCGCCGGATGAAAAGACGCTGTACGTGGCCAACTCCGACCCGGAACTCGCCATCTGGAAAGCCTTTCCGGTGAAGGACGACGGCACCCTCGGCGCCGGCAAGGTCTTCTTCGACACGACGCAACTGGTGAAGGACAAGAAGCCCGGCCTGCCCGACGGGATGAAGGTCGACAAAGCCGGGAACGTCTTCGCCACGGGGCCCGGCGGAGT
>JANXTU010000263.1 GCA_025352235.1 Fimbriiglobus sp.
GTCGGCCGGACGCAGGCGACCCGATCGCCCTTGGAAAAATACGGTTTGTCCATCCCCTTGATCTTCATCTGCGCCAGGGTCATCCCCTCCTCGGCGAGTACCGCTTCCAACTGCGGGAGCCACGGGGCCTCGGGCGGTGGCTTCAACCGGGCCGAGGGCAGCGGCAGAACCAACGATTCCCAATCTGCGCTCGACTGCGTCGGCACCGGCAACGGACCCCGGTGCAGTTGAATGTTGCCGAGCGACTCGGCCGGGAAATGCGCGTGCAACCATTTGGCCAGCGTGCGGTTCCAGATGTCGCTCTGGTAGGCCGAAAGGTATAGCCCCTGCAACTCCGGCCGCAGTCGGACGACCGCCCCTTTGAAATCGGTCGGGTGATCGGCGAGGTAGCACACGAGGCTGCGCGCGTGGCCGCGTTCCAACTTCGCCCGGCACGCGGCCCAATCGCCCCAATGCTCGAGCAGGGCTTTTTTCTCTTGCTTGGCCGGGGCTTTGTCGAACTCGTATTCACCGGCGAGGGCCTGCTTCAGCGCGTCCTCGAATTGGCCGAGGATCATCTTCCGCGCGACGAATTGACCGTCGGGTGTCACCGAGCCGAAGCGCTGGTCGTCGAAATAATTCGGGTAGCCGGCGCGTTCGACTTCCCCGGCCGCCGCGGCGATGCGCGTTTCGTCCTCGGCCGACAGCGACCGCACGGCGATGGTGAACCGGTTGGCCCGGATGTCCCGCGACGAATACGGTTCGTAGACCTGCCCCAAAAACGTGAGGTGGATGCGCTCCTGCTCGAGGTCGCGCCGCGGCCCGCCGAAGATCGTGAGGTACTGCACCGTGGTGGCGTGGCGGTCCTTCATGCCACCGTAGTTAATCCGCTCCCACGGCACGTTCCAACGCCGCCCGATGATCTGGAGCGCGTCCGGCGTGGTCCAGCCGGTTTTATCCAGCCGGTACAAGGCGAAGCTGCCGTGGGGCCCGGCCTTCGCATCGGTCAGTTCTTCGACGAGGAAATCGCCTGGCGTCTGCTTGAGTTTCATGGGGACTATTGAAAGGATTGTGGGCCGCGCGGACGAGGGGATAATGCGAAAAGATCGATGCGGAACTCGGGAAGTCGGCGTGGGTGACTTTTCCGACCCCGCAAAATAGGGTAGACCTCCGGATTTTGCCACGGGGTTAGGCGGCGGTCCAGAGGTCGTTCCACTCCGGGGTGTCGTCGAGGGCCAGGAGTTCCACCAGCGGGCCGACATGCTCGACCCGCCACCTCGCCCCGGATCGTTTCATCCGCAGGTTCACCCACTGTTTGATGGCCCCTTCGACCGCTCCGCTGCCGATGCTTTTCCCCGACGCCAACCGACCGGCGTAGTCCAGGTGCGTCGGGTGGTTCGCCAAGTACGCCGACACCGAATGCGAATTGATCGACGTGTGCCAAAGTCACTCGACAACGATCTGGGCGTGGACAATTTTGACAAACCACTATCACGTGCTTCTCCATACAGATGCCGTCTTTGGGCTCATTCAAGCGCTGGGCCAACTCCATGGACGGACTTCTAATGTTTGGAATGGCGAAGACTTGCAACTTGGCCGCAAGGTCTGGCACGGCGCAGTCGAAACGGCGATGAAATCGGATCGTCACTTTTACGCGACTCTGAACTACGTCCATCAGAACCCCGTCAAGCACGGATATGTCGAGCGCTGGCAGGACTGGCCTTTTGGAAATGCACGCGAGTACTTGGAAGCGGTCGGCCGCGAGGAGGCCAATCGCGTTTGGCTCGAGTATCCGGTGGGCGAATTCGGATCGGGGTGGGATTGGTAGCATTGCGGCGGAGCGTTGGAGTTCAACCTTCAGGTTGTTCCACGCCCCCCAAGGATGTCGGGCCGAGTCTTCGAGGTCCGACACATCAGTAGGTGGCATCGAGCCTCGCAGACTCGGCCCGATGAAGACAGCCTGAAGGTTGAACTCCAACAAAGACTCATCACCCCAGCTCGACCCCGACTTCCTTGGCGATCTTCAACACCCGGTCCCGGGCCGTCTTCGCGGCTCCGTCCGGGTCTTCGTGGTAGGTGTACAACTCGATTGTCACCCATCGGTCGTAGCCGACGTCCTTCAACGCCTTCAGCGTCGCATGGAAGTCGATAACTCCCTCG
>JANXTU010000272.1 GCA_025352235.1 Fimbriiglobus sp.
GATGGTGCGCATCGTGGAAGGGGACCGCATCTACCACGACGAATGGGACGCGGCCGATTTCGGCCTGGCCCCCGTACGGATCGAGGAGATCCGCGCCAGCGGCCCGGCGGAGAGCGCGAAGATCATCCGCGCCGTGTTGGAAGGTGCGGACGGGCCCGCGCGGCGGATCGTCCTCGCCAACGCCGCGGCGGCGCTGTTCACGGCGCAAGCCGCGCGGAACCTCCACGACGGCGTGGAGAGGGCTGAGGAATCGCTGCGGAGTGGGAAGGCGCTCGAAGTACTGCAGATGCTGAAGCGAACCCCGGATGTGCCCGGGGCCGTTCTCAAGTAGTTACTTCGCCAAGAATTTCACGCAGACCGGCCGGTCCACCGTGATGCTGTTCGCGGTCTCTTTGGCCATGCCGGGCTTCTCGTCGATGGCGAAGACGGCGACTTTGGCGCTGTCTTGGCTGCAGATCACCATCCACTTCCCGCAAGGCGTGATGTTGAAGTTCCGCGGCGTGCTGATTTCGCCAGTGATGTGCCCGGCCGCTTTCACGGTCATGGTTTTCTCGTCGTACTCGAAGACCGCGATGCTGTTGTGCCCGCGATTCGACACGTAGACGAACTTCCCGTTCGGGTGGATGCGCACCTCGGCGGTGCTGCCCCCCTTCGTCGGCTTGCCATCGGGGGTCGTGCTGAGAGTCTGCTTCAGTTTGAACTCGTTCGCCTTCGCGTCCATCGCAATCACGTTGATCGTCATGTTGAGTTCGCCGCAGACGAACGCGACCGATTGATCCGGGGCGATGTGGATGTGCCGGGGGCCGGTGCCCTTCGGCATCGGGACGTTGGTGATGGTGTTCGGGGTGATCTTCCCCGTCTCGCGGTCGAGCTTGTAGATCTTCACCTGATCCAGACCCAAATCGCAGACGAAGGCGAGTGTGCCGGTGGCGTCGAAGAAGGCGCTGTGCCCGCGCGGCGCCCGCGGCTTGGCGCCCGCGGAATCATCCTTGTGCTGCACGAAGCACGAGCGTTCGCCGAGCGCGCCGTCGTCTTTGAGTTTGAAGACGGCGACACTGCCGCCGCCGTAGTTCGCGACGATGGCGAACTGATTCTTATCGTCGGTGCTGATATGGCACGCCCCGCCGCCGCCGCTGGAACCGGTGGCCATCCCGGAGAGCGCCCCGGTCTTCGGGTCGAGCGCCCACGAGTAAACGCCGCCGCCGCCTTTGCCGTCGGTTTCGCCCACGGAATAAAGCGTTTTCCCGTTCGGCGCCAGCGAGAGGAACGTCGGATTGCCGACCTCGGCCGCGAGTTCCGGGGCGGCGAGTTTGCCGGTCTTCGGATCGAAGGTGCTGCGGTAGATGCCCTTGCTGCCGTCCTTGCCGGTGTAGGTGCCGACGTAGACCCAATAGCTTTCGGGCTTGGCATCGTCCGCCGCGCGGCCGAGCGGAGCGAGGACGACGGCGGCCGAGGCGGCGACGAACGAACGGCGGGAGAGGGACATCGATGCACTCCGGGGAGGCGGATGAAGGGACGCGGAGATAACGTACAAATGATTTCGGGCCAGACTGCCCCACCCCTCCGCGAAACCATTCCGGATTTCGGGTAGAACCCATGCGCCGCAACGACTTGCGTCCGAAAACAACCCCGCCGGACCGCGGCGAAACCATTTCGAATCGGGACGAGTCGGTTGTTCCACGGTCCATAAGCTGAATCGTATGGCCAAAAGCAAGTCGAAATCGGGGCCTCCGCAAGTTGCCGTCGCCGCCCCCGTGCTGTTCGCCAGCGCGGGGAGCACGCGGAAGCAGCGCGCGCTGATCGTCCCAAACATCCTCGCCAAAGAGAGCGAGAGCTTCCACCTGCGCGGGCCGGAGCAGGATCGGGCGTGGGAACTCTGCAAGCGCTGGGCCGACATGGAACGCGGCGGCTTCGTCGCCAAGACGAAGGAAACGTCGATCGACGCCGAGTTCCTGCTCGACATCTTCGGCGAAGCCCTCGGTTTCACCCCCGCGAAGACCGACCACGACCACTACCACCTCGAACGCCAGTACCCCGTGCCCAATGTCGGCCGGGCCGACGGGGCGCTCGGGCACTTCGGCTCGGGCCGCACGGAACCGGTCGTCGCCATCATCGAAATGAAAGGCGCGAACACCGATCTCGACCGCGACAAATCGAACGGCCGCACCGCCGTGCAGCAGTGCTTCGATTATTTGAACGCCCTGCCCGACTGCCCGTGGGGCATCGTGAGCAACGTCACCACGATCCGCCTTTACCACCGCCGCACCAATCAGGCCTATCAGGAATTCAAACTCCAGGACCTGCGGAAGCAGCAGAACTTCCGCGAGTTCTACTGCCTCTTCCAATACGACGCCTTCCTCGGCAAACCGCCGCGCGCCCTCCGCCTGCTACAAGAAACCGAAACCCGCCAGCGCGAAGTCGGCGACGAACTCTACGACGCCTACAGCAAGAATCGCTTCGAACTCATCGATCACCTCTGCGCCGACCACGGCAAAAATCTCGACCGCGCCATCCACATCGCCCAGAAGATTCTGGACCGCATCATCTTCATCGCCTTCTGCGAAGATCGCGGCCTCTTGCCACCCGAGTGCCTGAAAAAGGGCTGGACCGAAATTCCGCCCTACACGCGGATCGTCAACCCGCGCTGGCGCAACTTCATCGACCTCTTCAATGCCATCGACAAGGGTCACAACATCATCTGCGTCGAGCAGGGCTACAACGGCGGGCTCTTCCGGCACGACCCCGAAGTGGACGACCTCCAACTGGCCGACAGTTGGACCGACTTCTTCAAGGCCATCGGGAACTACGACTTCCGCACCGAAGTGAACGTCGATGTCCTGGGCCACATTTTCGAGCGTTCCATCGGCGAACTGGAGCAATTCCGCCTCGGCGGCGGAATGTTCGGCCCGAAGGGGAACGCGGTCAAATCGGCGATGCCGAAATCGGCCGAGCGGAAGCGCTTCGGCACCTACTACACACCCCCCGACTTCACCGCGTTCATCGTCGAGCAGACCGTCGGCGCGGTCATCTCGGAACGATTGACAGCCATCCGTGAAAGCCACGGACTGACCGAGAAGGCGCTGGACGCCGCCGCGCCGACGCCGAAGTTGGGGCAGTATTGGGCCGACTGCTACACCGCGCTGAAGTCGATCAAAATCTGCGATCCGGCCTGCGGCAGCGGGGCGTTCCTCATTCAGGCCTTCGACTTTCTGGACGCGAAATACCGCGACGTTCTCGAAAGCCTCGCGTTCCACACCGGCGAAGACCCGAAGCCTCTGACCGACTCCGTCGCCGATGACATCCTCACCGAGAACCTGTACGGGGCCGACCTCTCCGAGCAGGCGGTCGAGATCACCCAGCTCGCACTCTGGCTCCGCTCCGCCGATCCCGGCAAGCGACTCGCCGACCTCAGCGCCAACATCGTCTGGGGCAACAGCCTCGTCTCCGATCCCGCCGTGCATCCGAAGGCGATGAAGTGGGAAACGGCGTTCCCCAAAGTCTTCGGGCGCGACAACCCCGGCTTCGATTGCGTCATCGGCAATCCGCCCTGGGAGCGCATGAAACTGCAGGAACGCGAGTTCTTCGCCCACAGCGCCCCCGAGATCGCCCAAGCCGTGAACGCTTCGGATCGCCTGAAGCTGATCGGCAAGTTAGAGGTCGCGAACCCCGAACTCTTCCGGCTCTACACCGACGCGCAGGACGCAGCGGTGCGGGCGTCGCTCCACATCCGCCGCTCGGGGGCTTTCCCGCTCACCGCGAAGGGGGACATCAACACGTACATGATCTTCGCGGAACTGGCGCGCAAGATCGTGGCGCCGACCGGCCGGGTCGGGCTGCTCGTGCCGTCCGGAATTGCCACCGACCACACGACCCGCGAATTCTTCGGCACCTTGATGGAAACGAAGGCGCTCATCAGCCTCCACGATTACGAAAATAAAGCGCCGGTGTTCCCGGATGTGCATCGCTCGTTCAAGTTTTGCACGTTGATATTCGGCGGGTCGGGAATGGAGAAAAGCGAGGCCTCATTCGCATTTTTCTCCGCGACCGCCTCGCCGCCGCGAAGTGACAGAAACGCCCCGACGAGCCACCGGGCTTGTCCCGGTGGGTTCCCGCTCGCGATGGCCCACCGGGACAAGCCCGGTGGCTCGTCATGGCGATCCTCTTTCGAGTGTCGACAGCGTGGCCGACCTGTCGATCCGCCTCCGTCGGGCGTAAGATGCCCGTATGCCACCGCCCCGAGGATCGCCCGATGTCGCGCTTCGACTTGTCCATTCTCGAAACGGCCCAGCGGGTCCCCGGCAAACCGCGGCACAAGACGCGCGAGGTGAAGGTCGGCGACAAAGTCTTCGGCGGCAACAACCCGATCTGGGTGCAGAGCATGACCACCACCGACACGTTCGACGTGGCCGGCACGGTGAAGCAAATCCACCTCTTGGAAGAAGCCGGGTGCGAACTCGTCCGCGTGACCGTGCCCAAGCCGGAAGACGCCGGGGCGCTCTCCGAAATCCGCAAGCAGATCGGCATCCCGCTGATCTGCGATATTCACTTCGATTACAAAATGGCCCTGGCGGCGCTCGATCACCCCGTCGACAAGATCCGCATCAATCCGGGCAACATCGGCGGTAACGACCGCTTCCGGCAGGTCGTGCGCAAGGCGAAGGACAAAGGCATCCCGATGCGCATCGGCGTCAACGCCGGGTCGCTCGAACGGGAGTTCTGCGAGAAGTACGAGTTCCCCTGCCCGCCCGCGATGGTCGAGAGCGCCCTGCGCTATCTCGAAATCGCCGAGAGCGAGGGCTACCACGACATGATCTTTTCGATGAAGTCATCGGACGTGCTCGTGGCCGTGGAAGCCTATCGGCTATTCGCCAAGCTCGCCGATTACCCGACGCACATCGGCATCACCGAAGCGGGCAAGCCGCCGTATGCCGTCACCAAGAGCGCCGCGGGGCTGGCGCCGATCCTGCTCGACGGCATCGGCGACACCATCCGCGTGTCGCTGCTCGGCGACCCGATCCCGGAAATCGCCGCCTGCTTCGACATTTTGCAAGCGACGCAGCGCCGCGTCCGCCGGCCGGAGATCATCGCCTGCCCGACCTGCGGTCGCTTGGCCATCGATTTGGAAAAGATCATCGCAGAGTTGGAGACGCGACTTCAGGGCAACCGCCTGCCGGTGAAAATCTCGGTGCTCGGCTGCGTCGTCAATGGCCCCGGCGAAGCGAAGGAAGCGGACATCGGCATCGCCGCCGGCAACGGCCAAGGGATGATCTTCCGCAACGGCGAGATGGTGCGCAAAGTCCCCGAGGCGGAGATCGTCGACGCGCTGATGGTGGAATTGGCCGACTGGGAGAAGAACAACGCCCACCGCATCCCGGTGACGAAGGATGCCGAGGGCTTGGGGCGGAGGAAGCTGCCGACGGTGTCGGCGTGAATCTGATGAGATACCGCGTTCAGCATTTCCTCGCTTGCGAGTCCGTTTCTTGGCAAGGATCGGCCGGGGTTCGGACTTCGCGCATTTTAGAAGGGGTCAACTTCCGCTACGACGTTTCGCCCGATACCGAGTTCCCTTTCCAGCAAGATGAGTTCTGGCTATACGCTCGGATTGGGTCTGGCAAAACTTTCTGGCAGTGTTAGGAGTTACGCAGTTGAGTGGTTGGTGGAGGTTTGGGCAGGACTGGCTCTTGCCCATCTAGCCCAATCGGGTGCATTTTGTTGTCAAAACTGCCTTGGATTACTCAACTGCGTAACTCCCTATAGTGTGGCCAAGAAAAAATCCCTGACACCCGCCCAGCGTCGGTTCGTCTGGCTGCTAGGCCATCTTTACGCGGGCAACCGAGCCGAAATGGTCCGCCGCACGGGCATATCGATGACCGGCATCGTCAAAGTCGTAACTGGCGAGCAGGAGGCCGGTCGCCGGATCCTGGAAAAGCTCGTGGCCAACACCGCGGCGAGCGCGGCTTGGCTCCTGACGGGCGCAGGGCCG
>JANXTU010000290.1 GCA_025352235.1 Fimbriiglobus sp.
CGATCAGCGCTTGAACAACCGGTTGGTGGTGAAGAACACGCAACTCCCCGCCGCCGTGAGCCGGGTCTACTTCACGGCCCAAGAGAATCAGACGAAGGTGCGCGTCCGCGTGCTGCAAGGCGAAGCCCAGCAAGCCGAGGCCTGCATGCCCGTCGGCGAATGTTGGATCGACGGCCTCCCCGCGAACCTGCCGAAAGGCTCCCCGGTGCAAGTCCGCTGCGCGCTTGCCGCCAACGGCCTGATCGAAGTGATGGCCCTCGACATGACCAGCGGGAGAATGGCTAAGGCCGAACTGAAACGCACCGGCGGCCTGACCGATGATGAGATCGCGAAGGAAGCGGAGTGGGTGGCCGGGTTGCGGGTGATTTGAGGCGGGGGCTCAGTTCCAAAAGATTGAGACACCGATGACATGAAACCCTTTCAGTTTCTCAAGAAACGGAAGTGATTTCCACGCCGGTTCCTCTCACTTCCCGAAGGGCAGCTTCCCCGGGCCGCGTGGCTTCGGTTTGTCGTAGCCGCCGACCTTCTCGTACGCGCGGACATAATCGACGATCATCTCCGCCGGGAACTTCGTCGTTTTGTCCGGGTTGCCGAGGAACTTGCCGCCGACCGCGAGGTTCATCACGAGGTAGAAAGGCCGATCGAACGGCGCCGGCCAGGCATTGAGATCTTCTTCCTTCGTCGGCTGCACTCCCTTCGTTCCGTCGGTCTTGGCGGTGCTCCACCAGAACGATTGCGTCTGATAGACTTTGCCATCCACGGCCCAGCGGATTTCCCCCGGCTCCCATTCGACGGCGTACGTGTGGAAACCGTCGTCGAAGGTACCTTTATCCGGGAAGGTGTAATCCTTACCGGTGTTGACGTTCGTGGGCCATTTGCCACCGTAGTGCAGTGTGCCGAGAACCTTGGTGGGCTCTTGACCCCGGGCTTCCATGACGTCGATTTCTCCCGAAGCGGCCCAGGCGCCGTACTTATCGTCCTGCGGCAGCATCCAGAGCGCGGGCCAGACGCCTTGGCCCGTCGGCAGCTTCGCACGAAACTCGAACTTGCCGTAGGTCTGGCAAAAGAGTTCGCCGCCGTCCTTCTTGCGGGTCTTCAGACGGGCCGACGTGAAGCCGCACCCCTCGTGCGATTCCTTGATCGCGCGGAGGTGCAGGTGGCCGTCCTTGAGGAAGGCGTTGTCGGCGCTTTTCGTGTAGTACTGGAGTTCGGCGTTGCCCCAACCGCTGATCCACTGGTTGGCGTCGTAGTTGTAGAAGCCGTTGCCGGTGTCGTAGTCCCACTTCGTTTTGTCGATCTCCTTGCCGTCGAATTCGTCGCTCCACGTCAACTTCCAGCTCGCTTCGCCCGGCTCCGCAGTTTCGTTCGTGCTCAGCGGAACCATCGAAGAAGCGAGGGCTGAGCCGAGGGCGAGAGCGGACCAGAAGTATAGACGCATTGCGGCAACTCAGGAGAGAGTGGAGAAATCGTGATTATAGCCGGCGACTGGGGTGGGACGTACTGGATTCTGACCGGACGGAAAGGGGGCAACGGGGGAGTCTGGAAGTAAGTGTCCGCAAGACGCCGGAGGGTGGGGCTGCGGAGCAACCGAAGTCCAAGATTCAGGGAAAATGTCGGTGGGCCGCGAGGAGACTTATTTTGGCTCTTCCCGGATTTCTGTGGGTGAAAACTCGCCCGCATGGTCGGCACGGTATCACCAGCTACTGTGCAACCGAAAACAAGGTGCCGCTCGGGTTCGTCGAAGGGCTCAACAACCGCATCCGAGTTCTCCAACGCCGAGCCTACGGCTTCCGCGACGAGGACTACCATTCCCGCCTCCCCGCCCCCACCCCATCGGCGTACAACAGACCCGGACACCGCCTGTCCTTATCCCGAGTGCCGGAATCCCTCCCTATGGCCGCCGCCACCCCGCATTTGCTGCCGCACACCCGCGTGCCGAGTTTGTTGCTGCCCAACAGCGCCGCCGCGAACCGGTACGTGGCGCGCGAGATCGACAAGCTCGTCCGCGCCCGCAACGCCGCCGGCAAACCGACGGTGCTGGGTTTGGCCACGGGTAGTACCCCCGTCGGCTTGTACCGGGAGTTGATCCGGATGCACACCGACGAGAAGCTCGATTTCTCCAAGGTCGTCACATTCAACCTCGACGAATACCTGCCGCTGCCGAAGGAAGACCCACACTCCTACTTCCGCTGGATGCACGAGACCTTCTTCAACCACATCAACATCAAGTGGGAGAACATCCACATCCCCGACGGCACGCTGAAGCCGGACGAAATCGAAGAGTTCTGCATCGACTACGAACGCAAGATCCGCGCGGCCGGGGGCATCGACATCCAGATTCTGGGCATCGGGCGCACGGGGCACATCGGCTTCAACGAACCCGGCAGCCCGAAGAACAGCCGGACGCGGATGATCACGCTCGACAGCATCACGCGCCGCGACGCCGCCGCCGGGTTCTTCGGCGAGGAGAACGTGCCGAATCAGGCGATCACGATGGGCGTGGCGAGCATCCTCGATGCCCGCCGCGTCTTCTTGATGGCCTTCGGCGAGCACAAAGCCCACGTCGTGTACAAGGCCATCGAGTTCCCGCCGACGGAAGCGATCAGTGCCAGCTTCCTCCAAGAGCACACCGACGCGATCTTTCTGCTCGACCCGGCCGCGGCCGCGGAAACGACGGCCATCAAGCGACCGTGGGAAGTCGGCCCCATCGAATGGACTCCGGAACGCGTCCGGCAGGCCGTCGTTTGGCTGAGCCTGACCGTGAAGAAGGGGTTGCAAAAACTCAACGACGACGACTTCCGCGAACACCACCTTTACGAACTCCTGCGGGAGCAAGGCCCAGCCGAGCGCATCGGCGAAGCGGTGTTCCACGATCGGCTCGAAACCATCCAGCCATTCCCTGCGGGTCGCTTGGCGGACCGTCGGTCGACCAATCCGAAACCCGACATTCGAAGTCCGAAGACCGTGCTGGTGTTCAGCCCGCACCCCGACGACGACGT
>JANXTU010000297.1 GCA_025352235.1 Fimbriiglobus sp.
ACGATGAAGCCAACCGGCTTCACCGCAGCGTTTCTCGCTTTCGGTACGGGAACAGATGGCAGCGGAACCGTCCGGAGCGATGAGACACCAATCGGGTTTCTTGCAAACGGGGCACGGCTTCTTGGCGCTCACCGGCCCCATTTCGGGTAGACTATCCATGCTGAGTTCTCCGAGCGGGCCGGGGTGTGTTGTGGCACCCGTCCCGCTTTTTCGTTGGGTATGTGGAACGTGTTTAGAGGCCGGCTTCGGCGACGCGGCGGGCTTCGCTGTCGGGAACGAGAACTCGGCGGTTGATGCGAATGGCTTTGAGCTTCTCGGCCTTGATGGCCCGCTCCAGCGTCTTCTTTGAGACGTTCAGGAACGCGGCTAGCGACGGCAGTTCCCACGGCCGGCCGGGTTCGTGGCCGGAGTGTGGCTTCGCTTCGAGGTGTAATAGTGCGGGCATTGGCGTCGATCCTCATGGGCTTCCCGCCGACAATCGCGGCGGGCATGAGGGACTTTTCGCGTGAAACCGTGAAAAGGTAGTGCCAGGACAAATTTCACGGCGGAGACTTGAAAAGCCCTGAAAAAGCTTGAAAAGACGGGGGGGGCGGCGGCCGTGAAACGATCCGTTTCACCGTTTCATGGAAGGACATTTAGGCGGGCCTGTCGCCCGGTTTCTTTTTCGGCTGTAGGCAGGATTGCAGAAATCGGGCAAGGCTGGCGCGATCCGTCCCCTTCCCATAGCCGGCAATTCGTTCCGTCAAACCCGGCGTAGCAATGATCTTGGAGACAGTATCCCCGTTCGCTTTCCGACTGGTGCCGGGGTCATGAAGCGCGATCACTTCATTTCGTAGTAGACTGAGGTCGTCAACCAGTTCGGGAACCTCTGCGGAAGGATTCTCCGCTGGGGATGGCAGTTCTTCGCAGGGTTGTGTTGTCAAAAGTTTCGGCAGCATCCGCCATTGAGACGGGCTACCAGCAGTAATGATGTTGAGGATCGAAGCCCCAGGTCGATCAGAATTTCGCGGGGGGCTAAAGATGGGTTCCAACAAGCCGAGCCCTTCCAGAGAAAGAGCAACGGCCCTTGTGGGCGTTTGGGAATGGAGTTCGAAACGAACCATAGTATCCAGTTTCGCCCATGTGACAGTTGCCGAGCCTTTCATCGCCAAAGCGCGCAGCCGAGGGACGACGAACCGAACGGCCTCTTCCAAAGCTTCAGTTTCAGTTCGCTCAATGGGAATTGCCGGTTCGCGTTCGACATTTCCATCTCGATGGCTGTTGATCTCGTGCCACCACACACGCAGGGCTTCCGTCCAACGGATGAAACAGCGTTCTTTCTCCTGCGAAAAGCGGGGTTCCGTTGATCCCTCATACATGCGGTGATCGATGAAGGGTTGGCTTGGTGACCTGTGCAGTCTGGGGCCGTTCGTAATTAGGGGGAGCTGTGCCCACACAACGCCCGGAAAGCCTTGCGCGGGGCCCGGAATCGCTTCCAGACGCTTTGCAAGAACGTGTTCGTGAATCGCCCACTCCGCAGCATCGCGGGCGTGTCCATCGACTTCGAGTCCTTTTCGAAGTTTGACGAATTCGATGTCGCGGGTGCCATCGGGTTGGCCACTCCGATGAGCAGCATGCGGATTCATGATCTTGGGAAGAGCCTTTAGGGCGGTTTCGACAAAGTGTGCAGGCGGGCGGTCACTACTCGGCGTCGTATCGACCGACGGAAGGTCGGGGTTCGCCATCGGATGCATCCAGAGCGCTGGGCCGGGTGAAGCCGAAAGGCTGGATGCGCCCTTGCGACTTCACCCGCTTGCATCGTCGGCTGGCCGGCCAACGACAACCCAACGCTCCGATTTTGACAACGGGGGCGCCGAGAAGCTAGGTCGGTAGTGCGGAATTCTTGCCCGTGACGTCATCCGTCCGCCGGCAGAGTTCCCGCACTTCCTTCAAGAGTTCCCGAACCTCTTTCTTGTTCGTGGCGAAGTCTTCCGCGTCGCGGCGCTCGAGCATCCAAGCGGCGGCTTGCCATGTGCCCTTCTCGGCGGCAGTGTTGATCCGTTGAACCAGTTCGACCACGGCTTCGGCCTTTTTTAGAGCGTCCCAACAGTCCGGGCCAAATCGGTTTCGTTGCGGAGTTGGATTTCCGCATGCAATTTGTCGAGAACTGCCATGAGATTTGAGTTGCCTTCCGGTTCCTCCGGCGGAACCTTCTTCCGAAGCTCCACGACTTCCTTCCGGAGAGCGGCCAGCTCCCGCCCGTGAGTCGAGAACTCTTCCGGGTAGCGGCGTTCCAGCGTCCACGCGGCGGCTTGCCACGTCCCGCGTTCGGCGGCAGCATTGATCCGCTGAACCAGCTCGATGACCATCTCGGCTTCGGCCTTTTTTAGGGCGTCCCAAAAGTCCCGAAACTTCCCTCGGAGTTCCTTCTTACCGCGTGCCATCCACCGCATGAGCGTGCTGCGCCCGAGGCCAGCGGCGTTCGCGGCGATATGCCGGGGCGATCCTCGGCGAACGTGCGCCCGCACCACGGCGGCGGCTTCCGGCACGAACTTCGAGGGCCGGCCGGTTTTGGATTTGGGCTTCGCGGTTTCCATGCTTGAATCATACCCGATGTGGCCGCATTCCGAATGCAGCGCCGGGGCGGGTTCACCGCGACGGGTTCAGGGCTTCGTGAAGCACGGCTTCGAGTAGCCGGCGTCTTACGGTTTGGATATCCGTGAGTTGCTTTTCGAGTTGATCGCAAAGGGCCATCAACTCATTGACCTTAGCGACGATCCGTTTCTGTTCGGGGAGTGGAGGTACAGGAACTTGGAGTTTTTCCATTTTCTCTTTGGTCATGTGTATCATCGATACTCCATGCCCAGAATCTTTGATTTCTTGAGTCTTCTGAGATAAGAAGCGATATAGAAACTGCTTGTCAAAGTCGCAATTGCTATGAAACTCTAGCTTCCAGATATGATAGTGGTAGATCACTTTCGGCCCGTGCCAAATAAACGGGCCAAAGGATGCTGACCAAGAGAAGATGAGATCGCCTTCGTTACAATACTTATCATCTTCAAGTTGGAGGTTAGACCTTAAACAAGTGAATCCCAGCTTGTCCCACCCTTTATTTCAACATCAGAACGAGGGCGTGAGCCCCCGGAGCCGCCTCTCTTTGCGGGCCGCGTGGCGTCTCGGAGAATACATTTCCGCCCCGTCTCCTTTC
>JANXTU010000303.1 GCA_025352235.1 Fimbriiglobus sp.
CGGCTGGCTCGGACGGTTCCGGCGGCTGACGCGAGACTACGAGCGGCTGACGATCACGCTGGCCGGGTGGCACTGGCTGGCCAGCATCGTCACTATGCTCAAACAAGCATTCGGATGGGAAAGTCAATAACAGGCTCTAGACTTTGAACCGATCCGCGGCGCGGGGCGTAGAATCCGAAGGGTGAATAGCTTGCCCACGCCCGACGACCTCCCCGACGAAGACCTGCTCGCCCGGATCCGCTCCGGCCAGCGGGAATGGTTCGGCCCATTGGTGCGCAAATACGAGCGGGAATTGTTCGGCTACCTCCGGCGCTACGTCGGCGACGCCGACCTCGCGGCGGACGTGTTCCAAAACACGTTCCTCGCGGTCTTCAAGAAGATTCAACAGTACGAACCGGGGCGGCCGGCGCGGCCCTGGATTTACACGATCGCCACGCACCAAGCGATCGACGCGATGCGGCGGCGGGCCCGGCGACGGGACACGACCGCACTGTTGCCGGCGAACGACGACTCCCCGGAGGATTCGGCCCAGAATTTGTTTGTGATCCTCGAAGCGGCGGGGCCGAGCCCGGTCGATTTGGCCGAACTCGGCGAGAGTCGCAAACAGGTTCGCGAAGCCGTGGCCCAACTGCCGGATCTGCTGAAACAAGTGGTGATCTTGACGTACTTCCAAGGGTTGAAGTACCAAGACGCGGCCGAGATTCTGGGCGTGCCGTTGGGCACCGTGAAGTCGCGGTTGCACGCGGCCTTGGCCAAACTGACCGAAGCGATGAACCCGGCGGAATAGCGTCCCGATTGTCGGAGGGTCTATCCATGAACGAACAACTCATCGACTACGCGTTGGACCAGTTGTCCCCGGCCGAACGAACGGCCGTGGAACATCGGCTGGCCATCGACCCCGCGGCCGCGCGCAAACTCGAATTGCTGAAATCGCACTTGGCTTACCTCGGTACGGATCGCATCGAAGAAGCGGCACCCGCCGGCTTGGCTTTGTCGAGCATCGCGCACGTCGCCGAGTATTTGGCGAATCACCCGAACGGCGAACCCGTCCCGCCGACGACACCCGCGACTTGGGCGAACGACCGGCCGAATTTCATCGGCCGACCCCGCGCCGACATTATCGTGGCGGCGTCGATCGCGTTCGTCTTCCTCGGGCTTCTCCTGCCCGGGGTACAAAAACTCCGGCAGCGCTCGCAAACGGTCGCGTGCCAAGACAACCTGAGGGAACTGCACTCGGCCCTCGCGGGTTATTCGGACACGCACGACGGGCGATTCCCTCAAGTCGGGAGCGACCGCGTGCCGACGGCGGGGGCGTTCGTCGCCGAACTCACGCGAGCCGGACAATATCCGATGACGTTGAAGCCCCATTGCCCGAGTGACGCGTCGAGCGGCGACGTCGGTTATGCCTATTCCCTCGGCTACCACTCCAAGTCCGGGGATCTCATCGGTCCGCGACTCCCCGATCCCGAAGCGAGCAGCGAACTGTTGCCGATCTCGGCCGACCTGCCGGTTAATACCAACCACGGCGGCTGGAATGTGCTCATGGCGGGCGGTTCGGTGCGCTTCACCAAGTCGACGACCCTCGGCACCGCCGGCGACGACATCTTCACAAACGACGACCACCAAACCCGCGCCGGGCTCCACCGGCACGACGTCTCATTGGGCCGCCCGTTCGACCGGCCCTAAAGCCGTTCCCATTTGTGAACCCAGCCCTTCGCTTCGAGCGGGGAAACACCCTTGGAATCGCGCAACCAAAGCCCCGTCTCGACGATGGTGCCGATGCGGATCGCGTGCGGCTCGCCGAGCAGTTTCGCCGCCTCCGCGATCGGCGTCGTGAAGATCAATTCGAAATCTTCCCCGTCCGAAAGTGCGTGGTGCAACGGCGTCTTTCCGGTTTGCTGCGAGAGCCGGACGGCATCCGGATGAATCGGGATCGCGTCCGCGTCGAGGCTCGCCCCGCAACCGCTGGCGTCGAGGATATGCTTGAGGTCCGCCGAGAGGCCGTCGCTGATGTCGATGCACGACGCGATCGACGCGACGGCCGCGAGGTGGGCGATTTCTTGCAAACGGGGTCGGGGGCTCAAATGCCGACCGAGGATGCTGCCCCCGCAAGGGCCCGTCACGAAGATCGCATCGCCGACTTTGGCCGCGGAACGCAAAAGCGGCCCGCGGTCGCCGGTCTCGCCGAGGACCGTCACGGACACCACGAGAGCGCCGTCCCAACTGTTCGTATCGCCGCCGACGATGGGCACGCCGAATTCACCGGCGACTTCTTCGAGCCCCAAATACAACTCCCGGACTTCCTCGCCGGACATCCCCGTTTGCGGGATGACCAACCCGACGACGG
>JANXTU010000324.1 GCA_025352235.1 Fimbriiglobus sp.
TCGTCGTCGCGGCTACACTTTGATCGAGATGATCGTCGTCATGGCGATCCTCGCGGTCTTAATCGGTTTGCTTCTCCCCGCGGTCCAGCGCGTGCGGGATGCGGCGGCGCGTTTGAAGTGCCAAAACAACATCAAGCAAATTGGCTTGGCCTCCCACAACTATGCGAGTTCGCACGACGGCGATTTGCCCACGCTCGACGGCGGAGTGCGGAAGCGCGTTTTCGTACCGGGTGTGAACGTGTGGGGCGAGCAGCTCGAAGATACATTTTGCGATGCCCTGCTCGTGCAATTGGGGTATCCGAATAGCGACGCCGGTGTCGGCCCGTCCCACCTGCCGAACGTCAAAGAATACTGCGGCCCGTCCGACCCGTCGCTGCTCAAAGAGTACGTTATCGGTACGTCTTACGCACTCAACGCGCAAGTATTTGACGGCCGCGCCAATTTGGTCCGAACTTTCCCGGATGGGCTCAGCAATACTTGCCTTCTCACGGAACACTACGCTCAGTGCAGCAACAAGTCTTTTTGGTACGCGAAAGAAGATGCCAGTCATCCATTGGAAGAAAACCGTCGTCCGTCATTCGCCGACGGCGGTCCTCTGTTCCGCGGCAAAAACGAAGGGGACGTCCACCCGATGACGAGCGGGTCCCCGGCGTCGACCCAGCCGAGTCGGCCGTGGGCGACCTTCCAAATTCAACCGGCCGTTTGGATTCCGAAAACGGTGACTTTCGACGGGAAATACGTCCACATCATCGACAATCCAATGCCCAACAACCCATGTGATCCCAGCCTACCCCAAACGCCCCACCGGGCGGGGATGTGTGTCGGCATGGCTGACGGCAGCGTGCGGACCCTGAGCGGCTCGATTTCCCCCGGAACCTTCTGGTCAATGGTCACGCCCACCGGGGGCGAAGTGATTTCCGATTGGTGAATCAACCCGCGCGGCGTAGTGCTGTCGGTTCGGCTTGTCGATGCAACTCCGCCGCGCCGCGCAAGTCGAACCCGGCTTTTGTGACCGCCTCGGCGAAGGTCGGCTGATTGAGCAACTGGTATTCGCGTTGGCGGCGGTGGAGTTGACCGTCGGCCAGACTGCCATCGCGGCCATCGAGAGTGGTGTCGAGGAAGCCGGGGTGGCAAGTCAATTCGACGCGCTGGCCCGGTGCGGCGGCGAGCCATTCGGCGAAGAATTGATCGCGGTGGACGTAAGACGGATCCGTGATCCCCATCAGCCATTCGGCGCCGGGGAACCCCTCGGCCGCTTGACGCTTCGCCGCTTGCCTGCCGAACCGCGTGAGCGCCAGTCGCTTGATGCGCGCCCCGCGGATCCCGGTCAGTGTGCTCATCGGTTCGACGACGCGTCGCAGGAATGGCTTGGCTTCGACTTCACCTAGCACGGCCCGCAGCGCCCGGCCGACGGGGCCGAAGATGTGGAGGTGATGGTGGGCATTCACGTTGGCGGGTGGCTCGCCGACGAGGTCGAGGTAACGGTGGAACTGGGCTTGGAACTCGGCTTCGATTTCGTCTTCGCGGATTTGCCCGCGGAGCAATCGTTTCAAAAATGCACCCAGCTTCAAGAACCGACCATCCGTACCGACGAGCGAGGGGATGAGCCGCGCATCGAGAATTGGTGCATCGAGGGTGAGGCAGGGGTGCCAGCCGAGTTCGAGCGGGCAATCCTGGATTCGCCATTCGGCGACGCCCTCTTCGGCGTAAGGTGAGTTCGCAAGCATCACGGTGGACGTTACGACGCCGCGCTGGCCCAAATCGAGAATGCCCCGGCTGGTGTTCGGGCCGATGCCGAAGTCGTCGGCGGTCACGAGCAAAGTGCGCGGTGTTTCAGGTTCCAAGTGCTGAATTCCAAAGTGGTCGGTCGCGATCCGTGCGACGCGGTTCCGGTAGCCGCAGGGGTGTCGCGCGGAGAGCGACGCCGGGGCTAAGCCACTCGGATAAGCAACCGTCGTGCCGCGTCGTCCGCGGGGGCCGGGAAGCCTGATTTCGGCCAGCGCCGGCGGATCCGCCAAAGTTCGCGAATCATCGTCGCGATCGTCTTCAGGCCCCCGGTACTGCTGACCGCGTCGTCGTAACGGACGCAGACGGGCATCTCCGTGACCGGAATGCCGTAGCGGGCGCAAGCCGTGAGCAGTTCGCAGTCGAAACCGAAACCGTCGCACGTCAGGTTGGGGAGGACGCGCTCGGCTACAGCGGCCGTCATTCCCTTCAACCCGGCCTGCGTGTCGTTCAGGGTCAGTGGCAGCATGCGCCGGGCGAGTCCGCCGAAGATGCGGCTCTGTTTGCGGCGCTTGGCGATGTAGGCCAAGTGGCGGACGGGCACCTGCACCAAGCTGTCGGGGTGATCGCGGCTGCCGACGGCGAGTTGAGCCCCGCGTTGCAGTTCGTCGGCCAAGCGGGCGATGTCGTCGAAGGAGTAGGCGAGATCGATATCGGTGAAGATGCGCACCGACCCGGTCGCGGCGAGCAGGCCGACCCGCACGGCGTGCCCTTTGCCGCGGTTGCGGCCGTAGCCGACGACGCGGAGCCGGGGATCGGCGGCTTCGAGACTCAACGTTTCCAGCCGTTCGGCGGTCCCGTCGGTGCAACCGTCGCACACGAAGATCGCTTCCCACGGGTCTCGGCGCACGGCGATAAAATCGCGCACCGAATCCCACGTGCGTTCGACGATTGGACCGGGGTTGAATGCGGGAAAGATAAGGCTGATCACGTCGGCGACATCCTTTTCTTCAAACGATCCGCGGGGATTGTTGAGACGATTCAGGATCGATGCACAATCGGCTGATTGGGGAAAGTACGGTACGCGTACCAGTTTGTAAAGTGCGGAACCGGGGCGCGCGGTTCGCCGCGCGCCGCCGTATTCGTGATCACCCGCAGGTGCTACAGCCTTTGGTCGACTTACAGCCCGTGGCGCTGACGGCGGTGAGGGCGGCGGCAGCGATCAGCATCGCGTAGAAGAATTTGCGCATCGGAACCATCCTTGGTAGTGGAAAAAGCACTTCGCCACCCGGGCGGCGCCCGCATCTGGGGAAGTGCGAGAATTATCGGTATCTCCAGCCCGGACGACCGACCGATTCCGCCGGCAAACCCCGCAAAACAGAACCGGGGAGTCGGGTCGTGGCGAACGGGCCGATTGTACGGGCGATTCGGGGATTTCTCCCGCGGTCCGGTCTCGATCATACGGTCATGAGCGACGCGATTACCGTCCGCGATCTCGTCAAAACTTACCCGGCCCGACCGCTGGCTTCGGGGACATTTGACGGTCGTTCGCCGTGCTCGCGGCCTGGGGACTCGCGAGCTTCGGCATCGCGATGAAACTGTTCCGCTGGCGGTGATCACTTCCGAATCCGAATCTCATAGACGCGGTTGGTATTTGCTTGGCCCGGATTGGAATTGCCGCCGGTCAGCGTGGCGACGCCGTCCTTCACCGAGTAGACGAACGCCTCGCCCGTCACGGGGTCCGGCGGAATCGGGGATTTGATTTCTTTCAACGATGCCGGCAGTTTGCCGGCGTTGTCGAAGGCGTGCAGACGAATGGCCTCGATGACCCGCAGGTACGCGACACGTTGCTGGAGCCGGACCTGTGCTTGGCGAGCCTTGTACGCATACGGCAGCATCTCCGACAGCCGGCGCTCCTTGTCGCCTTTCCACATCGCTTCCAGTTCGGCGGAACGCTTCCCGGCGTCGGAAATTGGCAACCCGTAGAGGCTCATGATATCGTCGAGATCGACTTCGTATCGGCGCACGTCTTTCGTCACCACGACTTGTAAAGCCGAGAACAATTTCACAAGTTCCGGCTTCGTGCCGGTTTGGACAAGGTAGGCCCGCGCCTCTGCGACTTTATTCGCATCTTTAGCAAGCTCGGTGAAGTGCTGGAAGGCCTTGATTTGCTTTTCATCCCCATTACGGGTCAGACCGTCATACTGCCGGATGACTTGTTTCACATCTGCATCGGGAAGTTCACCCTTGGCATTCATGAGCGCACCGAAATACGGCTCGATGAGGAACTTCTCGCCTTGAATGGGAATCCGCATGTTGAAAGCATCCGCAGGAATCTCTGTTAATGACCAGTACAAATTCGGGCAACCCTGCTGCTGGATCAACTCTTCAATAGCGTTCAGGCAGATCCCTTCGATGGCTATGCCCACAAGGGCGCCGATGGTGGTCGGGTGCGTTTCGAAGGCTTGCACCAACCCGAAAAATGTGCGGGCCGTGTACGCGGCTTTCTCGAAGTCCTGGCTTGCGATCTCGTAACGCATGCGCACCTTCAGCACACTTGCAAGTTCTCGCATCTTTTGCACCTCGGGCAGCAGCATCCCGAGGCCGTCTCGCCGGATCTGGAACCAGATTTGCCAATCGGACGACAGCATCCGAGAGCCTTCGTCCACGTCCGCGAGCGGCCTGCCTTTGGTGCAGCCGGACATTTTGATTTTGTCGAGGGGAAGCTCCTTCAGCTTCATCAGGTTCCAATTCTCGCGTTCCGCAGCAGGATCCTTGCTAAAGAAAGCGGCCTGCTCCATGTAAGCCTTCATATAGCTGGGGACGCGGTTGCCCGGCTGCATCTCCTTGTACTGCGGCGTGAGGTAATAGCGAGACAGCGGCTTCGGCAGCGCCGTCGGCGACAGGGTCAGCGGGATCGTCAGCTTGCCGTCTTTGGGTTCTGGTAACGGTTGAGCTTGGGCGAGTGCGCCGAGGGTCAGGAGTGCGAGGAATGAACCGATTCGCATGGGAGGTCTCCGGATGATGGAAATGGAGCGGATGGATTACAGATCGGAAAGACTCGTCCGGACGGTCCAATGCTGTTCCGGGACGATCGAGGCACTGGGGATCGGTTCGGGGCTTTGCGGATCGAGATTCAGCAGCCACGGCCCGGTGCTGCGCGGTGCTATCGAGGGCGGTTCGGGGATCGCGGGTAGCGGATCGGGAGGCGCTGGCTCGCCGGGGACATCGGCTTTCACGTAAACGATTGTTTCGGGCGTCTTCGGCGTCGTCCAAATCGAAATCAACACGGCCTGCTGGATGACGAGACCCGCCAAAAGCAAGCGCCACGGGCCACGCCGGGCCGACGCTCGCCCGGCGGCGAACAAAATCGCATCGCGGTTCGCCGCGGCCGGTTTCAGTCTCGCCAAGGCTTCGATCACGTCGTCGGCCACGGGGCACCCAACCTTTCTCGCAAGGATTGCAGCCCGGCTTCGTAACGCCGGTGCACCGAACTGATCGAGCATTCGCACGCGGTCGCGATCTGCTCGAGTTTCAACCCGGACCAAATCCGAAGGACAATCACCTCGCGCTGATCGGCCGGAAGGCTTTGGAGAGCGAGGATCGCCTCATCCGCGTCGGCGTCGGCGGTTTCCTCGAATCCACTCTCCGGCTTGGCCCGCTTGGTCTCGCGTTTCTTCCGGCGGCGTTCGGCTTTCCCGGCATCGATGGCCCCGTTCCGCACAACTCTGTAGAGCCAGGCCACGGGGTCGAGCTTGGGCGCCCGCGACTGCACGAGTTTGCAGAACGCGTCTTGAACGACGGATTCCGGATCGCCGCAGTGCTGCCGGGCGAACAGCTTGAGCGCCGCCGCGTGGGTATCGATCCAGTCGGTGAGCTGCGGAGGGGTCATGCTGAAACAGGAGACGGCGCGTGGGCGGGGATTTTCCGCGGGGATGGGATTATTTTTTGAGGAACGCGACGAGAAGTGCGAGGCCGGCTCCAGCGAGAGCGAGCCAGACTTGCCAATGCCGGTCGGAGACTTTTTCGAGGGCGACGCAGCGTTGCTCGACGATAGCGAGCCGTTCGGTCGTTCTCAGTTGCAGTTGTTGGAAATCTTTCAGTTCGGATTGATGCCGCTTCAAATTCTCTTCGAGATGTTCAATTTCGATGACGACCGTCGTGCGGACGCCCTCCAAGGCGAGAGCGATGGCGTCGAGTCGTTTGGTGAGTTCGTCGATCCGCTCGCCTTGTGTCATGGTCGAACTCAGTCCCTTCCGGCGGCGATTAGGACTTTGAGATCGGATCGGATCTGGCGAATCTGCTCTCCGATTTTTTCCGAATAGGTCTGTGCATACTCCCAAAACACGCTCCGGACGAACTCTTTGGCGTTCGCGGGATCCCGTAAATTCTCGACTCGGACTTCTTGGCCGAAACTGTATTCGCTCGTGAAAAGGTGTAGCGACACCATCCAACCGAGGGTGGGATCTTTGCGGAAATGGCACCAACTCGCGTGGAGGGGCAACTGACGGAGCGCCGTCAACTGGTCGTCGAGCATCTGGTCGGCCGATGCAAGGATTTCGATCACGTCGCCGGGGAGATCGATCTCGCGGTTGGAAGCGTGGTCCATGCGATCGATCCGGTCGTCCAACATATCGATCCCCATTGAATGCGAGTGGCCAGAGCATTGTAGCACAATCGCTCCGCGGTGCTGCCGGTCGTTTGCCGATCGACGCCCCATCCGTAAAACACTCCCCGAAACCCGCGGCAGACGGCCCTCCGCCGCGCCCCGGCCACTCTTCTTTTAAGCGAGATTCTGTTCGATGAGTACCCAGCACGTTTACTTCTTCGGCGGCAGCACGGCGGACGGCGACGGCACGATGAAAGAACTCCTCGGCGGCAAGGGGGCCAACCTCGCCGAGATGTGCAAGATCGGCATTCCCGTGCCCCCCGGCTTCACGATCACCACGGAAGTTTGCGCGGCTTACCTCGAACAGGGCAAGAAGCTGCCCGACGCCGCCGTCCCCGAAATCGACGCGGCCATGAAGAAGGTCGAAGCGACCTTCGGCAAGAAGTTCGGCGACAATAACGACCCGCTGCTCGTGAGTGTGCGCTCCGGTGCCGCGCTCTCCATGCCCGGGATGATGAACACCATCTTGAACCTCGGCCTGACCGACTTAAGCGTCGAAGGACTCGCCAAGCTCACCGGCAACCCGCGCTTCGCCTACGACAGCTACCGCCGGCTCATCGACATGTTCGGCAGCACCGCGATGGGCTGCGAGCACGAAGCCTTCGAGCACGAAATCCACGCCCTCAAAGCCGAGAAGAAGGCCAAGCTCGACACCGACCTGAGCGCCGACGACCTCAAGGAACTCGTGAAGCGTTACAAAGTCGTGTACAAGAAGCACGTCGGCGCCGATTTCCCGCAGGATCCCAAACAACAGTTGATGCTCTCGATCAACGCGGTGTTCAACTCGTGGAACGGCAACAAGGCCATCGAGTACCGCCGCATCGAACGGATCACGGGTCTGAAGGGCACGGCCGTCAACGTGCAAGCGATGGTCTTCGGCAACATGGGCGAAGGCTCCGGCACCGGCGTGGCCTTCACCCGCGATCCGAACACGGGCGAGAACGTCTTCTACGGCGACTACCTCATCAACGCCCAAGGCGAAGATGTGGTGGCCGGGATTCGCACCCCCGAGCCGATCAGCCAGTTGAACGACGAGATGCCCAAGGTCTACAAGGAACTCATGGGCATCCGCGAGAAGCTCGAAGTCCACTACAAGGACATGCAAGACATCGAGTTCACGGTACAAGACGGTACCCTGTACATGTTGCAAACCCGCAACGGCAAGCGCACCGGCACCGCTGCCGTGCGCATCGCCGTCGAGATGTGCAACGAGGGGCACTTCGACCAGGCGACGGCGGTCAAGAGCGTGCCGCCAGACTCACTGAACCACCTGCTGCAGCCGCAGCTCGACCCGAAGTCGGCCGTCAAGCCGGTCGCCCAGGGCATCGCCGCCAGCCCCGGCGGCGCGTCGGGGCAGGTGGTGCTGTCCGCGGAGGCGGCCGTCGAGATCGCGGCCAAGTACCCCGACCGGCCGCTGCTGCTGGTGCGCAAGGAAACCAGCCCCGAGGACGTGGCGGGGATGCACCTCGCCAAGGGGATTCTCACGAGCACCGGCGGCAAGGCGAGCCACGCCGCCGTGGTCGCCCGCGGCTGGGGCAAGCCCTGCGTCGTCGGCTGCGAGGCGGTCAAGATCGACGAGGCGGCCCAGACCGCCACGATTTATGGCACCGTGCTCGAAGGCAAGGAGACGGTGAAGAAGACCTTCGTCGTCAAGGCGGGCGACTTCCTCACGATCAACGGCACCACCGGCGACGTGATGATCGGCAAGGTCGAGACGATCGCCCCGACGATGACCGGCGACTTCAAGACACTCATGACGTGGGCCGACCGCTACCGGACCCTGAAGATTCGCACCAACTCGGACACCCCGGCCGACACGCTCAAGGCACGCGAGTACGGGGCCGAGGGGATCGGCCTGTGCCGCACGGAGCACATGTTCTTCGTCGGGGCCGACGAGGCCGAGAAGAAGGCCCGCATCTCGGCGATCCGCGAGGTGATCCTGGCCGAGACGACCGAGGAGCGCAAGGTCGCCCTCGCGAAAATCCTTGTGTTCCAGCGTAACGACTTCGTCGGCATCTTCGCGGCGATGGACGGCTACCCCGTCACGATCCGCCTGCTCGACCCGCCGCTGCACGAGTTCCTGCCGAAGGACAAAAACCCCAAGGGCCAGCAGGAGATGGCCAGCGAGATGGGCCTGACTGTTGAGCAGATTCGTCAACGCGTCGATGAGCTGCACGAGGAGAACCCGATGATGGGCTTCCGCGGCTGCCGGCTGCCGATCGTGTACCCCGAGATCGGCGACATGCAAGTCCAGGCCATCATCGAGGCCGTGATCGAGGTCAAGAAGCAGGGCAAGAGCGTGTTGCCGGAGATCATGATCCCGGTGATCGGCACTGTGGAGGAACTCGTCATCCTCAAGAAGCGGGCCATCGCGGTCGCCGAGGAAACCATGACGAAACACGGGGTGAAGGTCGAGTACCAGATCGGCACGATGATCGAGTTGCCGCGGGCTTGCCTGGTCGCCGGGCAAATCGCGGAGGAGGCCGAGTTCTTCAGCTTCGGCACCAACGACCTGACGCAGATGACATTCGGCTTTAGCCGCGACGACACCAAGGCGTTCATGCCGACCTACTTGAAGGAAAAGATCCTGGCGGTCGATCCGTTCCAGTCGCTCGACGTGGCCGGGGTTGGTCAACTCATCCAGATGGGCATCGAGCGGGGCCGGGCGAGCCGGATGGCGAAGCACAGCCAACACCTGAAGATCGGTATCTGCGGCGAACACGGCGGCGACCCGGACTCGGTCTTCTTCTGCCACAAAGTGGGGATGGACTACGTGAGTTGCAGCCCCTTCCGCGTGCCGATCGCCCGCTTGGCTGCGGCCCAAGCGGCTCTGGGCGTGAAGGCGGCGGGGAACAAGTAAGCGGATGGAGTGGTATACTGGCCCGGAGGCAACTCCGGGCTTTTTCTGTTTCTGGAAAGACGACCATGGCGACCGCCACACGCCCCGATCCCTATGCGGTGCCCCACCCGGCCCTCGTCGAGCGGGGTTTCTTTCGATTGTCGGTCGCGGATTACCACGACCTCGGCGAACGCGGCATCCTGACGCCCGCCGACCGCGTGGAACTCATCGACGGATACTTGGTGGTCAAATCGAAGCACAAATCGCCCAGCGCTTCCACTGTCGTTCGCATCGCACGGTATCTCGATCGGGCCGTCCCGCTCGGTTTCATGGTTCGCTCCCAGGTGCCGATCACGCTGGCCACCAGCGAACCGGAACCGGACGCGGTGGTCGCGCGCGGCGACCTTCGCACCTATGATCTTCGGCATCCGAAAGCGGCCGAAGTCGTTTTGGCGGTCGAAGTTTCGGATAGCTCACTCCGGAGTGACCGAGAATACAAAAGCGGTGTGTACGCCGCCGCCGGCATCCCGATCTATTGGATCGTCAACCTCCCCGAGGCCAAAGTCGAGGTCTATACGCTGCCGAGCGGGCCGGGAGACGATCCCAAATACGCCGAACGACAAGATTACACGGCCGGCGATTCCATCCCGCTGATACTCGATGGACAACTCAGCGCTTCGCTGGCGGTTGCGGATCTTTTGCCATAGCACCCCGAATCGGCGCATTGTGCTACCGCATCACTTCTCCCAGCCCTTCGCACTCCCGTCGAGGCGCTTGTCGGCGGCGCCGACCAACTGCCCCGTCGTCGGGTCGACCGCGATGCTATGGGCGTCCCCTTGTTTGTTCGTGACGACGGCGTGGCCGCGGGCCTTCAACTTCTCATCCAGCTTTGCCCGGCCGGGGAAGTCTTCGAGTGAAATCCGATCCGGGAACCATTGGTGGTGCATCCGGGGGGCGTCGACGGCCGCTCGCACATCGCCGCCGTAATCGACGTAATTGATCACGACGCAAAGCACCGTGTTAATGATCGTCCGACCGCCGGGGCTCCCGGTGACGAGCGCGAGTTTGCCGTCCTTCAACAAAATTGTCGGCGTCATCGAACTCAGCGGCCGCTTGCCGGGGGCGACGAGGTTCGCCTCGGTGCCAATCAGCCCGGCGCGGTTTGTGACCCCGGGTTTGTGATTGAAGTCGGTCATCTCGTTGTTGAGGATAAACCCGGCCCCGCGGACGACGACCTTGCAACCGAAGGAGTTTTCGAGCGTGTAAGTGTTGGCCACGGCCATGCCGTCGGCATCGACAATGCTGAAATGGGTGGTCTCGTTTTTCTCCGCGGCGAATTGGATTTCGGGGGTCAGCGCTGCGCTGGCGGTCGCTTGCGTGGGGTCGATCGACTTCGCCAATTCCTTCGCGTGTTCTTTGCTCAGCAGGTTCGCTGGCACTTTTGTGAAGCCGGGATCGCCGAGATATTTGGCCCGGTCGGCGAAGGCCCGGCGCATCGCTTCGGCGACGAGGTGCGCCGTCTCGGGGCTCATCCACGGGTTCTTTTTCAGGTCGTAGAGTTCCAAAATGTTCAGCGCAGTGATGAGCGCCGTGCCCCCGGAACTCGGTGGCGGGGCACCGATGATTTCGTACCCCCGGTAAGTGCCGGTGAGCGGCGTGCGCGTTTCGGCTTTGTAAATCTTCAGATCGTTAAGCGTGATCAATCCCTCGCTCGCTTTCATTTCCTCGATGATCTTGTCGGCGAGGAGGCCGGTGTAAAACGCGTCCGGGCCTTTCTCGGCGATCTGTCGCAGCGACCAGCCGAGGTCGGGCTGTTTCAAAATGTCGCCGGATTTCCAACCGCCTTTCTTGCCGAAGATTCGTTGGAACTCGGGGTTCTTCGCGGTCTGCACGCCGTTCAACCGCCCGGCCAAAGCCGCATTGACGACGAACCCTTCTTCGGCGAGTTTCACTGCCGGCAGCACGAGGTCCTTCCATGGGAGTTTGCCGAATCGTTTGTGGGCGAGCTCCAAGCCGCGGACGGTGCCGGGGACGCCGGCAGTCTTCGTCGATTGAAAATCGATGGCCTTGGCGAACATCTCTTTGGTGGCGGCGGCCGGTGCCATTTCTCGGTAGTCGATGAATACCGGTTTCGCATTCGGCCGGTGGATGAGCATGAACCCGCCGCCGCCGATATTCCCGGCTTCGGGCCATGTAACGGCTTCGGCAAAGCCGACGGCTACCGCCGCGTCGACGGCGTTCCCCCCGGCTTTGAGGATGTCGACGCCGACCTCCGTCGCCGGCGGCGAGACGCAGACGACCATGCCCCCCACGGCCCGTAAGGCCGGGGCAAACGCAAACAGCAAGGCGAAGGCGAGAGGGATGCGCATGGGGGTGGTCCGGGTCGGGGCTCGCGTCCTGTGAATCCCCCAACAGATTACCGCAGTCCGCGCAATCCGTCGATGGATTCCGCCCCGGCGCCTGTTCGCAGCGGGGTGGCGCGTTATCTTAACCCTAACTATGACCTCTCCGATCACACCCCTCGGCCGGTGGCGCTCCGACGGTTCGGCGCCGACCGTTCTCCCGGCCGAGGCCTCCGCGATCCTCGGCGATTTGCGCTCGACCGTTTCCGTAGTAGTTGGGGAATCGGGCCCCGCCCTGGCCCGCAGCGGATCGGGAAATTTCGGTACGGGCCAAGTTGGCACGCACGACCTCCTGGCCCTCCTTCCGCCACTGCCCCCCGCCCGACTCGGCGGGACCGGTTTCGCCGTGGACCACGGCTTGAAATACCCCTACATGACAGGGGCGATGGCCAACGGCATCGCCTCTGCGGAGATCGTCGAAGCCATGAGTCGGGCGGGGATGCTCGGCAGCTTCGGCGCGGCCGGACTATCGTTCCAGCGCGTCGTGCAAGCCGTCGAGCGGTTGCAGGCGAATCTTGGGGATCGCCCCTTCTGCATCAACCTGATTCACAGTCCGAATGAAACCGGCCACGAGATGGCCCTCGCGGAGTTGTTCCTGAGCCGCGGCGTCCGGCTGATCGAAGCCTCCGCGTATTTGGATCTCACCCCGGCGGTCGTTCGTTATCGCCTGGCTGGATTGAAGCGTCGACCGGATGGAACGATCGAAATCGGCAACCGGATCATCGCGAAGGTCTCGCGGGTCGAAGTGGCGACGAAGTTTCTCTCCCCGGCGCCGGAGCGGATCGTTCGGGAATTGCTGGCGGCGCAGCAGATCACCGGGGACCAGGCCGAACTCGCCGGCTCCGTACCGATGTGCGACGACCTCACGGCCGAGGCCGACAGCGGTGGCCACACCGACAACCGTCCCGCCATCACGTTGCTACCGACGATGACGGCTTTGCGGGATCGCTTGCAAGCTCAGTTTGGGTTCGCCAAACCGGTGCGTGTCGGGTTGGCGGGTGGAATCGCGACACCGGCGAGTGTGGCCGGGGCATTCGCCCTCGGGGCGGCGTACGTCGTGACGGGCTCGGTGAACCAAGCCTGCATCGAATCGGGGAGTTCGGATGCCGTGCGGGCGATGCTGGCGGGTGCGGGACAAGCCGATGTGGCGATGGCCCCGGCCGCGGACATGTTCGAGATGGGCGTGAAATTGCAAGTGCTCAAACGCGGCACCATGTTCCCGATGCGGGCGCAGAAACTCTTCGACTTATACCGGGCCTACCCGGGTTGGGAAGCGATGCCCGACGCCGAGCGCGTCCTTGTTGAGAAGACGATCTTGCGACGTTCCTTCGATGATGTCTGGTCCGAGACTCGCGAGTTTTTCCTGAAGCGCGACCCGGTCCAAGTGCCGAAGGCCGAAGCCAACGCCAAGCACAAGATGGCCCTTGTTTTTCGCTGGTATTTGGGTCTGTCGTCGCGATGGGCCAATGCGGGCGATGCCGGACGCCAGCTCGACTATCAGGTCTGGTGCGGCCCGGCGATGGGGGCCTTCAATGAGTGGGCCAAAGGGAGCCACCTCGAAATCCCGGCGAACCGCACCGTGGTAAATGTTGCCCACAACCTCTTGTACGGGGCGTGCGTCGTCACCCGGCAAACGGCGCTCCGACAACAAGGACTCGAATTGCCGGCGGATTGGTTTCCGCTGCGTCCGATGGCCAATGATGTATTGTCGGATCGTTTGAATTGAATTCGAATGCGATGGGGTGCTAGGTTTGAAATCCGAAATCCGAAATCCGAAATCCGAAATCGGGTTCGTTCCTTTGGCCATCGTCGGCATCGGCTGCTTGTTCCCGAAAGCCGACGGGCTCGGCGCGTATTGGGCGAACATCAAACACGGCGTCGATTGCATCGGCGATGTTCCACCGACGCACTGGAACCCCGACGATTATTACGACGCCGATCCGAAGTCGCCCGACCACACCTATGCCCGCCGGGGCGGGTTCCTGACGCCCATTGATTTCAACCCGCTCGAATTCGGGATCGCTCCGCGTGACCTCGAAGCGACCGATACTTCGCAATTGCTCGGCTTGGTCGCGGCCAAGCAGGCGTTGACCGACGCGGGTATCGTATTCGATACTCCGGGTGGCACGGCGCGCGGCAAAACCTCCGTCATCCTCGGGGTCACGGGGACGCTCGAACTCGTCATTCCACTCGGCGCTCGGTTGGGCCACCCGAAATGGCGCGCCGCATTGAAGGACGCCGGCGTCGCGGACGACGTGGCCCAAGATGTGGTGGAACGCATCGGCGAATGCTATGTCCCGTGGCAAGAGAACAGCTTCCCTGGCCTGCTCGGCAACGTCGTGGCGGGGCGGATTGCCAATCGGTTGGATCTGCACGGGACGAACTGCGTCGTCGATGCCGCGTGCGCCAGTTCGTTGAGTGCCGTCCACCTCGCGGCGATGGAACTGGCCACGGGCAAGGCCGATGTCGTCGTCACTGGCGGGGTCGACACGTTCAACGACATCTTCATGTTCATGTGCTTCAGCAAAACGCCGGCGCTTTCGAAATCGGGCGAGTCACGGCCGTTCGACTCCAACGGCGACGGCACCGCCTTGGGCGAAGGCCTCGGCATGGTCGTGCTCAAGCGCCTCGCCGATGCGGAAGCCTCCGGGGACACCATCTACGCCGTGCTCAAAGGCATCGGCACCAGCAGCGACGGCAAAGGGAACGCGATCTACGCGCCGTCGTCCGAGGGGCAGAAACGCTGCTTGAACGATGCCTACGCTCGCGCCGGCGTGAACCCCGGCACCGTCGAGCTCGTCGAAGCCCACGGCACCGGAACGAAGGTCGGCGACGCGGCGGAAGCCACGGCCCTCACCGATGTCTTCCGCAATTCGGGGCACGCGCTCGGTCGACCGTGGTGCGCCCTCGGCTCGGTGAAGTCGCAGATCGGCCACACGAAAGCGGCAGCCGGTGCGGCGTCGCTCATCAAGGTGGCGCTGTCGTTGTTCAACAAAGTGCTGCCGCCGACGATCAAGGTGAATCGACCGGTCGATCCCCTGAACTCGCCCGAGAGCCCCTTCTACGTCAACGCCCAGATGCGACCGTGGCTGCCGCGGATCGAGCATCCTCGCCGGGCGGGACTGTCGGCCTTCGGCTTCGGCGGCTCCAACTTCCACGCGGTGCTGGAAGAATACCGACCGGCGAAAATTGATCCGGACTGGGATGGCCGAGTCGAAATTCTCGCGGTGTCGGGACGGACTGTCGAAGGGTTGCTATCGGCATTCACGCCATTCGGCGAAGCGCCGACTTGGAATGAATTCGCCCGCGCCGCGGAAGCGTCCCGGGCGGCGTTCGATTCTTCGGCACCCGTGCGATTGGTCCTCGTCGCCCAGCGCGGCAAGACCGACCTCGCACAATTGGTCGCGCGGGCGAAAGCCCGGCTCACTTCGCAATCCGGTTCTCAAAAGTGGCAGACGGCCGAGGGGGCCTTCTTCGGCACTGGCCCGGCGGGAAAACTCGCGGTGCTGTTCCCTGGCCAAGGTTCGCAGAGCGTCGGCATGCTCCGCGAACTCGCTTGCACCTTCCCCGAAATTCTGGAGTCGTTGGATCGGGCCAACGCCGGACAACCGGGCGACCGCTTGAGCGATTTCATTTACCCGCCGACCTCGTTCGCCGCGGATTCGAAGTCGTTGCAGGATGAAGCTTTGAAAGCGACCGACATCGCCCAGCCGGCGCTCGGCGCGGTGAGCTACGGCGCCTACCGCGTGTTGAACGAAAGGTTTGGATTGAATGCGGATTGTTTCGCGGGGCACAGTTACGGGGAACTCCCGGCGCTCGCTGCGGCGAAGCGGATCTCGGATTCGGACTTCTACCGACTCTCGCGTCGACGCGGGGACTTGATGGCCGCGCAGCGCGTCGGCGATGCCGGCGCCATGCTCGCGGTGCTCGCCCCGCTTTCGGAAATCGAAGTCCGGCTGATCCCCGGCGTCGTGATCGCGAACAAAAACGCTCCATTGCAGACGGTGCTCGCCGGCAGCACGGCCGACATCGAGGCCATCGCGAAAATCTACGCGTCGCACAACATCCGCGCCATCAAGCTTCCGGTTGCCGCGGCGTTCCACAGCGACTTCGTCGCCGAAGCGGCGCGGCCCTTCCGGCACGACCTCGATTCCGTTGACTTTGCGGCGGGGGCGCCGGTGTACTCGAACACCACGGGCTCCGAGTACCCGGCCGAGGCCGATTCTTGCCGCGATGCGCTCGGGCACCAGTTGGCAAAACCGGTGGAGTTCGTCGCTCAAATTCAAGCGATGCTGCGCGATGGGGTGCGGACATTTTTCGAAGTCGGCCCCGGCGGCACGCTCGCCAAACTGACTCAGTCAATCGTCACCGAAGCGGCACCGGCGGATGACGTCGAAGCCATCGCACTGGAATCCCCCAAGCATGCGGGGATGCTCGACCTCGCCCTCGCGCTGGCCAAACTCGCCGCGCGGGGTCACGCGGTCGACCTCGGCGCTTGGGAAGCGAACGGCCGTTGCCGCCCGGCCCCATTGCCGTCGAAGCCGATCATGACAGTCCCGATCGGGGGGGCGAACATCGTCCAACCGCGTCCCAAGCGTCCCGCCCGTCCGCCCATATCATCCTCGAATAGTTCGGTTCCCCCCTCGAAGTCGTCCGCAGGAATTCGCCCGATGAACGATCCGCAGTCGACCGAGTTGAGCCGGGCATTGCAAGTGACGCAGCAAACGCTCGCCGCACTCCAAAAGATGCAGGAACAGACGGCGCAACTCCACAAGCAGTTTCTCGAATCGCAAGAGAGCGCCCAGCGCACGTTGCATCAATTGGTGGCCCAGCAACAATCGCTTTTCTTCGGGACTGCCGCTCCCGCGCCAGACCTGATTGCGTTCTTGCCGCGAGAGATCCTGCCGCCGGTCGCGATTCGCCCGGTTCCCGTTCCGGTCGCACCCGCCCCGAAACCGCTCGCGGTTCCCCCGCCACCGCCCGCTGCGAAATCGGTGCATCCCGGCGTCGCGGAAACTTTGCTCGCGGTGGTCGCGGAGAAGACCGGTTACCCGGTGGACATGTTGAATCTCGGGATGAGCTTGGACGGCGACCTTGGAGTCGATTCGATCAAACGCGTCGAAATTCTGAGTGCACTCCAAGACAAATTGCCGGCCGCGCCGGTCGTCAAGCCGGAGCACCTCGGAACGTTACACACTTTGCAAGACGTCGCCGATTTTCTGTCGATCGCGACCGTCCCCGCTATAGCGACGCTTTCTCCGAGCCGATCTGGTGCGAATGTCAGCCCGACCCGCGAAATGAGGATCGATCCAATCCTCTTTGCCGAAGCGCCGGCCACCCTCATCGGCCCGGTGACGTTCGATACGGTCTTTCCTGCGGGGATCGAACCCGACGTTGCCGGCGATATCGCGGCAATCTTGCTCGCGGTGGTCGCGGAGAAGACCGGCTATCCGGTGGACATGTTGAACTTGGGGATGAGCCTCGACGGCGACCTCGGGGTCGATTCGATCAAACGTGTCGAAATTCTGAGCGCGCTCCAAGACAAGCTTCCGGCCGCGCCGGTCGTGAAACCCGAACACCTCGGGGCATTGCACACGTTGCAGGATGTCGCCGATTTCTTGGCAACCGGAGGCGGGGTCGCGTCGGTGCTGGTTCCGAAGACGGAGCCGATCTCGGCGATTCGGATGCCCGAAATCACCCCTGCGTTCCCTGTGGAGCCACGCCTGTTTCCCACGCGGACGATCGATGGGTCCGCAAGTGCGAACCGGTCGGCTGCCTCGGTAGTGGCCCTCGATAATATCGACCGGAGTATTTTGCAAGCGGTCGATCTCGACCTCGCGGCTCCCCGGCCCCGATTGAAGGTCCCCGAGAATTCTGCGGTGTGGATCGTTTCGGGAGAAGATTCCCTCGGCCGCGAATTGGTCGCCCAATTCCAAAGCCGCAAACTCGAGCCGGAACTGTACTCTTGGACCGATCCGATCCCGACCGACGGTCGGCCGGTCGGTTTGGTGTTGATCCCGCCGATCGCGCCGGTCGCGGCGATCAACCGGACCGCCTTCCTGTGGGCGCAAGCCGCGGCGCCGAAACTGCGTTCGGCGGGCCGCGCGGCGTTCTTCGGGACGGTCGTTCAGCTCGACGGCGCCTTCGGCTTGATGGACCTGGCGGTGAACGCCAACCCCGCGCTCGGCGGTTTCGCCGGCTTGGTGAAAACGGCCCGGCACGAGTGGCCGGAAGTCGCGTGCAAAGCGATTGACCTCGCACCCGACTTCGCCCGCGAAGCCCCCGCGGCCGCGGCGGTGGCCATCGCCGACGAGTTACTCTGCATCGGACCGGTCGAAGTCGGGATCAGCGAATCGCACCGTTGCACGGTGGAACTGGCCCGCACTGTGCGCAAGCCGTCGAGCAAGCCGCTCCCCCTCGGCCCGAACGACGTCATCCTCATCACGGGCGGCGGGCGCGGCGTGACGGCCGAAGTCGCCGCCGCGCTCGCGGAGACTTTCAAGCCGACGTTGGTTCTGACCGGCCGCACCTCGATTCCTACCGGACCGGAGCCGGCATGGATGTCCGTCGCGACCGACGAAGCGGGTTTGAAGAAGGCCATCGCCGAGCACCTCGGAGCCACGGCGACGCCCAAAAGTGTTTCGGAGATGTACCACAAGGCGCTCGCGCAGCGCGAGATCCGGAGCAACCTCGCCCGCATGGAGCGTGCCGGATCGAAGGTCGTGTACCTCGTCGCCAACGTGGCGAATTCGCGCCAAGTCGCCGATTTGCTACATCAGATTCAAGTGAAACACGGCGCGATCACCGGCTTGATCCACGGGGCCGGGGTGCTCGCCGACAAGCGCATCGAAGATTTGACCGCCGAGCAATTCGACACTGTCTACTCCACCAAGGTCGACGGTTTACGGAACTTGCTCGATCACCTCGGCGGCCAAGAATTGAAGATGCTGATTTTGTTCAGCAGCACCACGGCCCGCTTCGGCCGCGTCGGCCAAGCCGCGTACGCCGCCGCCAACGAAGTGCTGAACAAGACGGCCCAGGTCGAATCGCGGCGTCGGCCGAACACCCGCGTCGCGGCCATTAATTGGGGCCCGTGGGACGGCGGCATGGTAACCGCGAACCTCCGGAAAGTATTCGAGAGCGAGGGGATCGGTATGATTCCGCTAACCGAAGGCGGTCTCTTCGTCATTCAAGAATTGAATTTGTCCGGCCGCGCGGCGGAAGTCGTCGCCCTCGGCAAGTTCCGCTCCGCGAAAGGCCATACGGCACCCAGCGGCGCGATCGCGTCGATCCCGCGAGTTGAGGTTCCGGCGCCGAACGCAGCCGCGACAGCCCCCCCGCCCGAAATGACCGCCGTCTTCGAACGCACGATCGACTTGGCGACCCACCCCGTATTGCGTTCGCACGTCATCGACGGCCGCGCCGTGTTTCCGATGGTGCTCCATATGGAATGGCTCGCCCACGCGGCGTTGCACGGCAACCCGGGCCTGCTATTCCACGGCTTCAACGAAATGCGGGTGATGAACGGTATTCTGATCGACGAGGCCGTGCCCGCCACCGTGCGCGCGTTCGCCGGGCGCGGGACGAAGAGCGACAAATACTTTCTCGTCCCGGTGGAATTGCGCGGCCGCCGCCGCGATGGCCGCGAGGTCGTCCACTCCCGCGCGGAGGTGGTGCTGGCGTCTGCGTTGCCGAAGCCGCCGGCGCCGAACCGCGTCCCGGAATTGCAACCGTACCCGCATCCGCTCGAAGAAGTTTACCGGCACTTCCTTTTCCACGGGCCGGAGTTGCGCGGCATCGAGCGCATCGAAGGCGTCGCTGAGGGTGCGTTCGCCGCGAGTGTCCACCCCGCGCCGGCCCCGGGCGAATGGATCGCGGAACCACTGCGGAACGCGTGGGTCGCCGACCCGCTCGTCCTCGACGTGAGCTTTCAAATGATGATCCTCTGGAGCTACGCGCAGCACGGGGCCGGGTCGCTGCCGTGCTTCGCCGGGCGCTACCGCCAATACCGCCGCGCATTCACGGCGGGCCCGGTGCTCGTGCGGCTGCGTATCACGCGTGACAGCGGCACGTACGCCCGCGCCGATATCGACTACCTCGATCCGGCCGACGGATCTGTGATCGCGCAGATCCAAGATTACGAGTGCGTCATCGACCCGCAGTTGAACCAAGCCTTCCGCCGCAACCAACTGGGCCCGCGCGCGAAGGCGTAATCCGCAACGTACTCCCATGAACCCACATCCCCCGAGCATCGCCATCGTCGGGTCGGCCGGCCGATTCCCCGGCTCCGGATCCGACCTCGGCCGATTTTGGACGAACGTCCGCACGGCGGCCGACTGCTCGCGCGAAGTGCCAGCGGGGCGTTGGCTGTTGCCGCCGGAACGGTGCTTCGACCCGCGCGTGGCGAACCCGGATACGGTCTATTCCACCCGGGGCTACTTCCTCGATCCTTTCGAGCCGGACATCGCGGGGCTGGGATTGCCGCCGGAGTTGATCGCCGAACTCGATCCGCTGTTCCACCTCATTTTGGACGTCGGCCACCGGGCGTGGAAGAGCGCGCAGACTGCTAATATTGATCGGCGCAAAGTGGGCGTCATCCTCGGCAACATCTGCTTGCCGACGGACAAAGCCTCCGACCTCGCCCGGAGCTTGCTCAGTCCGAACTCGCCGCCGGTCCACCCGTGGAACCGCTACGTCGCGGGGTTGCCGGCCGGGGTTCTCGCCAAGGCGCTCGGGCTCGGCGCCGGGCACTTCACGCTCGACGCGGCCTGCGCCAGCAGCCTGTACGCGATCAAACTCGCCTGCGATGAATTGATCTCCGGCCGCGCCGATGCGATGCTCGCCGGCGGCGCGTCGCGACCCGATTGCCTCTACACGCAGATGGGGTTCTCGCAGTTGCGGGCACTCTCGGTGTCCGGGAAATGCTCGCCCTTTTCCGCGAATGCGGATGGCCTCGTCGTCGGCGAAGGTTCCGGAGTCTTCGTTTTGAAACGGCTCGGCGATGCCGAACGCGATGGCGACACCATCCGAGCCGTTCTTCGCGGCTGGGGCCTGTCCAACGATATCCGCGGCAACCTGCTCGCACCGTCGAGCGATGGCCAACTCCGCGCGATGCGAGCCGCCTACGCGATGGCCGGCTGGCAACCGACCGACGTCGGCATGATCGAGTGCCACGCGACCGGCACCCCCGTCGGGGATCGGGTCGAATTCGAGAGTTTGCGCGAGCTTTGGAACGCGCATTCGTGGACCCCGGGACAGTGCGTCATCGGCTCGGTGAAAGCGACCGTCGGTCACTTGCTCACCGGTGCGAGTTCGGCGGCACTCGCGAAAGTGCTGTTGGCCATTGAAAACAAAACCCTCCCGCCGCAGGCGAACTGTGATGCGCCGAACACTCAGCTCGACTACGCCAACGGCCCGTTCCGGTTGCTGAAGGATGCGGAAGAATGGCGAAGCGTGGGCCCGCGCCGCGCCGCGATCAGCGGCTTTGGCTTCGGCGGCATCAACGCCCATTTGCTGATCGAAGAATACAAGCCCGAGTTCGCCGGAGTCCACGCCCCGATCGTGGTGGGCGGCTTCGATGCTCCACCTGTTGTTTCGGAGCCGGACAATACCCCCGTCGCGATCGTCGGCGTGGGCGCCCACGTGGGCCCGTGGAAGACCGCCGTTGAATTGAAAGCGTGCTTCCTTAGCGGTGGGTTAGCGCCATCGCCGGCACGGAAACTCAACGGCTGGGATCGCGCCCCATCGCCATCCCCCGCGGGGCATTTCATCGAGTCGATCGACGCGCCGCTCGACCGCTTTCGCATTCCGCCGCGCGAAATGGAGGAGATGCTGCCGCAACAACTGCTGATGCTGCACGTCGCCGCGGAAGCGCTCGACGATTGCCGAGCATCGGCGGTCGATCGGATCGAGGAATCGGACATCCACACGGGCGTGTTCATCGGACTCGGGCTCGATCTCAACACCACGAACTACCACCTGCGTTGGGCCGGCGATACGGAACTCCCAGCACTGACGGCCGACCGGACGATGGGCGCCCTCGGCAGCATCGCGGCGAGTCGGATCGCGCGGGCGTTCCACTTCGGCGGGCCGAGTTTCACCTGTTGCAGCGAAGAGACCTCGGCCGGTACCGCGATCGCGCTCGCCGTGCGTGCGTTGCGCCGCGGGGAACTGGACCGTGCCGTCGTCGGCGGAGTCGATCTCCTCGGGGATCCAAGACAACTGCTAGCAACCGAAGCTCGGCCCCTGTCCACTGAGGGCGCGGCCGCCGTCGTGTTGAAGCGATTGGCCGATGCGGTGCGCGACGGCGACCGCGTTTACGCCGTGATCCGCGGCGTCGGCACTTCCACCGGCGGCGACCCGACCGCACTCGAGACCGATGCCGCGACGTACGCCACCTCGTTCGTGCGCGCCTGCGCCGATGCGATGATCGACCCCGCGAGTATCGACCTGCTGGACGGAGCCGCGTCCGGCGCCGAGGGCGCCGACCGACCCGAAGCCGAGGCGTTGAGCGCGCTGCTGAGCACGACCGAACGCCCCTTTCCGTTGGCGATCGCGGCGAGTCGCTCCCAAATCGGGCACACGGGGGCCGCGTCGGCGATGGTGTCACTCGTGCAACTCGGTTTGGCACTGCACCACAAAGTCCTCCCAGCGACGCCCGCGCCGGAGCGGGTCACTCCGCACGACGGACTCTATTCCGCCCGGGGGCCGCGATTTTGGCTCGCTGATCGGGATGGACCGCGCCGGGCCGCGCTCGCCGCCACCGGCGCCGACGGTTCGTGCGTCCACCTCGTGTTGGAAGAAGTCGAATCGAAGCAGCCGTCAACGGAATCGCCGAATTTATCCGAAGGCTTGTTCGCGATCGACGGCGGCACGGCGGCCGAACTGCAGCACAAGTTAACCTCGCTCTCCGAATGGTTGAAATCCCAAGAATTCGGAACAATCGCCGAACTCGCCGGCGACTGGTGGCACGCAAACCCGCCGCATTCGAATCGCAAACTCGGCGCGGCGCTGGTCGCGCGAAATCGCGTCGAACTCCTCGAGCAGATCGACTACTTGGCCGAGTGCATCGCCGATCCGACGGCCCGCGATTTCGGCCGGGAACTGCGGGCGAGTTTGCGGGATCGCGTCTTCTATTCCCCTGTGCCGCTCGGGCCGAAGGGGAAGATCGCGTTCGTCTTCCCAGGTTCGGGGAACCACTTCCCCGGCATGGGCCGCGACCTGAGTGCCGCTTTCCCCGAGGTACTCCGTAAACAGCAAACCGAGAATCTCTACCTGCGGGGGCAGTACGCCCCGGATAAGTTCTGGGCCGACTATCTCCCATCCGACACGACCGCCAAGCAGTTCCTTTTCGGCCAAGTCGCACTCGGCACCTTCGTCAGTGACACCCTCGTGTCACTCGGCGTGACGCCAGATGCCGGCATCGGCTTGAGCCTCGGGGAATCGTCGAGCTTGTTCGGACTCCGTATTTGGACCGGCTGCGATGAAATGTTCCGCCGCATCCATGCGTCGAGTTTGTTCGGATCCGACCTCGGACCGCCCTACGACGCCGCCCGGCAGCAGTGGAACCTCGAAGACGTGAATTGGGTTTCGGGGATCATCTCGGCCTCGCCGGACGATGTGTCGTCGCACCTCCGCCCGACTTTGAAGGCGTTTTTGCTGATCGTGAACACGCCGACGGAGTGCGTCATCGGTGGTCTCCGCGCCGATGTGGAGCAGTTGGCGAAGGAGTTGGGCAAGAGTTTCTTCGCACTCTCCGGAGTCACGCTCGCCCACTGCGAAGCGGGGAAGCCGGTCGAGGACGCCTATCGGAAGTTGCACACGCTGCCGGCAACCGCGATCCCCGGCTTGCAAGTTTTCAGCGGGGCCTGGGCGCGACCGTACGACGCGACGAGCGCCAACGCCGCCGATTCGATCACCGCCGGTTTAGTGAACACGCTCGACTTCCCGGCGGTACTCGATGCGGCCTACCGCGAGGGCGTCCGCGTTTTCATCGAAGTCGGCCCCGGCAACTCTTGCACGCGGATGATTGGACAATCGCTGGTCGGCCGCGCGCACCTCGCCCGAGCCATTTCGGTCGCCCGGCAAGATGCCCCGTCGAATATCCTGCGCTTGCTCGGTTCGCTCATCGCAGAACGGTATCCGGTCGATCTCGGCGTACTCTTCGGTTCTCCCAAGACCAACTCGGACTCGCCGAAGCGCACTGTCACGATCGCGGTCGGTCGACCTTCGCACGGGGTCGATGTCGACCGGACGCCGCCGGTGCCGGCTCTCCCTCCGGAACTGGTCCCGACGCCGAAATCGGTCCCGACACCCCCGCCGATCCGATTCGAGCCGCCAGAATCGCTCGTCCCAACGCCGGCACCGCGTTTGGTGGAAACGCCGGGACCTTGTGCGAGTTTCGAACCGCCCGCGAGACCGGGGTGGGCCGCGACCATTCTCCCGGTTCTCGCGGGCAGTTCGTCGACTCAAACCGCCATCGCCGAAACCCACGATGTGTTCCTGCGCGTGCAGCAAAGCTTCACCCGGAGTTCGATCGCGACCCTGCAGTTCCAAAACGAATTGATCCGGCGATTGCTGGGCGACGTCGGGATCGAAGACGTGGTGGTCGATCCGACGGCGGTGCCGCGCTCGCTGACCTTCGAGCAATGCACCGAATACGCCGTGGGCAAAATCGGCCGCGTTCTCGGGCCGCTGTTCGCCGAGATCGACGACTTCCCGACGCGCGTCCGTTTGCCCGAAGGGCCGTTGATGCTGGTCGATCGGGTGCTGAAGATCGAGGGCGAACCGAAGTCGATGACACGTGGCCGGGTCGTCACGGACCATACCGTCCGCGCCGATCGCTGGTACCTCGACAACGGCCGCTGCCCGACGAGCATCGCGGTCGAATCGGGCCAAGCCGACCTGTTCCTCGCCGGCTTTCTCGGCATCGATTTTGAAACACAGGGTCGGGCGGTTTACCGACTGCTCGATGCCGTGGTCACGTTCCACCGCGATCTGCCCCGCGTCGGCGAGCGAATCGAATATGACATCCGCATCGACGAATTCTTTCGGCAAGCCGACTCGTGGTTGTTCCGGTTCCACTTCGAAGGGACGATCGACGGCGAACCGTTATTGAGCATGGCCAAGGGGATCGCCGGGTTTTTTACGTCGCAGGCTCTCGCGGCGGGGCAGGGGATCGTCCACACGAAACTCGACCGGCAACCGATGGTCGGCAAACGCCCCTCCGATTGGAAAGACCTCGTGCCGTTCGAGGCGTGTTCTCTGACGACGGATCATGTGCGAGCACTCCATCGCGGAAACACCGCCGAGGCCTTCGGACCGCAATTTTCGCGATTTCAAAATCCGATGAAACTCCCGGCGGGGATGCTGCGCCTCGTTGACCGCGTCCCGTTACTCGATCCGACCGGCGGTCGATTCGGCCTCGGCTTCGCCCGCGCTGAGTATGACATTCAACCGAAAGAGTGGTTCATCGAGTGCCATTTCATCGACGACAAAGTGATGCCCGGCACACTGATGTACGAGTGCTGCCTGCACACGCTGCGCATCTTCCTCATGCGGCTGGGCTGGATCGGTGAAGACGGCGCGGTGACGTGCGAACCGGTACCGGGAATTCAAAGCCGCCTCAAATGCCGGGGGCAAGTGCTCGATTCGACGAAACTCGTGACTTACGAAGTCAGCGTAAAAGAACTCGGCTTCCGGCCCGAACCGTACTGCATCGCCGACGCGTTGATGTTCGCCGACGGCAAACCCATTGTCGAGATTACCAACCTCTCACTGCGGATGAGCGGACTTTCTCGGGACATACTGGAACGCGGCTGGGAGGCCGCGAGACCCGATACCCTCCCCACGATCCCCGCATACTTGTACGACTGCTCGAAAATTATGGCCTATTCCAACGGCAAACCGTCCGAGGGATTCGGCGAACCCTATCGCATCTTCGACGCGGGACGGGTGATCGCCCGATTGCCGGGGCCACCGTATCAATTCCTCGACGGCATCACCGCCGTCACGGGCGAGCCGTTTGTTTTGAAAGACGGCGCCTCGTGCGATGCGCGTTACGCCGTGCCGCCGGATGCGTGGTATTTCGAATCCAACCGTTGCGACCGTATGCCGTTCAGCATTTTGCTGGAGGTTGCCCTGCAACCGTGCGGATGGCTCGCGGCCTACTGCGGCTCGGCGCTGACCAGTGACAGCGACTTGTCATTCCGAAACCTCGGCGGGCAAGGGACGCAATTCTCCCCCGTCGGGCCGGACATCGGCACGCTGACGACGCGCGTGACGATGACCAAAGTTTCAAACTCCGCCGGCATGATCATCCAGCACTTCGACTTGCTCGTCCTCGCCGGGGAACGGAAGGTCTACGAGGGTGCGACGTATTTCGGCTTCTTTGCGAAGACTGCACTCGTCAACCAAGTCGGCATGCCACAGGCGAAGGTGCCGTACCTGAATGAATCGCAGAAGGGTGAAGGAGAACTGCTCCCGGACGGTGCCCCGTTCCCCGCGCCGATGCTGCGGATGGTCGATCAGATCGACGGCTACCTCCCGGCGGGAGGATCGAAATCGCTCGGCCTCATTCAAGGTCGCATCGCCGTCGATCCGGAGTTCTGGTTCTTCAAAGCCCACTTTTATCAAGATCCCGTCTGGCCCGGTTCGCTCGGTGTCGAGTCGTTCCTCCAACTGTTGAAGTACGTCGCGTGGATGCGCTGGGGCGCACCTCCCGTCGACGGATGGCAGACGGTTGCGCCGAATCGCAAACACGCTTGGACCTACCGCGGCCAAGTGCTACCGACCGACCGCGAAGTCGTCGTCGTGCTGGAAGTGACGGAAGCCGACGACGCGGCGAAACGCCTGACGGCCGACGGCTTCCTCACCGTCGACGGCCGGGTGATCTACCAGATGACCGGGTTCACGCTGGAGTGATTACCGGCCCGTGTCGAGCTTCCAAGCGCCGACGCCGTCGAAGAACGTCCCCGCGTTCAATTGCCTCGGCGGAACCGGTTCCGTCTGGCCGGGGAAGTAAATCTTGAGCTTCGCCGTGATGACCATGTGCCGGTCGATTTGCCAGAGCGGCACGAACGGCACCACTTCGTTGAACCGCGTGAAGAGATCGTGCGAGAGCGGCTTCAGCTTGCCGTCGGTGTCGCGGGACTGTTTCGCGCCGGTCAGCATCTTGCCGAATTTGGAATCTTCACTCGAAGGGTTGGTCGCTTTGTCGAGGAAGCCTGTGATATTCCGGCCGTTCTCCCCGGCGGCGGTCGGGTCGAGGAATTGGGCCAATCCCAGCGAGTACCAATCGTCGCGGTAATCGAAGGTCGTGTATGCCAGTTCGTAGCGATGTTCGACTTCCACGCGGCGGTACAAGTCGCGCGGGGCGACCGATTCCAAAGTGACGATCACTTTGGAATCGGCCCCGGCGTCTTCGATGTTCTTTTTGATTTTCGCACAGGCCTCGGCCGCGAGCGCGTCGTCCTCCGGGTAGAGCAGCGTGAATTGCATCGTGCCGGCGCGACCGGCTCGGAATTTCCCCGCGGCGGAATCGCGGTCGAACAGAGGCGGCGCCAGCCCGCCGAGCGGACGGGGCGCGGCCCAGCTTTCGGACGGGAACGGCCCGGCGAGGGCCTTGTGGTACTGCTTCTGCCCGGCGCGGAAGACGTCGTTCAAAATCGCCTCGCGGTCGACGGCGACCGAAAGTGCGCGGCGGACGTTGATGTCCTGCAAGGCCGGCAGACGATGGTTGATCGCGAGGAAGTGGATCCGTCGATTCACCGCCGGGGTCGACACGGTGGCCCGGTCTTGTTGCTCGTACTTGGGCAAATCCTTCGTCGGTACGTCGGGCAAGATGTGGATGCGATCCCCGCGCACCTCGTTCAAGGGATCGGGGTAGTTCGCCAGATTGACGAATTTGATCTCGTTGATGTTCGGTTGGGTCGCCCGGCCGGCGTGGCTGGCGTAATCCGGATTCGCAAAGAACGTCACCTCCGGCACAATTTTCCCGACGACCGGCGGTTGGTAACTGGGTGCGAGCATGTATGGCCCGGTGCCGAAGGGCAGTCGGCCGAATTCCGGATCATCGACGGCTCTCTTGCGCTCTAAGAACCATTTTGCCGGGAGCATTTTCGTCGTGAGGACGGTCCGGGGGTCGGGGTGGCCCTGCTTCAGCTTCACCCGGAGTTCGAGCGGGTTTTTCGTGTTCAGTTCGGGGTCGTCGAGCCAATCGGCCCAGACCGCGCTCGGGGTGTGCCGACTCGCCTGCAGAAGTTGGATCGTCCCGGCGAGATCGGCCGCATCGAAGACGCCCGAATTCGGCCGGCTCCATTTGGCGTTCCCCAAGAGTGCGACGCTCCGACCCAGCGGACTGACCGTCGGCTTGGACGCCGCGAGTGCCGGTCGATACGCGACTCCGAGGGCTTCGTCCGGGATCGCTTCGAGCAATCCCTCGAAGAGCAGTTCCACGGCCCAAAGTTCGCTGTCGAACCGGGCCGTCCCCGGGGACAGGAACTCGGGCATGCGGCGCACGCCGATGACGAGCGCATCGCCGGTGTTTCCGAGTTTGAGTTCGAGATCGCGGAGATCCTTTTGATTCGGGTCGAGCGAACGCACAGTCCGCAAACTATTCCGCGCCTTGGCCGCGTCGGACTGGGTCCGGGCGTCGTTCAAAAATTCCTGGGCCCGCGCGCTCAGGCCGGCGCGGACCTTCGGGATGGTCGGGTTCCCGGAGTTTGGGAATCGCGATTCGAAATCCTGGACCAAATCGCGGGCGAGTTCGAGTTCGGGGATGTTTCGCGATTGCGTGAGTTCTTCGGCTTCGAGCAAGCGGAACGCCGCGAATTCTTGGAGCAACTTCGGATTGGACCGATAGCGAACCGAGAAGCGCGCGATCGATTCCTTCATGCGGAACCAATCTTTCGCGGTAGCCGCTTCGCGGGTCAACTCGACGCGCACCGCGGCGAGTTTGCCCGAGAGAGTGGTTTTGATCGGCTCCCAAGCCGGGCCGCGCCGAAGTTTTTGTTCGAGGGCCGACTCGTGGAAAAAAAGAACCTGAGTGAGTGCCCGTTCCACCGCGAGCAATCGGTCCCGCATCGACGGGGGATCGCTCGGCTTCGGGGTTTTGAGCGCGAGCAATTTGTCGGATTCGGCCAACACGGTTTGCTCGAAGGGCACCAGGCTGAAGACTTGATTCATCGGGATGCCGAGCGTCTCCTCGGCCGGTTTATTTTGCGCGTCGAGTTCGGCGACGCCGAAGGGGTCGGGGAACGACGCTTTGTCGGTCGGGAATAGCAGCGGGACGATGGCGATGCGAGCCGAGCGACCCGATTTCAGTGTGAGGCGGTCGTGCGGTACGGCGCAAGAGGCATAGTATTTTTTGATCGCCGCGTGGTCGGTGCCGGCCGCAGCCCGCGCTAAGTCGGCGATGGAATTCCCCGTCAGTCCCGGCGCCACCGGGTCGTCGTCGACGACGATCTTTTTGACCGGCTTCTTCGGTGCGGCTTCCTCTTCTTCACCCGCAACGGCGGCGAGCCGCACGCAGGCCCCCAGCAACGCGATCAGCGTCAAGAAGTGCGGGAGTTTGGAAATATGAGACATCGCTGAGAACCTCGAGCCGAGCGGAACCGAAGTCGATCATCCGTGTTTAGAGTTATGGTACCGTATTCCGGTCGGGTGATGGAATGTCCGTAGTTGCCAAAACTTCACGGATTTTTGCATTGACCCTTCGGCATCGGTTCCGTGAAATCTCTCACGCCGCCCCCCGTCGGTTCGGGTTCGCCCCGTGGCACTTCGCCAAACGTGGCGGCCCGCACCCACGCCCAGGAGTTTTTCGATGCGCAAGATGATCGTCGCCACCCTCAGCCTGTTGCTCTCGGCCGGGCTCCTCCTCGCCGCCCCGGTGCTCTTCGAGTCCTACGACAAGGATAAGAATGAACTGAAAGTCAAAGACGGCGACAAGAGTATCACTTACAAGCTCAACGACAAAACGACCTACAAGGCCGGCGACAAAGACCTCCCCGCCGACAAAGCGGGCGACGTGCTCGGCAAGCTCAAAGCCGGCAAGTCGAAGCTCGAAGTCAAAGCCGAAAAAGACGTCGCTACCGAAGTGACCTTCCTCAAAAAAGCGAAGTAGTCCACCCCCCACGGGCCGCCTGCAAAAACTCCGCCGGAAACCCGGCGGAGTTTTTTCGTTCCCGCGTGCAGTCGCTATACCACCCCCATGAAACTCTTGCACACCGCCGATTGGCATTTGAACGACCGGCTAGGCCGGATCGATCGCACCGAAGATCTGCGCCGCGCGGTCGAACGCGTCGCGGCGATTTGCCGCGAGCAATCCATCGACGTCCTGATCGTCGCTGGCGACCTGTTCAGCGAACTCGCCCGGCCCGACGCCCTCCGCGAAACCATCCACCATTGGCAGGAAGTTTTCGCCGAGTTCCTCGGTCGCGGCGGCACGATCCTCACTCTGACGGGAAATCACGACAGCGAAAATTTCTGCCAGACGCTGCTCAACGCCATGGGCCTCGCGGCGCCGGGTACCGGTCACTCCGGCGACCTCGTCCCGCCCGGCCGCCTGTACCTCGCGGCCGACCCGACGTTCCTGCGGCTGCGCGACCCGAGCGGCGAGTTCGAAGTGCAATTTCTCTTGATGCCCTACCCGACGCCGACGCGTTATCTGTTGGGGGCGGACGGGCAGAAGTATACCGACCCCGACGAAAAGAACCGGCTGCTGGTGAGAGCCTTCGAGGAAACGATCCAACTGCTGCGGAAGCACCCCAATTACCGGGCGGGTGTGCCGAGCGTCCTCGCGGCTCACGCCAACGTGTTCGGGGCCGTCGTCGGCGAATCGCTCTTCCGCATCACCCCGCAAGAAGACGTCGTCGTGAACGGGCAAACCTTCGCCGATCAATTCGATTACGTCGCGCTCGGGCACATCCACAAAGCGCAGTTTTTGGGGCACGAACATATCCGCTATTCCGGGTCGATCGAGAAGATGGATCTCGGCGAAGCGACGGACAGCAAATCGGTCTGCGTTTTTGAACTCGGGCCGGCCGGCCGCGTCGGCGAGATCCGCATCGTGCCGCTGCCGAGCACGCCGATTTACGAAGTGATCCTCGACGATCCGGAGGTCGATCTGCCCCGGTTGCAGGCCGAAACCGAAGGGGCCGAGAGGGATCTCGTGAATTTGCACGTGCGGTATGAGGCTGGCAGAGACAGTCTCGACGAGACGCTGAAGCGACTCGCCGAGATCTTCCCGCGTTGGTACGCCCGCGATTGGAAAGAACGGGGCCGGCTCGGGCTATCGCTCGCCCCGGCCGAGGCCGAGAGGACCCGGTCGTTCGCGGAGACGGTGCGGAATTATCTGGGAGCGGAACTCCAAAATCACAGCGACGCCGAACGGGCGGGGATACTCGGCTTGGCCGAGGAACTACTCGCGGACGCGGAGGGGGGCTGAAGCCGGCATCTTTTTACCCCCGCAAGGTGGGGATCGGGCCGGCGTAGGGTTGCGGCGTCGCCAAGGCCCGACGCGCGGAGCGCAACAACCGGCCGTAGCGATAGGCGACGAGAGCGGTGATCGCCGTCAAGCCGCCGAGCACGAACGCTCTCACGACGCGCACTTCAAAGGGGAGTGGGGCGGATGCGATATCGGTATCGACCGGGGGTGGTGCGGGCGTACCCACCAGGGCGATCACCGCGATGCCGCCGGCGATCACGGTGAGCAGGGCCGCGACCGAGGAGAAGAGGAACGTCACGGCGTAACGACCGGTTTTGTTCGCGGCTTGCCAACCGGCCGTTTCCCAGAGCAGACGGTGGATGGCGGTGACGAAGGCGAATTCGAGCACGAGCCCAATCAGGCCGCAGAGGATGCCGAGGAGCGCGAGGGCGGCAATTTCGGGAGGCAATTCGAACACCGTCCGGCCGACGAGCCACGGGATGACCGAGGTGATCGCGGAGGTCTCACCGATGCCCGTGAACACGGCCCCCACGGCGGGGAGTCGCACCCACAGATCGACGCCTACGGCGGTGGCCGCGCCGCGGACTTGGAGATAGCCCCGCACCCGGAACCAACAAGCCAGTAAGCCGACGCCCCAGCACGCGGTGGTGAGCACGCTGAGCGGAACCCAGACGAACACGTACTCCGGCGGCTGCGAACCGACCGCGGCCCGCAAGCTGAGGGCGATGATCGCGAGGGCGGTGCAAACCAAAAACAACCAAAGGCTCAGCGTCAGCCGAGTTAAACCGGCGCGGGCGCGGGCCGCTTCGATGGCCGGTACGGCCGGGGTATCGTGGAGGGCTTCCCGCGGGTGGGTGTGGCGCGGAACGTGGATGGGCTCCCGGCATCCCGGGCAGGCGACCGTCGCGACGGCCACCGACCGGGACACTCGCAGATTCGACCCGCAAACCGGGCAACAAAAGAGCAAAGCCATCCGGTGCCCTCCCGCGCCATGCCGGCGAAACCGCTCACGTGCGGTCGTGCTGTTCGAGCCAATCCCGAACGGCCCCGCGACCCGCACCGATCATCCGCCAGTAGACCATCGCGATGAATAACCCGCCCAAAATGAACACCGCCGGCCGGACGGCGGCCCGGGCGTTCCCGATTTTATCGATCAGCGGTTCGGCCGTAGCATCCCACTGCTCGTGGATGAGCCGGTTGGTATCCGTGCTCACTTCCCGCGGCATCGTGCTGAAATTGTATGCCGGCGTGAGAGAACCGGATGCGACCAGTCCGCCGAAGATCAACCCGAGCAGGACGAGATACCGCGTGGCCCGCCCGGCCAAGCGGTTGCTATTCAACGCGGTGCCGATGCGGCCGAGCGCGGCGGCGAACCACACTTCGGCCAAAACGAATGCCGTCGCGCCCACGATGAGCCCGAGGCGCTGCATGATCCCCTCGTTGTCGGACGGTAGCATCAGGCGCCATTCGGCGACGCCGTTGGTCCGCACCACGATCGGCAAATCTTTTTCGCCGAGGGCCAACAGCGCGACAACCGGGAAGACGATGGCGATCCCCGAACAGACCACAATGAGCGTGGCCAAGGCCGCAAAACCGGCGAGACCGCGAGTTTGTGCGACCTGGGGAACGCGCGAGACACCCAACCGACCGAGAAGGATGAGGATGACCCCGAGCGCGAACGGGGCGATCACCGCGACGAGTTCCAGCTCTTGTTGCGAGGTCAACCACGCCTGTTTCAAATAGCCAGGGTCTTGAACGGGGATCGGCGCGACGAACTGTTCGTACAGTTTCAAGCCGTTTAAGACGAGGATCGGCATCAAGAAAAACGGGATCGAAGCGCGCACCCACCAGAGGCCACCCCGGACTTTCTTCCATCGGCGGGCGACTTTATCCCCGGCATCGGCGTCCGGAGTGCCGGACGACTTGCGGGCGAAGGGATCGTTCGGCCGACTGCGATCGTCCGCCGGAGGGACTGCCGCTGCGGCACCACGTCCACGGCGGGCGGGAACCGCCGGTTCGTTCAGCGATGGTACCGAGGACCGCGCGGAGGCCGGGGCATCGTCCGCGAACGGGAGAGCCGAGCCCACGGCCGGGGCGGCGCGGGCGGTGGCCACCGGCGGGGAAGCCTGCGGCCCCAAGTTAAAATCGCCGAAGGAGGCGGGGCGGTGGCTGGCTTTGGTGGAATCACCGCTCGCTTGCGGGAGTTTCGGGGCTTCCGCCGGGATCGGGAGCACGTTGCCGCATGTGGGGCAGCGCCCGCGTTTGCCGCCGGCATCGTCCGGGGCGTGCAGGACGCCTCCGCAGTTGGAGCATGTGACCTTGATCGGCATGATTCCCTCTCATGGCGGGGCAGGGCGGGGTAGTGGCTTGCCGACAGTGTACCGTCTGGCCCGCGCAAATCCATTGCAGCACGGGGAAAGCGCGGCAGGGCGGCCGAAATGGGTGGGACATCCGGCCCGATTTCAACGCCGATGGTCACTTGGCCAGATCAAGCCGGCGTGGTCGTATACTCCGCCGGCAGCGCCTTCACGATCCGCACCGTCTCCAAACTCACCTTCACGACACGCCCGATCAACTTGACGATGTACTCCGGGTCGTCGTCGCGGTTCGGGTCGCTGACGATGCCGCTGCGTTTGTCTTCGCTCACCTGATACTGGTCGATGATCCAGTGCAGGGCACTGCGATTGCCGAGGCGGTACTCGAACACAGCCGGCGGAATCCCGGCGAGCGTCAGCGAGTCGTTCACCCGCAGGCTCGCGGTGTCCTTGCTCAGCTTCATCTTCTCGACGCGGTAGCTCAGCGGCTTGTCGTTCGTGATGAACTGCAGCGGGTGCGGTTCGAGCGTCTCGTAGTCCAAGTGCAGCGCGGCGAGT
>JANXTU010000332.1 GCA_025352235.1 Fimbriiglobus sp.
GCCGTGCGCTTCGCGGAGAAGACCCACCTCGAACGGATCTTGAAACAAACCCCCGACAAACGCGAAGCCGCCAAACGCTTGGGTATCGGTTTGAGTTCCCTGTACCGCAAGATCGAGCTCTGCGGCGTGGTCGTGGAGTGACGGATGTCACTTCGGCCATGCGTACAGGTCGATCTTCACCGCTTCGTAGTTGGCATCGAGCGCCGGGCCGAGCAACCGCAGCGCCGCGATCCGCCGGACGACTTGCTGGAAGTACTCCACCTCGTCGAGCCGCAACGCCCGGCCCAGCAGGGCGAACTCCCGGTAGCTCAGCCACTTTTTCAGCACTTGGTAGCCACCCAACTTGTACGCCCACACGGCCGCCGGGACGTTCTTCCAGTAGGCCGCGTCGTTAAGGTAAATGTCGAAGGTCGTCTCGCCCAGTTGGGCGACCCTGTCGCCGATGGCGGCGCGTTCCTCCGGCGTGTAGGCACGCTCGACGGCCTTGCCCTTGCCCGGCATGCAGATGCCGCCCTTGCCGGCGATGCCCCAATGGGCGGTGACTTCAAATTCTGCTTCTGATGCGAACTGTCCGCCGCCGACTTTATTTGCAGTACCGATGAGGCGGATTTCCGGTCGCGGTTTGCCAACAGTCACGCCGGAGACACGCTGTTCCGGATCGAGCAATGACGCCAGTTGTTGGCCGAGTTCTCCGGAAAACTCGAGAAGTTCGCTTTTATTCGGCAGCGGCACCCGTGGCCAATCCTGCCGCAGCGCATCGCCGTTCTCGATCGCGTATTTAGTGGCGTGTAGCATCGCTAGGGCGTGAAAGAAGAGCATCGGCGTCGCTTTCACACCCCCACGACCGGTCAAGTAGTCCTCGGCGGCATCCGTCAAATTGGCGCAGTGATCGCCGAACTCGTGGCACTGGCGGCCCGTGTCGCCACCGAAGAGTGTGTGGCCGTTCACTTTCTCCTTTTGCAGCATCGGGAAACACAATGCGTTTCTTTCGATGATGTGACCGTCGATTAGAACTGTTGAAATCACGGGCGGATCGTATTCTTTGCGATTGTGTTGACAGACTGACATCCAAAAATTGCCGTAGAAGACTTGCGGGAATAAGTCGGGTGATTTCTCGTTGTGCAATTTGGAAATCGGGTCCCAGTACACCCATCGGACGTCGAATGGCCGATACGCGAATCGAACAATGTTATCGCGTAGAAAGCCGCGCGTTTGAAGTTGTATTCGTGTTGCGACCGCATCGAAGCGAGATGCGTCGGTCATCAATTTTGGCGATAGCCGCTTCATTTCGTCATGCGGGATGCTTTTGTCGAAGTACGACTGCATGCGTTCAGTCAATTCATCTCGAACGTGGCTCACCAACGCCTCGTCACGGCTGCTCTGAACGCCGATGTATCTGTCGGGAAACAACTCCGGCAAACGCGGCCATGCCGTGTATCCGGGCGTCGTAGTCATCGGCCGGAACGGCAAGCCGAGTTCGCGGATCGGTTCGACTTGCGCGTACTTATTCTTGGCCCAGTTCAAACCGAACGCCAGCAAATCTTTCAACTTGGTCGCGCCCCAGAAATCGCGGTAGTACACTTTGGCCGGCGACTTGTGAATGGTCTTCCGCACCATCGTGGCGATGGCCGTGCCGACTTGGATGCCCTCCCGATTTTGGGCGGTGCTGAACGCGCTCGGGTCGGAATCGCCGTCGGGGGTGAGTTTGCCGGTTTTGTATTTATCGCCGTTGAGCGAGTCGATCCAGATCGAATCGAAGCTGTCGAGGTACTTCTCGCGCATGAGCGGGAACGACATCCCATCGAGCCAAGAGTAGTTGGAAACGAAACAGACGATCCCTTCGGCGGCGCCCCCGCCGGAGAGTTCGCGGAGGATGCTGCGTTCCGCCATGCGGAAGAAGCGGACGTAGAGATCGTTCAGCCCTTGGCCATGCGGGTTCAAAACGCCGGGGACGCCCGCCTTGCCCCGGTAATTCTCTGAGAGAGCACGTTCTTCGTCGATGGCGATCCCGGCTAAGCCATTGTAGGGCGGATTGCCAATAATTACCAAGACCGGATGCTTCCGTTTGACTCTCTCGGCGGCTTCGCGTTCCTTGTTGAACTCCTCGAATATGCTCTTGATCGCATCGAGTTTTGGATCCCATCCGGTCAAAGCATTCGTGAGGTAGATCGCTGGCCGCTCTCCCAGTTTCTCATCGAAAGGGGCACCGGCGTGTTGCATTCCCAAGCCGAGTTGCAAGTGAGCGACCACGAACGGCGCGGGGAGCAGTTCGAAACCAAAAATGCGGTTGCAAGCAGCCTGTTTAAGTTTGGCGGCTCTTGTTGCACTGACATTTTGCTCGATCAACTTCGCGTCGATGCGCTTCAGCACTTCCACCAAGTATGCCCCCGTGCCGCAGCACGGATCCAACACATAGACCGATTCGTCGGCCAAGCCGTCCTCGCGGCCCAACTCGTCGCGCAGAATCTGATCGACGCGGCCGACCATGTACGACACGATCTCGGGCGGGGTGTACCAGACGCCGAGTTGCCTGCGCAGTTCCGGGTCGAACTGTTCGAGGAACGGTTCGTAAAAGTATTGCACCGCTTGCGCGTCGTCGAACTTGGCGAAGAAGGCCGTGCGGTCGACGCGGTTGAGGGCGTCGCCGGCCCAACCGAGGATTTCATCGAGCTTCCATTCCTTCAGTTTGCCGGGTTCGGCCAATTCGTAAAAGAGCTTGCGGATGACCGGCACATTCAAGTGTTCGGCCGCCAGCTTCCACTCGAAGCGATCCTTCGGTTTCGGCTGGCTCCGGTGCCAGAGCACCCACGCGGAGAAGATGCCGTAAAAGAGC
>JANXTU010000371.1 GCA_025352235.1 Fimbriiglobus sp.
CTCTAACTGACGCTCGCTGATCGCGAACTTGGCCATCCTTGGCATGCCATCCCCTCCAGTACAGTGCGGCTCGCACCGAATTGAAAGCTATGACGAAGATCGATGCCGGACGGAAGGCCGAATCAGCCTTGGTGATCTAGCCCAGGCAGGTGCGAGGCCGGAGACATGGACAGCCCTTGACTTTGTAAGGAAAACTGTCAATAATTCCTTACATGACCACCACGAGGAAGGCGACTCAAAGCATTGATTCACAAGTACTTGCAGCCATTTCTGGCCGCGGCAGCGGTTCCGTGTTCGTGCCGGCTGACTTCCTAGACCTCGGAAGCCGCGAGGCGATCGACATCGTTCTGCACCGGCTCACGCGGAAGGGGACGATCCGCCGACTGGCCCGTGGGGTGTACGACCTCCCGAAGGAACACCCGGTCCTCGGCCCGCTCGCCCCATCCGCCGAGACCGTGGCCCGAGCGCTGGCCGGGCGAGACCACACCCGTCTACAACCGGCGGGAGCGTATGCGGCGAACGCCCTGGGCCTGTCCGAGCAGGTGCCAGCCAAGGCGGTGTTCCTGACGGACGGCCCGACGCGGACGGTCAAGATTGGCCCGATGACGATCCAGCTTCGACGGACCACCGCGCGGAACATGGCGGCCGCCGGGCGGTTGAGCGGCCTTCTGATCCAGGCTCTCCGCGAGTTGGGCAAGGAGCATGTGACACCGCAGCGCCGCGAGCACCTGAAGCGGACGCTCCCAGCCGACAAGCGGCGGGAACTCCTCCAAGACCTCCGGCTCGCTCCAGCCTGGATGCACTCGATCTTCCGCGAACTCGCCGAGGAGAGAGCATGAAGCTCGCATTCCTTAAGTTGCCTCCCGAAGAACGCCGGCTGTACATCGAGCAAGCGGCGGGTCGGCGGAACGTCTCCCCGGTCGTCCTGGAGAAGGACTTCTGGGTGTGCTGGCTCCTCGGCATCCTGTTCGAGTCGGAATTCGCCGGCAGTCTGGTGTTCAAGGGCGGCACGTCGCTGTCGAAGGTATTCGGCGTCATCGAGCGTTTCTCGGAAGACATCGACCTGTCGCTGTCGCCGACGTTCCTGAACCTGCCGGACGCCGGCACCAGCCGCAACCAGGCGAACAAGTGGATGACCAGGGCCGAGGCCGTTTGCGGGGCCGCGGTGCGCGACGGGATCGCCCCGGTGTTGTCGGCGGCGGTCGAAGCGGTGCTCGGGAAGTCGGAGCGGGCGTGGTTCGAGTTCCTGACGGACTCCCACACGAACTCGCCGGTTCTCCTGTTCCACTACCCGTCGTCGCAGCCAGCCGGGTTCGCGTACCTCAGCCCACGAACTGCCGAAAAACTGGCTCTTCCACCGCACGACCCGCCTGCGAAGCTCGTGCAGGTCGATGGCTTTGCCGGCGGTTGGGTGGTTCGCCAGCGCCGCCGTGTCGGCGTAGTGGCGGGAAAAACGGTCCGGAGTCGGCTTCCCGGCCGGCCGGTGGTACTCCGTGTGGAGGATCGTCGCCTTCTCCCAGAAGCTCCGCTCGACTTCGAGCGCCACGACCTCGCACCGCCAGTCGGGGAACGCCGCGGGCAGTACTTCAGCCACCCACGGCCGGACCGGGTGGCGGCCGACCGGCTGCTGGTCGGTGAGGGAACCGAACTCCAGCTTCACCGCGCGGCGAACTACGACCGGGCGTCGCCCGGAACGTTTCGCCTCGTACCGCCGCCCGAGCGGCTGCCCTCGCTGAGGCGTGACTACCAGGCGATGCGGGATATGTACCTCTCCGAGCCGGCCAGCTTCGACGACATCCTCTCGACACTGGCCGACCTGGAAGCCCGGATCAACGGGGCCGCCACATAACCAGTTTCCCCAGGAAAGCCACACCGGCTACGTCGTCTCACTCGCGATTCCGCCAGGCTCTAGCCGCAGCACCTGCGTCACCCTGGCCCGGCTGACGCCGAGGTGGCGGGCGAGCGCCGCACGGCTCTCGAACTTGCCGGTGTCGAGAAGGGCCTGATAGTGGATGGCGAGCTTCAGCGGTTCACGGGGTTGTTTCGGAACCGGTTTCGGTTCTGGTTTCGTGTCCGAAATGGAGTTCCACGGGAAAAGAGCGATGACGGCCGCTCGACGTAACCTATTGACTTGTAAGGTTCCGCGTTCGATGAACCCTGAATCGAATTGAGACCGCCTCGAGGAGTTTCTGGTCTCAACTCGATCCAAGATGGTTTCTGGTGTGAGCCCAAATCACGCCGAATTACACGGCAGCTTTGACGACGAATCAACTCAATTGCTCAATTTCGGTTTTCTTTTTAGGCTCATCCGACAAGTGCGTACTTGGCCAGATGTATGGAGTATATGCGCAGTTCGAAGAACTTCTGATCGCGGTAGCCGTAGGCTTGGCGTTGTAGCGTTTTGATTTTGTTGTTGAGGCCTTCCAGCGGTCCGGAACTGATGGGGCATCGGTGGTAGTTGAGCAGGCCCGTGCGGTGGAGGTGGAAGGTGTTGGCCATCTTGATCAGCACCGAGAGCTTCGATGCCTCGGCGCGTCGGCACCAGTCGTCGAGGAACCGGGTCGCGGCGGCGAGGTTCTCCTGGTCCCAGAAGAGTCGGAATTCCTCTTTCATGTAATAGGCGGTGGCCAGCGGTTGGTTGATCCGCAAGGCCTCGTCGAGCCGCTCGCGTTCGGTGGTGTTTTTGTAGCGCCCGGTGCCCTTGTCCGGGTTGAGGTTTTCGGGGTTTTTG
>JANXTU010000390.1 GCA_025352235.1 Fimbriiglobus sp.
GAAAGCCAGCAGACCGAAGGCGAAGAGCGCGCGGAACATCGGGGAATCTCGGGAGGGGTTTTCTCGCCGGGTAAGCATACCCGATTGCGGTGGGAAATGGTTTCGGCGGGCATCGCATCCATCGAAATCGGACGTAAAGCATTGGCGCGCATCGGTTCTACCCGAATTCGGAAATGGTTTCGCGGAGGGGTGGGGCACTCGGCGCCGAAATCATTTGGCGAAGCCTACCGGATGCGAGTGGGCGGTTGCGATGTTGGTCGTCCGGTCATGTACGGCTTTTCCACGAAGCGGTATAGCAGCCACGCCGCGGCGGGAACGGCGACGACGCAGACCGCCCCGGCCGCCGCGAACGACCCCGCCTCGCGCAGCGGCGTCGGCAGGAGGGTCTCGAGTGCGAAGACCATGCGCAGGATCGGCATGTGGACGAGGTACAGGCTGTACGAGAAGTCGCCGAACCAGCCGAAGACGCGGACGGCCGGGGCATCGACCGCGCGGGCCGGGGCGGCGATCAGGAAACCGACGAGCCCGCAGGAGCCGACGGCGAACGCCAATTCGTGGATGGCCCAGGTGGCTAAGTTCGCTGGACCCGCGACCCCGGCGGCGAACCCGGCCAGCGCCAACCACCCGGCGCTCCGCCGCGACAACGGGTTGCCCGCCGCGAGTTTCTCGGCGAGTAGCATGCCCAAGAACCACTCGAAGTAGCGCCGCAGGAAGAACCACTCGAAGTGCGGTTTGGCGCCGGCGAGGTACTCCGGCGCCGGCGCGAGCGCGAAGAGCAATTCGAGGCCCAGTAGCAATCCCGCCATCGGGGCGAATCCCCAGCGTCGGCAGGCTTTCAACAACAGCGGATAGGCGAGGTAGAACTGCACCTCGTACCAGAGCGTCCAGTAAACGCCGTTGAGGGCGAGGGCCTGCGGCTGCACCATCAGAAGGAATAGCGCGTTGATCCCGGCCCACCCGATACCGCAGGAATCGAGGACGTAGGCGAGCGTCAAGCCGTCGTCGCCGAGCGGCCGGCGCCAGCAGATGTTCATGAGGAAATAGGCGCAACAAGCGATGGCAATGCTGCCGAGGAACGCGGGGTAGAGGCGCCAGAATCGGCGGGACGCGAAGGATCGCAGTTCGAGGGCATCGCGGCCGGTGCGGTGGAAGCGCCGGGCTTGGGGGAGGTGGATGCAGAAGCCGCTGAGTACGAAGAAGAGGCCGAGGCCGGCGTAGCCAGTGCCCAAGACCGGCAACGTGGCGATCACGGCGACCGGGGTGTCCGCGTTCAGTGGCAGGGCTTCGCGCGGGTCGGCTTGCCGCGTGTAACCGGGGCAGAAAGCGTTCCAGAGGTGATACGCGAAAACCCACAGGGCCGCGAAGCCGCGCAGGGCGTCGATGGAGCGAAACCGAGTCGGCATGGTAGCCGGAGCCTAGCACGGAAACGCGTGCGGCGCCGACTGCGGCCTCAGTACTCTTGCACCAGCAATTCCCCGGTCGCCGTGAACCAGCCCCGGCCGTCGATTTGGTAAAGGCCGTCGGACGCCGTCGCTAGCGAGCGCACGAGGAATTCGCAGACGGCTTCGAGTTCGACCTCGTCGGCGTGGTCGAACGGTTTCCGCAGCGTCACCATCTGCTGCGTCTGGATAACGCGTTCCATCAACCCGGCGGCATTCGGGCTATACGTCATCGTCTCGAGTTCGGCAGCGAAGGCATTGAGGTCGGCGCGGAGATCGTCCGGCTTCGTCAGGTAGCGGGCCAGCAGGATCGGCGAACCGAGTGCGAAGTGGAGTTCGCCGGACGTCCAGCCGAGGTCGTCGCCTTTGAAGTGCGGGACGCACTCGTGTCCCGCCGCGGCCAATCCCTCGGCGATTCGCGCCGGTGTCAAGCCGTTGTCACTCCGCCCGAAAACGCGCTGCCACATACCGTCGCCCCCAATACTGCAGTTCCGATCAACCGCATTTTAGTCGATCCGTCCCGGTCGCGCGGAATTCGGGTGGCCGGCAAGCACGATCCGCAAACCGAGAACGGTGAAGTTGCCACGGTTCGACCCCGGCATCTCGACTCTTCCCCGGCATCGGGCATAATGTCTGCGTGCCATCGCCCGACCGTCGCCGGTCGGTATGCCAATCCGGGAATCCGCCCATGAGCGCCGACCCCACCGAAGCGTTCCTCGTGTCGCTCGGCCAATCGCAACTGCTCGACGCGGCCCAACTCGCGGACGTGCGCGCGTGGGCCGAGGAGTTCCGACCCGATCCGCCCTTGCTCACCAAAGAACTGACCCGCCGCGGCTTGCTGACCCAGTTCCAAGTCAAAGAGATTTACAAAGGCCGGGCGAAAGAGCTCACCATCGGTTCGTACCAGTTGCTCGACCTGCTCGGCGAAGGCGGCATGGGCCGCGTCTTTAAAGCGAAGCACCTACGGCTCGGCCGCGATGTCGCGCTCAAAGTCATCCGCAAAGAGAAACTGTCGAACCCCGTGGCCGTCGGGCGCTTCCGCCAAGAGATCCACGCGGCGGCGCAGTTGTCGCACCCGAACGTCGTCATGGCCTTCGACGCCGAAGAGATCGACGGCGGCGGGCTCTGCCTGTCGATGGAGTACGTCGAAGGGACCGACCTCACGAAACTGGTGCGGGCGCACGGGCCGATGCCGATCCCGACGGCGTGCGACGCGATCCGCCAAGCGGCCATCGGCTTGCAGCACGCCTTCGAGCGTGGCATGGTCCACCGCGATGTGAAGCCGAGCAATTTGCTGCTGACGCCCCGCGGCCAAGTGAAGGTGCTCGACCTCGGCTTGGCCCTTCTTCACGAGCCGACCTATGCCGGCGGGGAGAACGCCAACCGCGTGACCCAAGAAGGCTTCGTGTTGGGCACGCCCGATTTTCTGGCCCCGGAGCAAGCGCAGAATCCGACGGGCGTCGACATCCGCGCGGACGTGTACGCCCTGGGGGCGACGCTGTATTACTTGCTGACGGGCCGCGTGCCGTACGAGGGGGCCAACGCCACCGAGAAGTTGGTGAAGCATGTCACCGAGCCGCCGCCGAGTTTGTTGAAGTACCTCCCCGATGCCCCGGTGCAGCTCGATCGATTGATCGCGTGGATCATGGCGAAGCGCCCGCAGGATCGCCCGCAGACGCCCGCGCAGGTGGCGATGGCCCTCCTGCCGTATTGCCCGCCGCAATCGGGGAGCTACGCGCCGCCGGTCCCCCCGCCCGCGCCGATGGCCAGCGACATGGGTTACGCCCTACCGACCCCCGCCGCATACCCGCAACCGCTGGCGGGCCGCGTGATCCCCGCGCAGCCCGCGGCGTGGAACACCGTGCCGGGCCAGCCCCCCGCCGTGCACGGCGCGTTGCCGCAAGCGGTGCCGGCCATGCCGTATGCCGCGCCGATGCCCTACCCGCAACCGGCCGCGCCGAATCCGTTCGGGTCGTTCGACAACACCCCCGAAGACGACGCGGACGACCGCCCGCGTTCCAAAACGAAATCCCGGCGCGACGACGACGATGATCGACCCAAGCCGCGCGACCCCGACGCCATCCGAGTGCGGAAACCGAAAGCGCGCTCGAACTTCCCGCTCGTGATCTTCGCGGGGGTCGCAGTCCTGATTTTGCTCATCGGCGTCGGCAGTATCATCGTTTGGTTCGTGAGCCGCGAGGTGAAATCGGCCCGGCCATTGGAACCGAAGTTCGACAACGGATACGGCATGACTCTGATCAAAATCGAACCGGGCGAATTTCAAATGGGTTCGCCGGAGAGCGAAGAACTGCGTGAAGTCCACGAGGGCCCCGTCGGAAAAGTAACGATCACGAAACCGTTCTACATGTCCACCACCGAAGTGACGCAGGGTCAATTTCTCGAGATCATGGGCAACTCGCCGGCGTACTACCCGTCCAAGTCGAGTCCGAAAATCACCAATCGCATCCCCGTCGACAGCGTCTCGTATTTGAACGCCGTCGACTTCTGCGAAAAGCTGACCCTCAAGGACCGCGACCGCCGCCCCGGTTGGGGCTACCGCTTGCCGACCGAAGCCGAGTGGGAGTACTGCGCCCGCGCCGGCAGTTCGACGCCGTTCGCGTTCGGCAGCAAGATCGTCTATCAAAAGCAGGCCACGTTCACCGAAGAAGCGGACGACCCGTATTGGGAAACCAATCCGGCGGTCACCAAGAATCGACTGAAGCCGCTCCCGGTGGCGGTCAAAGATGGCGACCCCTCCGACAAAGGCTTCGAAGAATTCCGGCGGCAACCGAACGCCTTCGGGCTGTACGACATGCACGGCAACGTCTGGGAATGGTGCTCCGATTTCTACGGCGAGAGTTACCCCGCCGGCGACCGCACCGACCCGACCGGCCCAGGTGAAGCCGCCGGCGGCGTGCGCGTCATCCGCGGCGGCGCCTGGAACGAACCGGCCAAAATGGCCCGCTCGGCTACCCGTGGTTACAAGAATCCGAAAGAGACCGACCGCAACCTCGGCTTCCGCGTCGTCTACGCGGACCTGGGCAAGTGAGTGTTCGAAGGCCACCGGAGGTCGTGCCGTGATCCGAGTTTACATCTGGAACTTCCGAGGCTTGACGGTGGCCATGGGGCATGCCTCCATGCACGTGGGTGCCGAGTACATCAGTTGGTGGCCAGAGGGGGCGGGGCGAAGGTCGAAAATCCCCGGCCCAGTCGGCGGGATGTTGCCGTTGTACGCCGTTCGTCACATCCAAGGCCAGAGTTTTCAGGACGACAAAGACTACGAAGGGACTCCTGGCAAACCGATGCCCCCCGACCATTCGATTCCGCTCGACGGCCTCGACGAAGCGCGCTTGCTCGTGTGGTGGCGGAAGTACAATGTGCCGCACCGCGACTGGACCACCCTCGGCCAAAACTGCGCCACGACCGTGGGGCGCGGGTTGATGATCGCGGGCGGCGACGATTATTGCGACGGCGCCGCCGGGTGGTGGAATTCGTGGAATCTCGTCTGGCAGCCCAACGATGTCCTCCGCTACGCGCGTGATATCGAACGGGGCTTAATCTCCAAGCGCGGCCAGCACGCCGCGATCAACTTCGTGCGGCGTTTCTTGAAGTCGCCCCTCGGCTTGACTTCGATCACGGCGAGCATGGACGAGCGGGGCCTCGCCGCGGCAATTTACAACGAAGCCGGTGCGCGGACGGAACTAATCTGCGAAATCTTCGAGCAGTTGGATTCCCGCCGCAACACCGACGCGGACGATGTCGCCGAGATCTACGTCGGCCTCCTCCGCACAAAACGGGGCCCGCCCTTGAACGCGGTCGCAACGGATGCCAAGTTGAAACAACTCCTCATCCGCATCCTCTCCGAAGGGTTCACCTCCGCCGGCGAACGGCGCTGCATCGATTTCCTGAAAACTCTCCAACCGTAGTCCCGCGAGACCCCCGACCATGACCGAGCCGTACACCGCCATCCAAGTCGTGATGATGCCTCGCGACACCAATCCGTTCGGCACCATCTTCGGCGGCGTCATCCTCAGCCACATCGACACGGCCGGATCGATCGGCGCTCGGCGGGAAGTCCTGCTGCGCGGGGGGAACGCGAAGGCGTCGTTCGTCACGGTGGCGATCAACCGCGTCGAATTCAAACAGCCGGTGATGGTCGGCGATGTGGTGAAGTTCCTCACGCGGCTCGTCAAAATCGGCCGGACGTCGGTGACGATGCACATCGACGTGATCGCCGAGCGAGACGCCCAAGAAATCCCCGTGACGGACGCTGAGATCGTCTACGTCGGCGTCGACGCCAGGCTCCCCGTGACCGACCGCCGACCGATTCCGTTGATGGGGTGACGGTTGGGATTGCCGGGTCGGTTCGGGTACAATGATTGAAGTTGAATCCCGCCGCCGAAAGGTTCGCCCGTGCCGCTGCGCGACCATTTCCACCCCCCGTTGACCCCGCGCTACCGCTGGAGCGAACTGCACGGGATGTGGCCCAGCAAAATCGTCGATCAGCTAAACACCCATCTTCCACCCGAATACCGGGCCGCGCCGACCGTGTATGCGTCCGGCTTCGAGGTCGATATCGGAGCGCTCGAAGAACGGGAGCGGCCGGAGTGGGGCGATTCGCCCGGCGGTGGTGGAACTGCGCTGTATACCTCCGCGAAACCGACGCTGACTTTGGATGGCGACCCTCTCGATGCCGACGAATTCGAAGTGAAGGTCTACCGGGACGACATCTTGGTCGCCGCCGTCGAGCTCGTCAGCCCTTCCAATGAAGATCGACCGGAGAAACGGGACATCTTCACGGCCAAATGCGCCGCGCTGCTCAATCGCGGGGTTTGCGTGAGCATCGTCGACATCGTCACGAGTTCCCGCGCCAATTTGTTCGATGGGCTACTCCACAAATTGGGCTGGCCCGATCGATCGGCCGAAGATGGGATCTATGTCGCAACTCTCCGCGACCGGCGCGTCGGCAGCCGCCGCCGCTTGGACACATGGTACTATCCCATCGCCGTCGGGGAATCGCTGCCGACCCTGCCCCTCTGGATCGACGAGAATCTCGCCGTGCCGCTGGAACTGGACGCCAGTTACGAGGCCGCTTGCAAGGCCATCCGACTCCGTTGATTCCGCATCGTCCATCCCGTTCCGAGATTCCCCGCCATGCGCGCGTTGCTCATCTCCAGCTTGTTCGCCGTCGCGTGCCTCCTCGTCGCCCCGTCGGCGCCGGTGGCTGCGGACAAACCGGCCGCCAAGAAAGTCCCGGCGCACAAGACTGCGCTCGCCGAAGCGCGGAAGCGGTTGCTCGCGGGGAATTACGACGAGGCCCGCACCGCCTACGACGCGGCAGTGAAGATTGATAAAACGCTGGCCCCCTATGCCGCCGTCGGGATCGCCGAATCGCACCGGCTCGTCGGTGACACCGAGTTGTCACTCAAGGCGCTCGACGCGGCGAAGAAAGAGTTCCCCGACAACCTCGACTTACTGGCGGCGCGGGCCGACCTGCTCTACGAACTCGGCGATTGGGACGGCGCGGAGAAAGACGCCGACGCGGTGCTCGCGAAGGACAAGAATCAGCTGCGGGCCGTCTGGACGAAAGCTCGGATCCAGCGAGATCGCGGCGAGGTGGACGCGGCCGACAAAACCTTCCGCCTCGCGGTGAAGCACTACACCGCCCGCAGCAACGCCGACGACGACATCACCGACCCCGAGGATCTGCTGCACGTCGCGCTCAGCGGAGCCGAGAACGCCCGCTGGCACAATTTGAAGGAGCAATTCCGCTTCATCTTGAACGACGTTTTGAAGGACGCCCTCGCCGGAGACAAAGGCTTCTGGCCCACCGAGCAACTCGCCGGGGAGTTGCTGCTGGAAAAATACAACCGCCCCGACGCCATCGACGCGTTCGACAAAGCCCTGGCCATGAACCCGAAAGCGGCCGATCCGCTCGCTGGGAAGGCCCAAGCGGCGCTCGTGAAGTTCGACCTCAAGGACGCTGACAAATTCGCCGACGATGCGCTGAAGCAGAATCCTAAACACGCCGCCGCCCTGCGGGTCAAAGCCGAGATGCAAGTGATCGCGGGCGATTTTCCCGCGGCCGAAGCGCTGCTGATGAAGGCGAAGCAATCGCGGCCGCGCGACAGTCAAACCCTCGGTCGCTTGGCCGGGGTTCAACTGCTGCAAAACAAGAAAGCCGAGTTCGACGCCACCGTGAAGGAGGTGGGCGCCTTCGACACCAAGCCCGGTCTCTTTTATCACGAGTTGGCCGCGTGCCTCGACGAACGCAAACGGTACACCCAAGCCGAGGAGTACTATAAGACGGCTGCGGAACTCCGGCCGTTCCTCAGCGGCCCGCGCACCAGTTTGGGGATGCTCTACCTCCGCCTCGGCAACGAAGTCGAAGGAAAGAAACTGCTCGCTGCGGCATTCAAAGCCGACCCATTCAACGTCCGCGTGGCCAATTCGATCAAAGTCCTCACGCACTTGGAGAAGTACGAGACGCTCCAAACGGCCCACTATCTGGTGCGGTTCGACCCGCTGACCGACAAGATTCTCGCCGAGTTCTTGGCCGAGTTCCTCGAAGAAACGCACGCCGAGTTGAAGAAGCAATTCGCCTACGAACCCGAAGGCCGCATCCTGATCGAAGTCTTCAATAGCCACGAGATGTTCAGCGGGCGCACCGTCGGTCTGCCGGACTTGCACACCATCGGCGCTTGCACGGGCCGCGTCGTCGCCATGGCCTCGCCGAAAGCGAAGGGGCTGAGCAAGCCCTTCAACTGGGGCCGGGTCATGCGGCACGAACTCACGCACATTTTCAACTTGGCCCAGACCGACTACCAATGCCCGCATTGGGTCACCGAAGGCCTCGCGGTGCGGAACGAAAACATGAGCCGTTCACCGGCGTGGACCGCGATCCTCCGAGATCGATTCGCGTCGAAGACGCTGCTGAACCTCGACACCATTCTGCTCGGATTCGTCCGGCCCAA
>JANXTU010000472.1 GCA_025352235.1 Fimbriiglobus sp.
AAGTCGCGGCCGGCGTATTTGAGCTTAGTTTTTCGTAGGGTAGACACCATCAGGGGCGAGTAGGCTGAGGAGTTCACACCCTCCGGCTTTTTTGCAATGCTTAGCGATCCGTACCGGTCAAGGCTGACGAATGCCTCGAAAGATCCGCGAATTGATCCGAGCGCTGGAGCGAGCGGGGTTCGCCGACCGGGGCGGACGAGGCGACCATCGGAATTTTCAGCATCCCGCGGGTATCCGCGTGACTGTGTCGGGTAAAATGGGTGGCGATGCCAAACCGTACCAAGAACGCGAAGTGATCCGGGCCATTGCGACGAGTGAACAAGTAGCCGATGAAGGGGAGGCGGAATCATGACCGAAGCGGCGCGCTATCTCAAGATCGTCGAATGGTCGGACGCGGACGATGCGTTCGTGGGCCAATGCCCCGGTGTGATTGGACCCTGCTGTCACGGCTCGGACGAAGCGGAAGTCTACCGCGAACTGTGCCAGATCGTCGAAGAATGGGTCGAGGTGATGAATCGAGATGGTCGATCACTGCCGCCCGCGACCACGGGGCGCAATGTCGCGGGGCTGCTCGTGTGACGTGCGACCGTCGCTCCGCGCGGTTCGGCTCGCCGACTCGCTTCACCCCAGCACTTCCTTCACGACGCGGCCCTTCACATCCGTGAGTCTAAAGTCGCGGCCGGCGTACTTGAACGTCAGCTTCTCGTGGTCCAGCCCCATCAGGTGCAGGATGGTCGCGTGGAAATCGTGGATGTCGACCTTTCCTTCGACCGCCTCGAAGCCGTGGTCGTCGGTCTTGCCGTAGGTCGTGCCGCCCTTGATGCCGCCGCCGGCCATCCAGGCGCTGAAGCCTTTGTTGTTGTGATCGCGGCCGTCGGTGCCCTGCGCCACCGGGGTCCGACCGAACTCCCCGCACCAGACTATGAGCGTGTCTTTGAGCAACCCGCGTTTCTTGAGGTCGGCGATCAGCCCGGCGATCGGTTTGTCGATGGCCCCGGCGTGCCGTTGGATGTCGGCCTTGAGGTTGCGGTGTTGATCCCAGTTGCCATAGGTGATCTCGACGAAGCGGACGCCGGCTTCGACGAAGCGGCGGGCGAGCAGGCACTCGCGGCCGAAGGTTTCCGTGGCCCGATCGCCGATGCCGTAGCTCGCTTGCAGTTCTTTGGTTTCGCCAGATAGATCCATGACTTTCGGCACGTCGCGCTGCATGCGAAACGCGAGTTCGTAGCTCTGGATCACCCCTTCGACTTGGGCGTTGTCTTTGTCCTTGGCCAACTTCTCGCGGTTCAACTCTTGCAAGAAATCGAGCTGCGCTCGCTGGCTGTCGGTCGACAATTTTGGGTTGGCGATATTGGCAACTTTGCCGATGCCTCCGCCGCCACCCATCGGGCCGTAGCCCCCGCCGCCGCCGGAAATCTTCGTCCCTTGGAAGACGGCCGGGAGGAAGGCGCTACCGTAGTTTTGGGCGCCGCCACCGGCCGTGGGCGGGTTGAGGCTGATGAAGCCGGGGAGGTTTTGGTTCTCGGTGCCGAGGCCGTAGAGCGTCCACGCACCGAGGCTCGGGCGGACGAACTGCGACGTGCCGGTGTGCAGTTGCAGGAAGGCTTGCGCGTGGGCCGGGACGGCCGTGTTCATGCCGTTGAGGATGCAGATTTCATCGGCCTGCTTGCCGAGGTTCGGGAAGACCTCGCTCATCCAGAGGCCGGCTTGGCCTTGCTTCTTGAATTCAAACGGGCTGCCGAGGAGCGAACCGCCACCAAAGCCGCGCCCGCTCCCGGCGGGCGGGGCCTTGCCGTTGTCTTTCGTCAGTTGCGGCTTGTAGTCGAAGGTGTCGAGGTGGCTCGGGCCACCCTGCATGCAGAGGAAGATGACGTGCTTGGCCTTCGCCGGCAACGGCGGCTTCTTCGGGCTGAGTGGCCCCGCTGCGGCTTCGGCCGCTTGGGATTGCAGCCCCTGCAACCCCGCAAAGGCGAGGTACCCGAAGCCGCACGACCCCAGTTGAAGGGCGGCCCGGCGGGAGAGACCACGAGGGGTTTCGGCGTAGGTGATCATGGGTCTGCTCGGGGTATCGGGTATCGGGTTCAAACTCTTGATCCCGGAGGGATCGCAGAAATTAGCCGGTGTGTCGAGCGCAGCGAAGACCACCGGTTTGCGTCAGGATTATTTTCGACCCCGGAGGGGTCGCAGTCGTTGATCCATTACCTTCTGCGACCCCTCCGGGGTCGAGTCTCTTCTGGCATTCAGATCCGGTGGTCGTTGACCACCGGCTAATTTCTGCGATCCCTCCGGGATCAAGACCTCAGTCGATGTACCGGAACTCGGCCGTGCCGTAGAGCGCTTGCAGCAGCGCCGACCAGGCGGCCTTCTCGCCGCCGGCGCGGGTGCCGGACTTCTGCATCTTGGCCAAGAATCCCTCGGCGGCTTTCGCTTCGGTCTTGCTGGCCCCGCGGCCGAAGGCGAGTTTGAACGCCGCTTCGATGCGCTCGGTCGGCGATAGATACTTCGCGATCAGTTTCTCGGCCCCCTTCTCGGCGAGCTTCATCACACTCGCGTTGTTCATCAGGTAAAGGGCCTGCGACGGCACGCTGGTATCGTCGCGGTGGCCGCTGACCAAGCTGGCGTCGGGGAAGTCGAAGTGGTCGAGCGCCTCGGGCGTGAGGTCGCGGAGGATCGGCAGATAGACGGAGCGCTTGGTGTTCTCGTTGAGGTTGCCGAGTCCTCCGAAGCGGCCGATCTGTTGGGTCGGCCCTTCGAGTTTTTGCAGCGGTGAGCCGGTCGGGGCGACCTTGTCGAGTTCGCCGCTGACGGCGAGCATCGCGTCGCGGATCGCCTCGGCGTCGAGCCGGCGCTTGCTCATCCGCCACAGGTAATCGTTGTCCGGGTCGGTCGCGGCGTTGGCCTCGTCGTGGGTACTCGCTTGCTGGTACGTCCGGCTGAGCATGAGTTCCTTGACGATCGCCTTCGTGCTCCAACCTTTTTTTACGAGCTGCCCCGCGAGGTAATCTAGCAACTCCGGGTGAGTCGGTTTCTGCCCGGCGGTTCCGAAGTTGTCGGCGCTCGCCACGAGGCCCCGGCCGAAGAGGTGGCCCCAAATGCGGTTGACGTAGACGCGGGCCGTCAGGGGGTTCGCCGGGCTGGCGACCCATTCCGCGAGTTCCAACCGACCGCTGCCGGTCTTGATCTTCGGCGCGGCGGGCGCGATCACCTGGGCGAAGCCGCGCGGGGCGGTCTCGCCCGGTTTGCTCAGTTCGCCGCGTGTGTAGATTGGCATGTCGCGGCCGAAGGTGCGGTCGCTCACACCCATGGCCATCTTCTTCGGGTTGCCGTCGGCGTCGTAATAGCCGAGTTGTTTCTCGACCGTCGAAAGTTGCGCGGTGATACCGAGCAACCGGACGTTCAACTGCGGGTCTTTTTTCCCGGCTTCGACGGCCTCTTCGCGTTGTTTCTTCAGGTCGGTTTGGCGGGTCTTCAATTTCTCGACCTCGGCCTTCGTCAGCATCGTGCCGACGGGCACATCGGCCTTCGCGGGGAGTTCGACGAGCGGCGCCGCTTGGATGCTGCCGACGGTGCGGGCGGTGCCGTATTTGGTCTCGGTGCTCGTGAAGATCCCGGCGAGGGCGTAGTAGTCTTTCGTCGGGATCGGGTCGAATTTGTGGTCGTGGCAACGGGCGCAACTGATGGTGATGCCGAGCATCCCTTGGCTGAAGGCGTCGATCTGTTCGTCGGCGACATCGAGTTGGAACTGGCGGGCGTTGCGTTCGTTGTGGCTCTTCGCCCCGAGGGCGAGGTAGCCGGTGGCGATGAGATGCTCGGCTTTCTCGGTGTCGTTCTTGGACGGCAGCAAATCCCCGGCAAGTTGCTCTTGGAGGAACTGGTCGTACGGCTTGTCTTTGTTGAACGCGTTGATGACGTAATCGCGGTAGCGCCACGCGAACGGGTAGACGATGTTCGTTTCTTTGCCGCTCGATTCGGCGTAGCGGGCCACGTCGAGCCAGTGCCGGCCCCAGCGCTCGCCGAATTGTGGGCTGGCCAGCAGTTCGTCGATTACGTGTTCCACCGCCTTCGCACTCGTGTCCTTCAGGAAGGCGTCGAGTTGATCCGGCGTCGGCGGCAAGCCGACGAGGTCGAAATAAATCCGGCGGAGCAGCGTCGGTTTGTCGGCGGGTGCTGCCGGTGTCAAAGTCTTATCGACGAGGGTTTTCAGCACGAAGGCATCGATCGGTTGGTCCTTGCCCGTCGGAATCGCCGTCGACTTCACCGGCTGAAAGGCCCAGTGCTCCTTGCCCTTCGCGATGTCGATCGGTTTGGAGGTCGCACCGGCTTTCCCGGTGCGCGGGTCGGGCGCCCCCATCGCGATCCACTTTTCGAAGTCGGCGATGACGTCGGCGCTCAGCTTGTCCTTCGGCGGCATCTGGTTGAGTTCATCCCCCTTCATCGCTTTGAGGATGGGGCTCTTCTTCGCGTTCCCCGCGATGACGGCCGGGCCGGCTTCGCCCCCCTTCAGCATCCCCGCTTTGGTGTCGAGCACGAGGCCGCCCTTGGCCCCCTTGGGCGTCTCGGCGGTGTGGCACGAGTAACACTTTTCGACGAGCACCGGCCGGATCTTCTTCTCGAAGAAGGCCGACTCGTCCGCGGTGAGCGGCTTGTCGGCGACCGTCTCGCCGGCTTTCAGTTTGTTCTTGAAAATACCTTTTTGGGCGATGGCATATTGCGGGCCAGACAAGAGTAACATCGAGGAAAATGCGGCCACCGCGAACGCGGCCGCTTTGATCAGTCGGGATGTCATGACGGTATCTCACGGGTCCGCGATGGGGGCAGTGCCAAGGTAACACACACCCGAGGGCCGTGTTACAGCGCGACCCGTGAGAAATGCATGAGGGGGAGACTCCGCGTCGCGGTCAAGCTTATTCCGCGTTCAACCCCGCCACCATCTCCTTGAATTCCTTCGCCAGCTTCAGTTTGAGTTTGTTCAATTCCACGATCTTGGTCTGGCGATTCTCGATCTCGGTCTCTTGATCGTCGAACTTCTTCAAGTAGCGCTTGTAGATGTCCGACGCCTTGTCCGCGACGGCGAGGTTGCTGCGCATCCGGGCTTGGGCTTCGTTAATGGTTTTCAGCGCCGCCTCTTCCTCGGCGATGGCGATCTCATTGAGGCGCGGGGCCGGCATCGCCTCTTGGACTTTGGCGAGTGCCGCCTTCACCGCGGGGCTGGCCACGTCCATTTTCGAGAAGCGAATGACCGTGGCGTCCAAAATCGCGAGCAGCGAAGTCGTTTCGGTCACGTCCCGTTCTTCGACGATGTCCAGACTCGCTTCCTTGCCGGCCGAGACTTTCAATTCGAAGCGCTCCAAGTCGGCCGTGGTTTCCGCGGCCTTCGTCGGGGCGATCAATTTCCAATCGGTCTTCTTGGCCTGCGTGATCCAGATCGTCCGCGCTTCGGCACTCTTATTGAAGGCGGTGAATTTCGCGGTCGCTTTCTGCCGCGTGGCCACCCGCACTTCCCCCGCGACGATCTTCACCGAGAGCGATTTGGTCTCGCGCACTTCGTCGGTCGCCGTCATCGCGACGTCCAGATCGATGGCGTAGCTGAGCAACCGCGTTTCCCCCGGCTTGACGTCCGCCAGCCGGGCCTGCCCCGCGACGGTGTCCCCCTCGAAGACCGTCACCGGCCCCTGGGCGAGGAACAGTTTCGAGGTGTTCTTCAGTCGCAATCCCTTCAGCGGGTGGGTCGACAACACTTCTTTGGTGAACAGGCTGATGCGTTCCATTTCGATGGTTTCGTTCACGATCGGCAGCAGGGCCGATTTGAACCGCGGCAAGCTGACGGGTTCGAGGACTTGGTATTCAAACGATTCGCCGAGGTTCATCCCCTTGGCCGCGGCCGTGGGCAAGGAGGACGGGGCGACCGGGGCCAAAGGCGCCGCGACGCGGGCCCGGTAGCTTTCGTGATCGAGCCGGTTGCCGAGGAGGCTGCGGACCGACGGCCGCGCCAGCACGTTGGAGTACTGGCCGAATGCACCACCTTGGACTCCGAATTGGCCACCTAAGTTGCCACCTGAGTTGCCCAAGGCTCCACCGCCGACGCCCAAGTTTCTACCACCGCCAAAACCGCCTTGGCCACCGCCGAATCCACCTTGGCCCCCGCCTTGCGCAACGCCGTTGCCGAGGTTGCCGAAGCCGCCGCCCATCATCCCTTGGGCTGGGCCTTGGTAAACCGGCGGTTTCAGCGACGCATACAGCTCTTGCTCGACCTGCGGGCGGGGCACAAACAGCGGATCGTACAGGTCCATCGTGAACGCCATCGGCCGGCCCGAGACGAGTTTGATCTTCACGTTCTCCCAGTCTTCGTCGGTCGTGTTTTCCACGGCCGCGAGCCCGACGATCTTCGGGGCGCCGTCGCCGACGGTCAGGCGGTAGGTCGGCTTCCAGAGCGGCGCTTCGGTGACGTAGCCGACGCTGACCTTGCGCACGCCCGCGCCGGGGAACGACACGCCGACGGACTTGGTCGCCGCACCACGGGCATTGGCCAACGCTTCGAGGGCTTTCTTGAACTCCGCTTGGAGTTCGGGCTTGGTGAACTTGACCTTCTTGATCTTGGCGAGCGCTACCGTTTGCAGGCCATCTTCGGTGAACACGCCGACTTGCTCCGACCCTTCGGGGGCGGGGACGACGGTCGTTTTCGATTCTTCGCCGGGCAACCCCGATGTCTTAACCCTCGGTTCGGGCTTGGTGACGCTGACGATGCTCCCCGCGATGGTCGAACCACTGACTTCGGTGATCTCGACCTTCTCCCCGCGCACTTGGTGCAGCAGGTTGCCGATGGACGGGTTCTCGGTGAGGTCGATGGCGAAGGCTTTCAGCGTGATCTCGGCCGGGGCGCGGTTGTCGTAGGTGACGGCACGGGCCGTGCCCGAAGGGTCGTTGACCATGAGCGTCAGGATCAAATCGTTGATGTCTTCTTCGTTCACCTTCAGGGCGAGCTTGGATGGGCCGTCGATGGTGCCGGTGCGTTCGAAGTAGCCGAAGCCGGCGTTGAACAACACGACACGGGTCAGCGGCAGTTTGACGGCCTTCGGCCCTTCGGAGGTGGGCGCCGGTTTGTCGGCGGGTTGGCCGAACAGGGGCAAGGCGCAGAGGGCGAACGTCAGCCCTCCGGCGACGATCCAAGGTACGAAGCGCATGGCGGCGGTCTCATCGACGAGGGAGGGGTGTCGTGTGGATGAAGCTACAACGGAGTGAGGGGAATGGCGTTGGCGCCCGTCGGGCGCTAAGCCCGCTGGTGGCCCCGGCGTCCCGCCGGTGCGCGGGATCGGACGCATCCGGAATCCGGGGCGGCCCCCGGGCGTGCCACGCACCGGCGACGCCGGTGCCACCAGCAACGGGTGTGGCAAATCTTTCTGGCAGCATTTGAACCGCCTGCAATTCCAACTGAGACCTCACCCCCCGGCCCCCTCTCCGAAGCGGAGAGGGGGTGACTGTTTCTGCCCGAAACTCAATCG
>JANXTU010000490.1 GCA_025352235.1 Fimbriiglobus sp.
GGCGTGCCGATGGGCCGGGGTGCCGGGAGGAGCACGCGGCCGGCGGCGCCACCGCCGCGGGCGCGGAGGACGAGCTTGCGCATGGGGACGACTCGCGGGACGGGGAAGTGGACGGGGGCGGACGCCGTCGAGGAGCGCCGGCTGCGGGACGGGTGCAGCTGCCGGGCGAGCGATAACTTCGCACTCAAGGATTATGACGCGTTTGGGCCCGGAATTTAGGCGGACTGGGATTCGGGGTGGGGTGTTCGTAGATGGGGTGGGAGAGCGAACTCGAACCGTCGGCAGTCGGTCGCGTTCGGAGAATGCCCCGACGAACTCGAAGATTCGGTCGATCAGGCGCCGGGCGCCGATGCGGGCGCCGGGAAGAATGCGTAGCAGTCCCCCTCGGCCGGCTTGCGGGCGTCGAGGTCCGCGAGGATCTGCCGTTCGAGGTCGAGGTAGTTCAACCCGTGCGTCACGCAATGGCCGACGGCGAGCTCGAGGCCGCGGATGCGGTTGACCTCCTCGATCGCGGCCGTGGCCTCGATCCATTCACACCGCAGCCGCCGCACGGTCGACGCTTTGAAAAACCGGGGATCGCGGGCGGGGACGGCGTGCCCGCGCAGGTGCTCCTCGAAGAACTCGGCGACGCTCCGGCGGTAGAGTTCGGCCAGTGATTCCAAGGTCACGCCGTGCTCCTTCATCGCGGGCATCAGGAAGCGCATGGGCGACGGGTCCGCCCCGACTGTCCGGCCAAACACGGCCGCGGCGTGATCCCGCAGCGCGGGAATCGTTCTGCGGAGAGCCTCCCGGGTGAGGCCGACATCGCCCTGCTGCAAATGGCAGGCGGCCAATCCGAGGGTCGCGACCGTCAAGTGTCGCGCCAGCAGCCACGAGACCTTGGGATGCGCGGCCGATCCCTTGGCGATCTCGAAGGCGAGTAGCCTCGCGTAAAAGCTCCGGCTCCGGGTGAGCTCGTTGTTGGCCGAGATCAGAGCGGCGGCCTTCGCGTCGCCGGAGCTGTGGCCGGTGGGCCCGGCGTTCGAGAGGAACGTCAGTCCGGCGTCCAAGTCGGAGGCGTCCTTGATCTCGAGCCGATCCTGGATCGCCCGGACATCGGACGAGATCCCGTCGAGCCGGCGGTGGACGGCGTGGAACTGCAGGAGCAGGATCGCGGGCGCGAGCACCGAGACGCCGAGCGTCACCGCCGAGAGCGAGGTCAGGAGGTCGAGCGAGGCCGCCAGGCCGGCCTAGCCGGTGGCGAGCCCGTCCACGGCCTCCGCGACGCCATCGACGGCCCGGCCGATGCCGTCGATCTTGCTCTCCTGGCGGTGGAGCAGACCGATCACTTCGCGGTGGCCGTCGCGCTGAGCGACGATGACATTGCCGATGCGGCCGATGCCCTGCGAGCGGCCCGAGAGGGAATCGAAGATGGGCTCACCGAAGCGCTGGAACCCGCTGCCGATACGGTCGCGGTTCGCGAAGAGCCACTCGGCGATCTCGGGGCCGTAGCGGGCGGTGTACAAGAGCGCGGGGTGCATGGGAGGCGTCTCCGTCCGGAATGGGCGTCGGGAAAGCGTCGGGAAAGCGTCGGGAATCGTCGATACACGCATAGGCTACAGAACCGCATCCTCGGCGGATGGAAAAAAAGAAAGGCCGCGCCGACATCCGCGAACGCTTCGGCTTCGCCGTGAAAACGCGGCGGGAAGCCCTGGGGCTCACGCAGGAAGACCTGGCCGAAAAGGCCCGCATCCACCGCACCTACCTGAGCGACGTCGAGCGCGGCACGCGCAACCTGGCGCTCGTCAATATCGAGCGACTCGCTGCGGCGCTGGCGATGAGCATGGCCGAGCTGTTCGCGGTCGTCGAACGGGAATAGGATCCGCTCAATCGGCTTGTTCGATCAGGTGTCACGAGATCGGAATAGCGATCCTGTCACTCTCGGATATTGTGACGCGTTTGAGGCCGTAATTTAGGGCATCGTCCTGCCGCCGGGCCTCGGCGAGCACCTCATGCAACACTTTGAGATCGCGGCCTACCCGCCGGATTTGGTTCACCACCAACTCTTCGAGCTGCCCGGTCGCTCGAACTGCGCGAAGGAGAGCAGCACGTGGAGCACCAGCCGACCCATCGAGGTCGCGGTGTTGAACGGCAGCGTCACCCAGACGAACGACACCGGGGGGCGGCCGGGACGCCCGATGACTGCATACAGTGCGAAGCGATTTTTGGTCCAGTGAATGGGGTCCACTTCACAATCCGAAGCGACTCCGGCGTTTGTCGAGGATTCTGCCACAGTCGACGACGCGGACCCGCCAGTGGACCGTCGTCTCGACCAAGCCGCCCGAAAGCGTGTTCCCGCGCGTTTCGCAGGCTTTGGCGTCCAACGTCGAGTTCCCACTGAGGTGCAGCCCGTAGGCGGTGTTGCCGGTGAGGGTCGCCTCCGCGATTTTCCCGCCGCTGTTTCCCTCGCTCGCCACGCCGCTGACGACGTTCTCTTGCGCCGCAATGCGCATCAATTCGGCGCGGCTGTCGCCGATCAGCGCGATGCCGTCGCGGTTGCCGTTGAACTGGCCCCCGTCGATCTTGGCTACGGTGTTTTCCCGCAATTCGACGCCGCGCCCGAGGTTCCCGACGCAGGCGACGTCCTTCAGGGCGATCCGCGCCGTGCCGACGGCCCGCAGGCCTTCTTTCTTATTGGCGTTCAACCGGCCTCCGGTCATCTCGAGCCGGCATTGGTCGTGGATCCAAATGCCGTGGTGACGGTTGGACTCGAACGCGGTCCGCAGCGCGGTGGCGACGCACGCGCCCGTGAGCATCAAGCCGTGTTTGTTGTTGGAATGCACGCAATCGGCGAGGGTCAATTGCGCGGAACCGAAGCCCCACAGCCCCGTCCGGCCATTGCCTTGAAAGTGGCACGCCTTCAAGGTCACCATCGCATTCTTCCCGGCGGAGAGTCCGTTGCCGATGGGGTGTTTGCTCCCGGCGTCGGCCGGGACGATCCCCTGTTTGAAGGCGACCGATTGGGCCGTGAACGCGCCGCCCATGACCCGGACGACGTCGCCGGCGTCGGCGATCCGTTCGATCGTCAGGTTTTCGAAATGGACGGTGCCGGCGGTGCCGATGCCGAAGACGAACTCGCCGCCGCGACCGCGGATGGTCGTCGCGGTGCGATCCCCATCGCCGCGGAGGGTGATCGGCTTTTTCAATTCGACCGCCGCGGCGAGGTAGTGGATGCCTTCGCCAATGCGCACGACCGCCCCGGAAGGCCAGTCGCTCCGCAGGGCTTCGCTGAGCGAGAGGAAAAACTCCTTCTTGTCACCGACTTCGACCCAGACACCAGGGCGTTCGATGCGCCAGAGCCAGAACAAGGGGGAGAGAATCGCTTTGGGTTCGAACGAACGCTGCTCGGACTCGTCGAATTCGCGGCCCTGCGCCGAGACGACGCAGATGCGCAGCTGTTTGAAGCCGAAGGTGAATTGATTGATCAACCCGGCGTATTCGGTGGTGAGGAGCCAAGCGCGCAGGTCGCGGTCGACGACATCGAGCTTGGCTCACGGGTCGGCCGCGCGGTCGGTGAGGTCGTCTTGGAGGATGGCTTTCGCCGATGCGGGGAAGCCTTTGAGGCCCACGAGCCGCTCGCCTTTGGTCAAGGTGAGAACGACGGTTTGGTTTTTAGTGTTGGACCCGAGGTTCGCGATGGCGGTTTTGTATATGTTTAAAGTCCTCAGCAACTCTTGAGTGGGGGTAAGCGCGCCTTGCTTGGTACCATCGACAAGACTGGCGAGCCAGACAACGGTAGCTGTATTGGCGAGATGCGAAGCGTGTTGCGTAGTTCTTAACGAGTTGTCATCGAACGCTTCCCCACCGTTATCCAAGAAGATTAACTGGCAACCCCCGACTCGTGGTATATTGTGGCAGCGGACGATAGCAGGTGGGAGCAAGCCGAGGTCAGAGGCTTCTAGCGATCCGCTTTCGTACTGAGCAAGTCGGAGTCGGAAATCTCCGTAAGCCACATCATCAAGTGATTCAGTGAAAAAGTTAGGCCAGATATTGAAGTTGGAGATTGTGTCAAACTGCTTAAATGATGCGGCGAGATACGCTGTTTTGCCATGGCCGGTATTGCCGACGAAGCACACTGGAACGGCAGGAAAGTCAGAATGGTTTTCGGCGTAACGGCATGGGATGTTGGCATATTTGCATTTCTGATCCGCGCAAGTCCATGTCCGTACTCCTTCCGGCGATACGACGGGTTGCAATCCACTTTGAGTCAGACAGACATTGCGGGCAAAACATTTCGAGTCCTTCACTTAAGTCGTTCGGAGCTTGTGTATTAATCGTCTTGTGAATTCGGCAATTAGCCAAGGTGCGTTATTAGACAATGCAACTGTTGCATCGCTAGTCCTCAACCAAGCGCGATCTCGACCCGCAATTTTTCTGGGAATGCCAAGAATCTTGAAATCCTCGACGGTTTCCGGGGTCTGTGGATGGAGACGCATCCCGCAGATCTGTACGCCGAAGAGGATTCCGAGTGAAAACTATTTTCCGCAATTGGCTCCGCGCTGGCCAGTC
>JANXTU010000513.1 GCA_025352235.1 Fimbriiglobus sp.
CCGAGCCCCACGCAACTGAAGATCAGCAGCGCGTAGAGCCGGGTTTGAATGCGGTAGTCGGAGAGCCGGATCATCGGGGCCTCGTCAAAATCGGATGTCCAGAATCGACAGGTCATCCGTGAGCACATCCACGCCCCGCAAGTCCTTCAGGCGGGCGTAGAGATCGTCCATCAAAGTCGGGTTGGCGGCCTGCGGCGCCAAGTAATCCAAGAATTCTTCCCAGGTCCACATGCTGTCGTCGGCCTTCTCGATCTCGAAGGCGCCGTCGCTGAACACGAGCATCCGGGCGCCGCGGACCAATTCGATCTCCCCGCCGTCGAACGGATACCCGGGCGGCATCATCCCGATCCACGGATTCATCGATTCGAACTGTCGGATGCCCGCATCGGTGTAGAGCAATGCGGCCGGGTGCGCCGCATTGCAGAACCTCAAGAGCCGCGTCGACTTCTCGAATACGCCGTAAAAGATGGTGAAGTATTTGCCGTCTTGGCGATCCATCTGAAAGACGTCGTTCAACCGGCTCATCACCTGTGCCGGATCGAGGAAGTCGGTGTCGGCCAGCGAGCGGTTCGAAATCACGTTGGCCGCGGAAACCGCGAGCAGCGCCGAACCGACGCCGTGGCCACTGACGTCGAGCAGGTAGAGGACCAAGTGATCCGGATCGTGCCAGTGGAAGCCGAAGATGTCTCCGCCGAGCGAAGCATTCGGCACGAAGCGCCAGCCGATGGTTACGTCCCCCGTCAACGGCGGCGGCAACAGCGACTCGACGTACTGTGCCGCCCGACGGAGTTCCCCCGCGAGTTCGCGCTGGCTCTCGGCGAGTTGGGCGTAGGCCTGGTTGCGTTCGACGAGGTTGCGATAGGCCTGCGAATGGTAGCGGATGCGGGCGATCAGTTCGATCTTGTCCGGCAGCTTCACCAAGTAGTCGTTCGCGCCCAGTGCGAAGGCCTTCGCTTTCACCACCGGTTCTTCTTTGCTCGACAGCACCACCATCGGCACATCCCGGGTGGCCCGGTTGGCCCGGTAGAACTTCACGAGTAAGAGGCCGTCGACTTCGGGCATGACGAGGTCTTGGAGGATCACCGTCGGCCGAATGCGGTTGGCTGTTGGGATCGCTCGGGCCGGGTCTTGGCAAAAATGGAATTCGATGGCGGGATCGTCGGCCAACATCCGGCGGACCGATTCGCCGACGATAGCTTGGTCGTCCACGAGCAACACCCGGATCGCACGATCCGGGGCGGTTGCGTCGGGGTAGCGGGCCGGGGAGATCATAGAGGCGGGCGCGGGCGTGGGGAGTTCGGTAGAGTCTAACCCCTCCGCACACCGGTGCCTATCGCCGCCCAGACAAACAGCTGGGAATTCCGCGTGACACTAACGGCGCGAATGGGTTGTCGCAGTTGTAAGGAAGGTAGCGCGAAGAAAAATCGTGTGGCCGTGGGATGTACCGGTCCCGGATCAATGCTCGATCTGAAAATACTCGTTCGAAGACGCTTCCGCTTTGCTGTACAGCTCATCGACATCGACGGGCAAAGCGAAGAGGCTGCGGCTTTCCAGAATCGGCAGCAGCGCCGGGAGGACGGTCGGATCGACCATGTATCGGCGTGTCAACACATCCCGCGAGGGTTCGAATTCCACCGCCTCGGAGTAAATCCTCTCGTAATCGGCCGGGGACGTTTTCAGCATGTGCGACCACAGTTCCGTGAGGCGGCTGCGGAACAGCGCTTCGGTTTCGCCGGGATCGGCGAGTAGGGTGAGGGAGACGTATTCGGTCATGGCGATCCTTTCAATCATTCGCGTTTTTAATGACGGCGCGCATCATCTGAAACAGGTAGAGGGCGGAGCCGACGTGGGTCGCTTCAATCCAGATCATCTCCGGTTTGCCGGTCGCTTCCCAAAGTCGCTTCATGGCCACCGGCGGGACAACGTCGTCGTTGCTCGCCGCGATCAGCAACAGTTTCTTGGTTTTCAACTGGTCGGAGTATGTGATCGGGTCGATCGGGTCAATCGCCTTTTTCAGTTTCTCCATCGTGATGCCCGCGAGTTTGAAGACCGGCGTCAGTAGCAGGCCGATCGGGTGCTCGGCGAACGACTCGACCAAGCCACCGCCGCCCAAAAGCAGGCTGACCGAATGGATTTTCGGTTCGATGCCGCCGAAGATGCCGCCGACGAAACTGCCGAGACTGGTGCCGAGGACGCCGAGTTTCTTCGGGTCGACTTCGGGCCGCGCTTCGAGCCACGCGAGGGCCAACCGGCAATCGAGGACGGTCTGTCGGACGTTCGCCACCGACTTGTCGACGTCGGTGGAAAGAAATCGCTCTTTGGAACCGGGTTCGCGACGCGGGCCGTAGTGGGCCATGAAGACGACGAGTGCTGGAATGTTGTGCTGGGCGAGCCAAAGCGCTTCGGCCCGCGAGACGACTTGGGCGCCGTCGAGGATGTCGAGCACGATCATGGCCGGGTGCTGGCCGAGTGTGCGGGGCCGGTAGTATTCGGCGTAAACGACGTTGTTTGCGGCACTGGTCGTCTTCACGGCCGAGGGGAACGTCAACGAGAACACGTCGACCCCCGCGTTCGGCAGGCTGTACTTCGGCTTCAATTCGTACCGGAACGTGCAATTTTCGAGCCGGTACATTTCGGGGACCTTGGAGGCGGCGTCCGTCTGCGCGAACTTCACCTCCCCCGATTCAATCTTCGGCTCGGTGGCCAAGGCGGGGGAGCCGGCCACCGCGACCATCAAAACGCAAATCCGTCGCATCGGTGTGGCTCCATCGGAACTCGGATAGCGACATTATCCAAACTGCGGTGCCGCTGGCCAATCGGATTCGTCATTCGCCGTTGCGCCCTTGACGACCCCCGGCGGCGCTTTACTATATCCGTCTTCGGAATCGCCGAGTGTTTCGCAGTCTGCAAGGGTTCAGCCGCAATGTCCACATTCATGGCCACTCGGGAAACCAACACCCCCCAGTGGTACGTCATCGACGCTACCGATCTCGTCGTCGGCCGCCTGGCCGTTACGATCTCCAACCTCTTGCGCGGCAAGCACAAGCCGACGTTCACCCCCCATTGCGACACCGGCGATTTCGTCGTGATCGTCAATGCGGAGAAGGTGAAGTTCACCGGCAAGAAGTGGGAAGACAAAGCCTACCAGACGTACTCGCACTACGCCGGCGGCCAAAAAATCATTCCAGCCAAAGACATGCGCGACCGCAAGCCGGAAGAAATCATCCGGCTCGCCGTCAAGCGGATGATCAACAGCGGTCCGCTCGGCTACAAGCAGATGACCAAACTCAAGATTTTCGCGGGGCCGGTCCACGAGCACCAAGCCCAGCAGCCCGTCGCTTTCAAGATCGATCATTCTTCCAAGGCTTAATCACCGGACTCCTTACGGAGTACGGCTCGCCCACACCGAATCCGTCCGCTGACGCGGGCGGCTCGCCCAGGATTTTCCCGCCATGGCAGAGAAGAAGAAAGTCACATACTACCTCGGCACCGGCCGGCGGAAAACTGCTGTGGCCCGCGTCCGCGTCTGCGAAGGCAAGGGGACGATCACGGTCAACGAGCGGACGCTCGAAGACTACTTCTCGGAAGAGAAGGATCGCGGGGCCGTGGCCTCGCCGCTGATCATCACCGACCAACTGACCCGCGTCGATGTCATCGTCCGTGTCAACGGCGGCGGCATCACCGGCCAAGCCGACGCGATCAAGCAGGGCCTCGCTCGCGCCGTCAAGACGATGTTCTCGCCCAAGAGCGAGCAAAAGATCATCACGCGCAACCACGTGACGATGGTCAAGGGCTACAAGGCCCAAGTCAAAGAAGGCCCGAAGCCGGTCGCCGATCCGAATGCCCCGGCACCCGTCGACGCAGTCCTCGGTACTCCGGTCATGGCCCTCCCCGACGATCCCGCTCTCGGCATGGTCAAGAAACTCCGCGACAGCGGCTTCCTCACCCGGGACAGCCGCATGAAGGAACGCAAGAAGTACGGTCTCCGCGGCGCTCGCCGGGGAACGCAGTTCTCCAAGCGGTAATCAACTGCGGTTCAACGAAAAACGCCACGGGATGTCCCGTGGCGTTTTTCGATTTAGTATCTTGGACCACTCACTCCTTGCCCGCGCTCGACTTTGTCTCGCGGCTAATTTGACCGAAACTCCAACCCCACCTCGCCCAAATCCGCGTCGCCGACCGCCTGCAATTCGAACCGGACATGATTCCTCGGCAGCATCGCAGCGGTCACATTTCCTGCAAATGCGGCCCCAGCAATGGCGTCACCAATCATCAACTTATTCACCGATACCGCGCCACGCCCCGGTAAACGCTCGCAGACCAGCCAGACCGACTCCCCGGTATCGAGACTTCGCGGGGAACCGAAGGCCCGTTCGAATACGGCCGAACCGTCGGCGTGGCGTTCAATTTTCCATGCGCCGCGCAGACGGATTTTGTGAACGGCCACCTCAGCGGACCCCGGCGGGAGTCAGTTCGTCGATGGGTTCGGCGCGGAACGCCTTCACCGTCTCGGCCAATCCGGCCGCGTCGAGCCCGAGGTCGGCGAGGAGTTCGTTGCGGTCACCGTGCTCGATGAACTTGTCCGGGTAGCCCCGGCGGACGACGTGCCGGGTGTCGAGGCCCGCGGCGTTGGCCGCTTCGAGGATGGCCGAGCCGAATCCCCCGAGCAGCGTACCTTCCTCCACCGTGACTACCAGCGGCAGGTGTTCGATGGCTCTCAGGATCGTCGCGGTATCGAGCGGTTTGACAAAGCGTGCCGAGATGACACCGATGTTGATGCCGTCTTCGCGGAGGTTCTTCGCGGCCGTGAGGCATGCCGTCGCCGTGGTGCCGAAGGCGAGGAACACGCCGTCCTTGCCTTCGACCAGCACCTCGGCCTTGCCCATCTCGATCGGTTGGTGCGGCTTACTGCGCGGGATCGTTTCCAGATTCGCGCGCGGGTAGCGGATGCTGACGGGGCCCGGTTGTTTCTGGGCCCACTGCAGCATCGGTTCAATGTCGGCTTCGTCGGCCGGTGCGAGGCTCGTCATGTTCGGGAAGAGCCGCAGGTACGGGATGTCGAAGCAGCCGTGGTGCGTGGGGCCGTCCGGGCCGACGATGCCGGCGCGGTCGACGGTGAAGACCACCGGCAGATTTTGCAGGCAGACTTCTTGAAAGATCTGGTCGAAGCTGCGCTGCAGGAAGGTGCTGTAGATGTCGACGATCGGCTTCGCCCCGGCTTTCGCCATGCCGGCCGCGAAGGCCACGGCGTGCGATTCGCAGATGCCACTGTCGAAGAATTGCTTCGGGAAATCGCTGCGGACTTTCTCCAGTTTGTTCCCTTGGCACATCGCCGCCGTGATGACGCACGACTTCGGATCGGCTTGCAAGGATCGGTAGATCGCCCCGGACATGGCATCGGTATAGGCTTTGGCACCGCCTTTTTTCAGGCGGATGTCTTCGTTGTTCTCGCCGACGCACTCGAAGATGCCGGGACTGTGGTAGGTGACTGGATCCTCGGCCGCTTGCGAAACGCCGTGGCCTTTATTCGTAAAGATGTGCAGAAGCAACGGGCCTTTTTGATTCTTTAGTTCCTTCAAGATCTTACGGAGGCCTTTCAGGTCGTGGCCATCGACGGGGCCGAAGTAGCGGAAGCCGAATTCTTCGAAGAGCATCCCTTCTTTGAAATACATCTTCATCGCGTCGCGCATCCCTTCGAGCGACGCGCGGGCCGGCTCCCCTATTAGCGGGATCGACTTCAACAGGTCGTTCAGGGTCTTCTTGCCGGATTGATAAATGCCGCTGAGCCGGTAATGATCGAGCCGTTGGGCCAAGCCGCCGGTGCGGGGGCAGATGCCCATCTTGTTGTCGTTGAGCACCACGAGGCAGTTCTGATTCATCCCCGAGATGTTGTTGAACGCTTCGAAGACCATGCCCGACGGCAGCGCCCCGTCTCCGATGACGGCGACCGCGTGGCGATCCGATTCGCCGAGAAGATCATCGCCCGCTTTCAACCCGGAGATCGTGGAGACGCTCGCCCCGGCGTGCCCCGTCACGAACAAATCGTAGGGCGACTCGGCCGGATTGGGGAAGCCCATCAACCCGCCTTTGGTGCGAATGCTGCGGAAGTTGGCGAACCGCCCCGTGATGAGTTTGTGCGGGTAGATCTGATGACCGGTGTCCCAGATGATCCGGTCCCGGCTGAAATCGTAGGTCAGGTGGAGGGCGAGACAGAGTTCAACGACGCCCAAGTTGCTGGCGAAGTGCGCCGGCCGGGCCGTCATGACTTGAACGAGTTCGTCCCGGATTTCTTGGGTGAGCTTGCCGAGCTGTTCCTCGCTCAGCTTGTGGAGGTCGGCCGGCGATTGGATTTTATTGAGGAACTCTGGCATATCTAGGACCCAGCCATAAGTCACGCTGGGCGTGACGGGTTTTTTCAAAGTCGTCACGCAGAGCGTGACCTGCAAATCACCGATCCCGATCGACTACGAACCTCGCCAAGTCGGCCAGCGGCTTCCCGCGTTCGCCGAAAGTATTTGCGGCCCAGATGGCTTTGTCGGCCAATTCTTGGGCCCGCTTCCGGCTTGCGTCCAAACCCAAAAGGACGGGGTAGGTCAGCTTTCCCTTAGCCGCGTCTTTGCCGACGCGTTTGCCCGTGACCTCGGCGGTGCTGCCCACGTCGAGCAAGTCGTCCGTGATCTGGAAGAGCAGGCCGAAGGCGTTGGCGTAAATATCGAACGACATCACACCGTCGAAATCGATGCCGGTGTCGCGTTCGGCCTGCGCCGCCATCAGCCCGAGCCGCAGCGAACTCCGGAACAACGCCCCGGTCTTGCGGCGGTGAATCGCTTCCAAGTCGGTGACGGTCGGGTTCGCATTCCCGGACTCGTACTGCGTACCAGATCGAATCCGCCCTTCCGCAGCGAGGTCGAGGACTTGCCCGCCGACCATCCCGTGGGCCCCGGCACCGTTTGATAGTTCAACAATGCTAACCGCCGCGGTTTTGGCCGGGTAACCCCGGGCCACCGTCTCGAAGGCCAGCGTCAGCAGGCCGTCCCCGGCGAGGATCGCCAACGCTTCGCCGAATTTCACATGGCACGTCGGCAAGCCGCGCCGCAGGTCGTCGTCGTCCATCGCCGGCAGGTCGTCGTGGATCAGCGA
>JANXTU010000515.1 GCA_025352235.1 Fimbriiglobus sp.
GAAAGTGGTCAAGCACACCGAGGCGAAGAAGGGGTTCGTTCTGCTGCCGAGGCGAGACTACGAGCGGCTGACGATCACGCTGGCCGGGTGGCACTGGCTGGCCAGCATCGTCACTATGCTCAAACAAGCATTCGGATGGGAAAGTCAATAACAGGCTCTAGTGAAAGTATCTTCCGTTCGGCTGTCGCTCCAACGACCGGTTGTCAATGTCGCTTGGGCCATCCGGCCCGCGATCTTTCCGGCACCGGGCCTTTACGAGTTCCAACTCTGCGAACTCGGGTCCGATTGGTTGAAGCGGAAAAGGATTGTCGCCCGAGAATATGTCCGCATCGAAAGGGGAACGGAATGATCGCCATCAATCCGAATTCGCGAGATGAGGTCTTCGTGATCGATCCCGCTGTGCGGACCGTTTACGTGAAATCCATGCCCTCCGTCAAAAGCCGAGGCAAGCTGATTCCTTCCGACGGCTCCGATGTAAAAATCGAGCGATTGGTCGAGGATGAGTCGGGACAGCCGGACACACAACCGGCCGATCGAAAGTAACATCGCGGGTGCATTCTGTTCCGTCACTTCTTCTCCGGCGGCACCGTCGTCGGCACCGTCCCGAACTCCTTTTCCCGCGGTAGTTTGCCCTTCAGCTGCTCCGCGAACTCGAACGGGTCGGGGATCGACTGTTTCGAGAACGGCAGGGTGCCGATGGGGAACGGGAAGATCGTTTGGATCACTTTGGCCGCGGAGATCTCGGCCGTGGGGTCGTCGACCGGGGCCCGCTCCACCACCTGCCGCGAGAGCATGGGCACGTCCGCCGCGCCCGCATTCGCGGGGCTTTCGGCGCGGACCAGCGGCTTCTCGGCGAACTTGATCCCGCTCAAATTCTCGGCGGCGGCCTGACCCAAATCGGTCGGGGCCCGTTCCGGCGGAGCCGACGGCTTCACGGGTTTGCCCTTGGGGATGGGGTGGCCCGGCATCTGGATCGTGAACTTCGGCTCCGGGAGTTCGCCCCGGTCGAATTCCCCCGTCCGCGGTCGCGGGGCTTTCGGCCCCGGCAGATCGCCCGGCATCTTCAATGTCGGCATCAACGATTTTTGAACCGCCTTGCCGCCGAGGTCGTCCGGCAGTTTCGCCACCGGCTCGACCGGCGCCGGCTGTCGGGTCACCGTTATCGGATTCGTGGCGGGCGTCGGCAACGCGGGTTCGACTTTCGCCCCGGTCGCTTCGGCGAGGGGCGGCGGGGTCGGGGTGTCGGTACAGCCGATGAGTCCGGCGGCGCCGAGTGCGGCGAGGGAGAGTTTGCGCAGGGTCACTTGGCCACCTCCAACACGAGCTTGACCGGGTCGCCCTCTTTCGGGAGGGTCTCTTTCTTCACGTCGAGCTTCAGGTACTTTTCTTCCTTCATCGTCAGCGTCGATTGAAAGACCGTCTCGGCATCGACCGGGAAGAGCATGATGAGCGAGCCGGTGTTGTCGGCGCCGAACGCCTTCGCGACTTTGCCCGGTTCCGCCTTCGCGGGGGCCGAGCCGGTGAATTTGAACTTCACCCCTTTGGGCATCGGCTTGTTCGTCTTGGGGTCGACGAGAATCTTGTCGAGCGGGTAGCGCTTGGCCGGGCCGTCCCCCTGCGGGACGTCGATGTAAATATTCACGTCGGGGCCTTCGGCTTTGGCAGCTTCGCCCAATGCCGGCTTCCCAGCTTTCAACCCGAGTTGCTCCATCGCGGCGAACACTTCGCTGGGCATCACGTCGAAGGTCACGATCGTCTCGTGCGACTTCTTGCCGTTCTTATCCCCCGGCTTGGCGTCCTTGATGTATCCCCAACAGGCGATCACTTCGATGGGGTAGCTCTGGTCGAGGTGGGGCAATTTCCGCGGGGCGACTTTCGCATCGACCGTCACCGTCTTCTTCTCTCGGTCGACCGTGATCCCGGCCGGCAATTTGACTTCGGCCGCTTTCGCGAAGCTCCCCGTAGCGCAGATTGCACCCAACAAGATCCATCGTCGCATGGTCAGAACCTCGGCATAGGGAGACGCTACTAGAATCGTCGAGATCACCCGCCGGGTCAACGGGGAATATTCTCAGCGCAGTCTGGGTTGACACTGCTCCGCGAAAAGTGGCTGGGATCGCCCGGGACTGGCGGAACTTATCCGAGCCGTGCGGAGAACGTCGCTTTTCGCTCCGCGAAAAGTAGCTGGGCTCGCCCGCGAGGTGCGGAACGCGAGTGCTGGCGTCAACCACTTTTCGCGGAGCGAAAAGGGGTGTAATCTCTCCCCCGCGTCGTTTACGCGGCGATTCCCATCGATTCTCGGCAGATGCGGTCGGATCGCTCGTTTAAG
>JANXTU010000401.1 GCA_025352235.1 Fimbriiglobus sp.
CTGCGCTCGGCTTGGAGGGCGGGGAGGCGGTTTTCCGGGGCGGCGAGCACCGATTCGGCCCCGAGCTTTTTGGAGATACCCAAGAGCGTGAGCGCGGCCAAGCGGTCGCGGCGGTTGTTCCCCGTGGCCCGGATCAATTTGAGTTCGTCTTCGACTTCCCTGAGTTCGATGGAAATCGCGAACTGGCGCTCCCGGCCGGTCGAGACGCGAGTCCGGATTACGGCGAGATCTTCGGGCGTGATCCGCCGGAGTTCCCGGTCAAAGCCGGAGCGTTTGTCTTTATCGGCGTCGATCGACTTCTGGATTTCCGCGATGGTATTCTCGAGTTCGCGGATCAGCAATTTGTTTTGCCCGGCGTAGACGTCGGTGAGTTGGAGCCGGTACGCGTCGACGATCGCCTGCATCAGCAAGTACGAATCGCGGGCGGTCTTGCCCTTGTACGACATGATGAGGACGTTGCTGCCGCTGACGCCCCCCGCGACCGCTTCTTTGTCGCGGGTCACGGTCAACCCGGCCAGTAGCACCGCGGCCGCCACGGTGGGGTTCTCGGGGAGCGGTTCGGATAACTGGCTCAGCTCCGGCCGCTTGGCCGCCGAACTGAGGATCAACTCCGATTTGATGACGGAAATTTGTGCGGCGACGTAGTCGTCGACGTAAGTCGCCCCCGGTACGGTGCCCGATTGCACTTGCTGTTTGATGACCAGCACTTTCGCGGACGATTGGTATTGCGGGGCTTGCGCGGTGAAGGCGAAGAAACCGAGGAGCAGCCCGACCCCGCCGCCCAGGATGATGAGCGGCCAGCGGCGCAGCGATGCGGCGAGCATCGACGGGGCTTTGACGGTCGATTCGTCGTACGCTGTGGAGTTCGCGGACACGGTGCGGACCTCGGGTGGGAGCCATACGGTATTGTATCGGCACCCGGGCCCGGCGGCTGGCCGGCGAATTCCCGGTTGCGGGAAGTCGGCGCGACCTCGGAAAAGATGGCGCCGGTTGCGCCGGTCAGTCGGAGGCCGGAAGCGGGACGATCGCGAGGGGGCGCGACGCCAGCACTGCCGGCTCGCAGATTTTCGAGGCGAGCACCTCGGCCCGTTCGACGATCTTGGACAGGATCACGAGCTTCTCGGCGAGGCATTCTCGATCGCGCGAGCCGCTCACGGTCAACCGGCCGATGAGGTGCCCTTGGCCCAACAAAGGCAGGTCGACTTGCCAAGCCAAGAGTTTGTCGCCGGAAGCTCGGGCGCGGGTCCAACGCCGGTGATAACCCTCGTGCCACTCCGGCGCGTTGACATCGAGGTAGACGCTGTTCAGATTCAAGTCTTCCGCTTGATGGGCGATCTGGTTCCAGAGTTCGGCCCAGTCGGCACTCCCTTGGAGTCGCACTTCCATTTCCACGGGGGCCACTTGTCCGCGGAGGCGGTTGAACAGACCCAAACTCCGTTCGCGGATGAGACGCAGTTCGACCCCGCCGAACAAGCCGCCGGATAGCAAGATCGCGCCGATGCAGAGCGAAGCGGCCAACGCGGCGAGGTCGTTGTGGAGGATGGAGCTGGCGAGGGCGCCGATCGAGGCGATGCAACAGAGGGATGCGATCAGGATCAAGGTGCGGACCCGCGTGAGCCCCCGTTTTTGGAGGACGTGGTGCAAATGGCCGCGGTCGGCGATCGCGAGTCCGCGACCCGTCAGTTTGCGGCGGACGATGGCCGCGGCTGTATCGGCGAAGGGGAGCACGAGCAACGCCAGCGGCGAAGCGATGGCGAGTGTCGGCCCTTTGAGGGAGGCATGGGTCGCCAAGGCCGCGACGGTGAGACCGAGGAGCATACTGCCGCAATCGCCGAGGTAGACCGACGCCGGCGGAAAATTGAATCGCAGGAAGCCGACCAATCCCCCGGCCATCGCGAAGGCGATAAACCCTTCGAGCGGGTGACCGTGTTCGAAGGCCATCGCGCCGAGCGTCACGCAGATCATCGCCCCGACCGACCCGAGCATCCCATCCATGCCGTCGAGCAAATTCAAGGCGTTGACGGACGCGAAAAACCAGAGGAACGTCACCGGGATCGCGAACGCGCCGAGTTCGATGCCGGCCCCGAACAGCGACACGCCGGTGATGAGAAACTCGCCGCCGAAAACGAGTACGGCGATCGCGAGGCATTGCCCAACCAGCTTCTGACGGGCCCGCAGATCGAAGATATCGTCGAGGAGCCCGACGCCGGCGATGATCGCACCGGCGACCAAGAGGGCGAGGGGCGCCCGCCAATCGGCGGCCATGGCCGCCAGGACATCTTCCGAAAGGAATGCAGCGGTGGCGACCGAGAAGGCCGTCGCTGCGAACAGGGCGATTCCGCCGACAACCGCCACCGGCTGGGCGTGGATTTTTCGCCGGCCATCGGGGCGATCCATCAAGCCGATGCGCCGCGCGGCCGCGCGCGCGGCCCAGGTGAAAATCAGTCCGGAGCCGGTGGCGATTCCGAAGACCACGACGATCGAGTTCATCCTTCTGCCTCCTCGCGCGGTTCTGCGATTCCACCGCATCCGGGCCGGATCAAACCGAGCATACTCCCCTCGAGAGTGACCGACACCCCGCGCCGAATGAAGTCGACCATCACCACGAATTTGAAGCCGCCGACGACTTGCTCGACGATCCCGGTCATCCCGGCCAGAGGTCCCGTTCGCACCGTCACCGGCGAGCCGCGTGTCAGACCGTCGGCGAGCGTCACCGGTTCGCCCAAATCCAGAACTCCCCGAACGCCCCGCAGATCGTCGAGCAATCGCGACTCGTTGCGGACTTCCAAAAAACAAGCGACCCGTTTCGTCGCGGCGATCCGCCAACGTTCGTCCGCACCCGCTTGCACAAACACATAACCCCCGAACAGGGGGACTTTGGAAACCACCACGCGATCCTTGAGCCTGACCCGCTGTTGCTGGCAAGGCAGGTAAAACGGCACCTCTGCGCGGTACAATTCCCGCGCCAATGCCTTCTCTTGACGGGGCTTCGTATGCGCCACCCGCCAAGGCCGATCCGGGCTCGGCTCGCGATCGAGTATCCCATCGGGATACAGCTCAACTTCAACGGCCAAGATCGGCATCAATCACGAACTCCACGGGGACTCAGAACCGCGGGGGCGGGGCCATCGGAGAAATTCGGTCAACCTAAAAAAAGAACATCCGGACCGCAGCAGTACAGCAGTACTGCTCGTCGAACTTCACGGCATTAAGATAGGGGGCCGTGGGGGAAACGCAAGGCGTTCTGACACCAGCTCCTAGTCTGCAACGTTACGCTACTACCACAAAAAATCCGCACAAGACGCAACCCACCAAAATCAAATCGTGTGAAGAAACAGCGGTAGTCCGACTTTCCGACAAATGATTAGTATTTTGTCATTCCAGTTCCATCATTCAAAGGATTTAACACCATCGTCGTCCTGCGGTATTGCCCCGGCCGGATTTCTTTGCCTCAAGTCCCCACCAAGCTTCGCCCGATTCTACAGATGGCGCAGTCTCTGCAAACCGTGCGGATTGTGCGGGCGACGGGAGGAAGTGCGATGCGGATGCGGATTACGGCAATCTACGGGGTCGGCCTCGCGCTGATGCTCGGGCTTGCGCCCGCGTCCGCCCAAGAACCCAAGTTCTGGCCGAACGAAAAGATCAGCTTCCCCATCGATATCGACAAGCTCAACGGTCTCGATCCCAAACCGACC
>JANXTU010000516.1 GCA_025352235.1 Fimbriiglobus sp.
ATCATCTGCGGGTTGGCGCGCTGCAACCCCGCCGACATCGACCGGGCCGCCGACGCCGTGAAGCATTCGCCGAAGCCGCGTATTCACCTGTTCTTGGCGACGAGCGCGATCCACCGCGAGTTCAAATTGAAGATGTCCCGCGCGGACATTTTGACCCGCACCGTGGAGAGCGTGAAGCGCGCTCGCGACTTTTGCGCCGATATCGAGTTCAGCCCCGAGGACGCCGCGCGGACCGAACTCGACTTCTTGGCCGAAGTCGTCGAGCGCGCCGTCGAGGCCGGGGCGACAACGCTGAACATCCCCGACACAGTCGGCTACGCCGTGCCCGCGCACTATGCCGCGATCATCCGGCACCTCAAGAATACCGTCCGCGGCATCGACCAATGCGTGCTCAGCGTCCACTGCCACAACGACCTCGGCATGGCCGTGGCCAACAGCCTCGCGGCCCTTGGCGAAGGCGCCCGGCAAGTCGAATGCACCATCAACGGCATCGGCGAGCGCGCCGGCAACACCGCCCTCGAAGAGATCGTGATGGCGATGAAAACGCGTCAGGACTACTACGGCCTGACCACCGGCATCGACACGAAGTTCCTCGGTCCGGTCAGCCGGAAGCTGTCGAACGTCACGGGCATGCAAGTGCAGCGGAACAAGGCGATCGTCGGCCGCAACGCGTTCGCGCACGAGGCGGGTATTCACCAAGACGGCATGCTGAAGAACCCGAACACCTACGAAATCATGCGTCCCGAGGACGTCGGCATCTCGAAGACGGAACTCGTGCTCGGCAAACACAGCGGCCGCGCGGCGCTGCGGGAACGCGTCGGGTATCTCGGCTACCACCTTGTCGACGAGCAGTTGAACGCTGTGTTCGCCGACTTCAAAAAACTCGCCGATCAGAAGAAGGAGGTCTTCGACGCCGACATCGAAGCCCTGATCGAAACGCAATTGCAAGCCGTGGCCGGGGGGAAACTCTGGTCGTTGGTCGGGTTCACGAGCACCGCCGGCACCGGTTCGCAAACCTCGGCTGCCGTCAGCCTGTGCCACCGCGACGATCCCGCCGGCGTCGTCCGGCGCGACGCCGCACCGGGCAACGGCCCGATCGATGCCTTGTTCAAAGCGATCGACCGCGTCACGGGCGTGACGGCGAAGGTCATCGATTATCGGGTGCGCGCCGTGACCCAAGACATGGACGCGCTCGGCGAAGCCCACGTCGAAGTCGAGTACCTCGGCAAGCGCTCGAGCGCCCGCGCCGTGAGCCTCGATGTGATTGAAGCGAGCGCTTTGGCCTACTTGGAAGTGATGAACCGCCTCGTCCAGCAGCAATTGCGGGATCGCCTGAAACCGACCGACGACGTCCCGACGAACGTGGTGCCGGGGGTGTAGAATGACCGGATCAACACGGGGGGAACTCGACCATGCTCCGCACGAACGCCCTTGTGGAACTCCATACCGCACAAGATCTGCTCGATCGGCTCGGAGGCATTCCGGCGCGGCGGGTTTTGCTCGATCCGCGCCCAGGAACCGCCACGATCCGCGATGTGATCCGGTACGTCGATGGGGACGATAAACGCTTAGTCGAACTCGTCGATGGCACCCTCGTGGAGAAGGCGATGGGTGCAAGGGAAGCATTCCTTGGGACATTGATTTCTCGGTGGATGTCCAATTTCGTCGAAGAGATCGGCGACACGGGCATGGTCCTCGGAGCCGATGGCACGCTGCGGATCATGCCCGGGCTCGTCCGGATTCCCGATGTCTCTTACACGTCGTGGGAGAAGCTTCCGAAGCGGCAAGTCCCGAACGAACCGGTGCCGCATTTGGTGCCCGACCTCGCGGTGGAGGTCATCAGCAAAGGGAACACTGCCGGCGAAATGAAACGCAAGTTGGGCGAATACCTCGCGGCGGGTGTCGCCGAGGTGTGGATGGTCTTCCCGAAGTCGCGTTCGATCCGAGTCTATCACCCGGCGACGGGATCGATGAAACTCGAAATCGGCGACACATTGCACAGCCACGTCCTGTCAGGATTCCAAATGCCGTTGGCCAAACTCTT
>JANXTU010000402.1 GCA_025352235.1 Fimbriiglobus sp.
CATCGCCCGCGGCTACACCGGCAAGGGCCTCGCCTTGCAGGATCTCATCGAAGAGGGCAACCTCGGCCTGCTCCGCGCCGTCGAGGGCTTCGACCCGAACATGAACACCCGCTTCAGCACCTACGCCAGCTACTGGATCAAGCAGAGCATCAAGCGGGCGCTGGTGAACACGGCCAAAACGATCCGCATCCCGGCCTACATGGTCGAGCTGCTCTCGAAGTGGCGCCGGGCGACCAACAAACTCAACGACGAACTCGGCCGGCCGCCGACGCCGGAGGAAATCGCCAAGTTGCTCGGATTGCCGAAGAAGAAACTCAGCATCATCAAGAAGGCGATCCGCGTTTACAACAGCACGCCGCAGACGGACCAAACCGAAGCGGGCTGGAGCATCGACGAGATGCTGATGGACAACCGCTCGAAGACGCCCGACGACGAAATGGTCGAGACCGACGACCTCAAGCAAGTGCTGGTGCTGCTCGAAAAGATGGACAAGCGCGAAGCGACCGTCCTGAAGATGCGATTCGGCCTCGACGAAGAAGAGCCGAAGACCCTCAAGGAAATCGGCGAGAGCCTCGGGCTGACCCGCGAACGCGTCCGGCAAATCGAAAGCGAAGCCCTAGCGAAGCTGAACGAGAGCCTGTGCGGGGATTGAGGGGGGCAACCCGAGCCGAAGACGACCGGGCACTTCGCTTACCCTATCTTCCTCGCGACTTGGCGGCTCTGCGTGAGACCGATTTGTGGTTGGCCCGTGACCGCGTCGGATCGGGCAAAAGCGGGTCTCACGCAAAGCCGCCGAGCCGCGGAGAAGTCCGAAGAAGACGGAATCGATTCAATGAGAGACGCAGCCTTGCTGACGCCCGCCACTCGGCGAACCTGATCGCAACTCTGTTGATCGGGCCGGTCCTTCTCTCTATTTTTTCGGCGCCTCTGCGGCTTCGCGTGAGACTCGCCTATATCCGACGCTGGGCGTATGCGTATGAAGAAACCCGCCGATGCGCCATCACGGTTGCATCGACGATGTGGAGCCCTTGACACGGAGGTCATTCACTGGAGGTTCGAGTGGGCAAAATCAAATTCAAATTCAAAGTGGAAGTCTCGATCGACGAAGCGACGGGGGAGCCGCGGGCCGCTTATCTGCGAGTGCGCGACGGATTCGCGAGCGACACCCGCGAGGTCGTCGATGGGAAAGCCTTCGCCGATTACGGCGAAGAAGGTGAACTGCTCGGGGTGGAGTTTCTCGCCCCTTGCATGGCGAGCGTTTTGGATCGGATCACAGCACAAGAACCCCACAACGTCCAAAGGTTTTTTCGGAGCGCGGTGCCCCACGAAATGGTCTGCGGTTAGACAAAATCTCGCCACGACCCGCACGCGTTTCCCGTCACATCCGCACCTTGAACAACTTCCGGTATGCCGGCATCAGCCAATTCGGGAGCAGGCGACCGAAGCTGCTGCGGCGGGTTTCGCCGACGTAGATTTGATCGCCCGGTTGCAGGGGGATGTTCGTCCGCTCGTCGCCGTCCAAAAAGATTGCGTCGAAGTCGATGTGGAACAATTCCGGCGGCGACCCCTTGGCCACGTTCGGCCGGACGACGCTCACGTCGCGCGGGTCGGTGCAGCCCGGTTTGAGGGCGCCCGTCCGCTGGAGCAATTCGACGGCGCGCTCCGGGCCCCGGTAGACGAGCATCTGCTGGCGATTCGCTTCCGGTCCGTGCACCGTCACGAACTTCGCGCTCGGATCGACGAGCAGAACCCGCACGCGGGAGGGCTCGACCCGGGCTTCCTCCGCGATCGCGTCGCGCGCCCCGTCGAGCTTATGCCCTTCGACGCGCGGCCGACCGGCGGAACCGAGGTGCAGGGTGCCGTCGACATCGACCGAGGCGAGGGCGTCCCAAGCCGGGTGATCGGCAAAGCGGACTTCGAGCAGATCGGGGCAACCGAGGGCGTAATCGGGTCGATCGACGGGCGGCAACGGCACCGTCGCGATGGGCATCGCTTCGGCGCGGCGCTGGCGGGTCGTCCGCCCGGTGCAGCCCGCCGCCAGCGAGACGAACAGCAGAAGCAGCGCGATACGGCTCATCGATAGGAGTATCGACCGGCCGATCGGGGGGACTTCAGCGATTGTGCGGAATCGGCGCCCGGCAATATCGATGCGCCCCGATCATCCCGCACTTTCGCGGAGCGAACGGCGACAATGCTCCGCGTGGAGAACTGGAGATTGTTCCATTTGTTCCAAACCGATTCTTCCAGCTAGCCAGCGTGTCGGCGACACGCGTTCGATCACCACAAGTCCTTACTGGGTATGACCAAGCCACGCAAAACTCCGTCCGGATTGCGATTCGTCCAATTCTTTTAAATGGTTCCAACGGGGGGTGTCACACCTTGGGTTGGAATCATTTTCCCCGCGATGACCATTCCGACCTCAGGTCACGTTGCCGCCCATGAGGTAGGCGCGCAGGTCGATGAAGATGTCGGCGCAGCGGTCGCGCCAGGGTTTATCGCCGAGCAGCGATGCGTGCGACGGGTGGAAGAGGACGTGGATGCTGAGTTTGTTCGGCTGTTTCGGGTCCGGGCAGTGCAATTGCAATTCGAGTTCGACTGGGCCGGTCGAGCGGCGTGAGAAGCTGAACCAGGTGCCGGTGCCACCGCCGCCGCGGGCCCGGTGCAAACGGACCCGGACCAAACGCGGGGTGCTTTCCAGCACTTCGCCGCCGTAGTCTTGGACGAAGCCGCGCAGCTTCATCAGGGCGATCGATTCCGGCATCCACGCTTCCATACTGAATGGCAGCGCCAGCGATTCTCGGGTCGCGCCGCGGTGGGCGAAACCCGCGCGCGGCTCGGGCGTGTGCGGCGGGGCGCTCACGCGGTCGACCGGGACCGTTTGCAACCCCGTGCGCACCGCCACGATGGCGGGAGTGCGCGAAACCGTGGCGATCGCACCCGTGACGGCGGTTTCCAATTGCAGCAAGATCGCGTCTTCGCTCTCGCTCTCGTCGTCGTCCGGTGGCGCATTCCGCGGTTCGTCGACCAAGCCGGGCATCCGGTGGCGCGAGTCGCTCTTGGCTTGTTTCAACGCTTTGTCGAAGGCCAGCGCCAATTCCCGCGCCGATTGGTATCGGTCGTCCGGATCTTTGCTCAGCGATTTTCGGATGACCGCTTCGACGCAGGCCGGGATCCAGCCGTCCAGGCCGATCTGCTTGAACGTCGGCGGTTCTTCGGTGGCGTGCGCCAGCAGCACGTCCATGCCCGAGTTGCCGAGGAACGGCACGCGGCCGCTCAGGAGTTCGAAGGCCATGACGCCGACGCTGTAGAGGTCGCCGCGATGGTCGAGTTTCTCGCCGCGAACTTGTTCCGGGCAGATGTACGCCGGGGTGCCGACGGCGAAATCGACGGTGGTGTCGGTCACTTTGCGGGCCAAGGCGTCTTCGATGGTCTTGGCCAAGCCGAAGTCCATCACTTTGATGCGTTCCTTCGGCGTGTTCGGGTCGATGACCATGAGGTTCGCCGGCTTCAAATCGCGGTGGATGATCCCCTCGTCGTGGGCGGCCTGCAAGACCTCGCAGAGTTGGCCGATGATGCGCCCGACGCGCGGGGCGGTCATCTTCTTCGCCTTCTCCAACAGCACTTCGAGGTTACCGCCTTTCACGTATTCCATGACGATGCACGACCCGGCCGGGTCGTTGAGCGAGGCGTCTAAGAGCGTGACGGCGTACGGGTGGTGGAAGCGGGCCATCAGCAGGGTTTCGCGCTGGAAGCGCTCGCGGAATTTGTTGTCGGCGGCGATGTGGTCGTGCATGACTTTGACGACGACCTGCCGGCCGAGGTCGGTCTGGCGAGCCAGATAGACCCGGCCCATGCCGCCTTCGCCGATCTGCCGTTGCACTTCGTAGCGTCCGAGGAAAGTCCGCCCGATCATCTCGCCCGCCCGCCGTGAGAACTTTGCCGGGATTGCCGTTCGAAAGCCTAGTGCGCGAATCGCCGCGCTGCGCACCCCCGGAGTCCGCTATTCTGAATCGGTAAGGATCGCCGTTGCCCCGCGTCACCGGAACCGCACGCATGCCCGCCCTCGTCCCGCACCGGTTCCTCGTCCGGCTGGCGCATCCGTGCCCGTACCACAAGGCGATGCCCGCGGCGAAGGGGGACGCGCTGCTCGAACTGCCCGAATCGGCCCGCCTGACCAACTTCGCGGAACTCGACGGAAAATCGAGCTTCGCCGACCTGCGTCTCGCGTGGAACGACTTCGGCCTCGGTATCCAGCTCACGGTCGTCGGGAAGAAGATCGAGCCCCTGGGGGATGCCGAGCGGCCGCGCTCTGCCGATGGCCTGTCCCTCTGGCTCGATACCCGCGACGCGCGCTCCGGGCACCGGGCCAGCCGGACGTGCCATCAATTCCATTTCTTGCCGACGGGCGGCGGGCCGGAAAAGAGCGAACCGACCTTCGGCCAAGCCAAGATCAACCGCGCCCTCCAAGATGCCCCGTTCGCCGACGAATCGACGGTATTGTTCCGCCACCACAGATTGAAAGGGGGCTACCGGCTCGAGGCCTTCCTCCCCGGGGCCGCGCTCGCCGGCTTCGACCCGGAGCAACACCCGCGCTGGGGGGTGTACTACCAAATCCGCGACGAGGAACTCGGCGACCAATACCTCGGCGTCAACGGCGAGTTCCCCTTCCACGACGACCCCAGCCTTTGGGACACACTGGAACTGACCCGGGGGTAAACCACCCGGTTTCTTCACATCTCGACGGGCCCGTCGCGTAAACTGATCCTAGAAATACTGCCCAATGCTAGGCTCACGGTACCATGGCAACCCTCATCCGAAGTTCCGCGAAGAGGCCCCGGTTCAACCGGGTGCGGGCGCTCGCCGCGCGGTTCCCCTGGTGGATTCACATCAGCGCCATCGCACTGATGGCGGTGGGATTGGCGACCGGGGCGTACTACTTGTTCCACGTCCGCCCGGAGGCGCAGAAACAGCAGCGGATCTCGGAGCAGTGGGCGAATTTCGACCGCGCCGCGAGAACCGGTTCGGAGGCCGACCTCGACAAGGCCCTCGTGGAAATCCTCCGGCTGAACCCGGACGATTCTCTGGCCCGGCAACGGAAGGCGACGCTCGAATCCGGCTCGGCGGACGAATCCGACTCCGTGATGCCACTGCTGACACTGCCGAAGCATTTGCGGACCGGCCGCTGGCCCGAAGCCGAGCGCGAAGCGGGGAAACGGCTCGCGCACCAGCCGAAGGATTGGCTCGCCCGCTGTACCGTGGCCAAAGCGGGCCTGCTCCGGGGTGACCGGGCCGCGGCCGCGCGCGACCTCGACAAACTCCCCGATCCGAAAGACCCCTTCGCCAACGTCACGCCCGCGTCGCTGCTCTTCGCGTTTGACCTCTTCCGGGAACTCGACCGCGCTGCGACGGCGCTGCGCGGGTTCGTCCGCGAGGTCGTCGTCGAAACGGCCCGGACTCCCGCGGCGGAATCGTTCCCGGCCGCCGTCAAAGTTCAACTCGTCGAATGTTACCTCGAAGGATTTGAGCCGAAGACCGACCGCCCCCAGCCGAGTGGCCTCAGCCGCGCAGTGCTCCCCGTCGGCAAGCTCGTCGAGCTGGCGCTCGCCGACCCGGCGCTCGACGCCCCGATCGCATCGAAACTCGGCCTCGCTTGCAATCGGCTCGTCTCCGCATTCGCCCTGCTCCGGCGCGAGAACCAAATCACAGCGGACCAATATGCGACCATCGCCCAAGATCACGAGGCCCGCACCTCGAAGGTTTGGCAGGCGCTGATCGCCCACGACCCGAAAGCGGCACAGGCGTACCACGGCTTGGCGACGGCCGCACTCCGGGCCGACGACGTTCCGTCGGCCCGGCAGCACGTGATCCGGGGGCTCGAAGCCTGCGGCGACGACGCGGCCCTGCTCGCGATCTACTCGCTGCTGCTCCGCGCCGACGATCAACTGCTGCCGGCGCTAGCGTGCCTTCTCCAGGCGGTCGAGCGCGATCGGAAAAACGTATCCCTCTGGCTGCTGACGGCGGAAACGGCCGAGGTGGCCGGTCGCCGCGACGTCGCCCTCGAAGCATGCCGGAAAGCCCGGAACCTCGAACCGAAGAACTCGTGGGTGCTCCGGACTGAGGCGCGGATGAACATCGAAGCCGGGGGGACGTTCGCCCATACCGGGGTGCAACTCCTCGCGGAACTCGGCGAGGCGCTGCCGGGCGATCCCCTCGCGGCGCGGTTGTACGTCCGCGGGTTGAACGAGGCCGGGTTGGGGATCCTCATCGCCGATTTTCTGGTCAAGGTCGAAGCTGCCGGCGCGAAGGCGAAGTCGGCGGCGCCGATCGCGCAAGCGCTGAGGGGACTCTGCGATAGCCGGTACGACGCGGCGCTGGCCGAGTTGGCCCAGCGGACGGCACGGGCCAATCTCGATCGCTTCCCCGGCGATGTCGAATTGATCTCGGTGCAAGCGCTGATGCATTTCCAATCCGCCGAGCGGGGCGAGCCGCGTTGGTCCATCCTCGAAACCGGCGGGGCCATCCGCGCGTTCGAGGAGCTGCAAAACCGGGCACCCGATCGGCTCGAAATCGCTGCGGCGCTGGCCTGGACCCGGCTGAAGGGGAAGAAAGAACCGGCCGCGGCCCTGCGCGATGCGGCGACGTTGAGCGCCGCCGCCGAGCGGGGGGAACCGCTCTCGGCGTGGCAGTGGCAGGTCTTGGGCGCGACCCTCTTGGCCAACGATCGACGCGACATCGCCATCCGCGCTTTGGAGAAATCCGGCCGGATGTCGAAAACCTCGGCGGGGAGCCGCATCCATCTGGCGCTCGCCTACCACGGGCAGGGGCGGAAGGTCGAGGCGCGGGCGACTTTGGAACTCGCCCGCGCTCTGCCGCGCACCGCGCAAGAACAAGCCGACTACCTCGACGCGTTCGCCATTCTGCAACGGGAGAAATCGTGATGCGTTCGCTCCTGGCCTCGCTCTCCCTCTTTGGATTCGTCGCCTTCGCCGCCGGTCAAGCTCCGCCGAAACCGGCGCCGTCGCCGGATGTCGACAAAGCCTTGGAGACCTTCAAGACCGGCAAATTCGACGAGGCTTTCGAGCAGTTGAAGAAAGCCTGCGCGGCGAACCCGCAGTTGCAGCCGCCGCGGATCATCCTGGCCGGGTGGTTCGTCCAAGCGGAGCGCGGCAAAGAGGCCCGCGCGACTCTCGAACGCTTCACCGCCGAGGAGCCCAAGCACCCGGACGGCTATTTGCTGAATGCCAGCTTCGCCTTCGGGGAAGGGCGCATCACCGACGCCATCCTGAGCTGCCAAGCGGCCCTGCAATTCTCGGCCGACGCGCGCTGGGACGCCGAAGTCCGCAAGCGTTACGTCCGAGAAGCGCGGCTCGGGTTAGCCGCATCGTTTGAACAGCGCGGCGACTGGGCCTCCGTCAAAGAGCAACTGATGGGGTTGTTGAACGACGACCCGAAGAACGGCCCTTTGCGCCAGCGCCTCGGCGCGGCGACCTTCCAGACCGGCAAGCCGGAAGAAGCCTTCGCCGATTTTCAGAAAGCATTCCAAGACGACCCCGCCGTCGATCCGCCCGAGTTGCGGCTGGGTGCGCTTTGGGCAGCGAAAGGGGAGCGGGACAAATCCGAAGATTGGCTGAAGAAAGCGGTCGCGGCCCACGCCGCGAACCCGAAGGCCCACCGGGCCTACGCCGGCTACCTCTTGGACGAAGGCAAGCCGGGCGCGGCCCAGTTGTACATCGACGCGGCCGCCAAGCTCGACTCGAAATCGCGCGACACGGCGACGCTCCAAGCGCTGCTATTCCGCCACAAAAAAGAATACGGCCCAGCAGAAGTCGCCTTCGAACAACTCCACAAAGATGCCCCCGGCGATTCCTTCGCCCTCGGCAACCTCGCCATCGTCTTGGTGGAATCGGCGGACGAGAAGAAGAAGAAGAGGGCCGTCGAATTGGCCGAGAGCCTCGTGAAACAGAACAGCCGCGCCGCCGACGCCTACGCGGTGCTCGGGTATTGCTACTTCAAACTCGGCCGCATCGACGACGCCGACAAAGCCCTCGGCGCCGCCGCGAGCGCCGGCCAAGTCGGGTTGGACACGGCCTACTACTTGGCGCTCGTGTTGAACGAAAAGAAGAAATACGCCGAAGGCTTCAAGATCCTCGACGAAGCCGTGAAAGCCCGCGGGCCGTTCGTCTACCGGGCCGACGCCCGCACGTTCCTCGCCGACTTGGCGAAGCGGGTGCCGGAGAAAAAAGACGAACCGAAGAAGTAGCCATGCCCGCTGTCGCGATCCCGGGTCCCCGCCGACTGCTCGCGGCAGCCTGGATGGGGCTGGCCCTCGCGGCGACGGTGGTGCTGATCTTGCTCGTCCAATTCTGGGGAGCGCGGCCGGAGTACGCCGACCGGTTCTTGATCTTGCTCGGCGCGGGTTGGGTCGCGTGGGCGAATCGCCGGACGACGCCCACGGGCCGACCCCAAATTGGGTTCGCGATTCCGCTCGCCCTGTTCGCCGGAGTGTCGATTCCCGCCGCGGCGTTCCTGCAAACCCAAGCGGCCGGCGGGCGGACCGTCCTGCTTTGGCTCGACACCGTCGCACTGCTCCTCGGCGCGGCGAGTTTGCTCCTCGCCGAAGGGGGCTGGCCGCGTTTGCGGCACTTCGCCTTCCCGCTGATCTTTCCGTTCTTCGCCTTGCCACTGCCATCGCGCATTCTCGGTCCGCTCCAAAATCTTCTGCAAGAAGCGACGACATCGATCGCGGCCCGGGTCCTCCCGCTGATCGGCTTGCCAGTCCGACGGCTCGAATCCGGCTTCGTGTTGAAACTCGCCGCCGGCGACCTCAGCGTCGCGGAAGAATGCAGCGGGGTGCAATCGCTGACGGCGCTCACGGCCCTCGCGGCGTTCGTCGCGCATCGGTCGGGCTTCGGCCCGGGCCGCGGGACGGCGCTGACCCTGATCGCAGTGCCGGTCGTGGTGATCGTGAATGCGATCCGCGTCGTGCTCAGTGGCTTGATCCAAGAGTGGGCCGGGCCGCACTACATCCGCGGGGAATGGCACGATGCCCTCGGCTTCGCCCTGATTCTCGTGGGCTTGGCCGGCATCGTCGGCATGGGCCGGGCACTGGGCCGGCCGGCGCCCGTCGTTCCTCGACCGGTCTCGGATCACTCCACGTCCGCCCCGCGATGGGCGTCGATCGCGATCGCCGTGTTCTTGCTTGGCGGTCTCGCGGGCGGGGTGCTGACCTATTCCCTCGGTTCGTCGCGCGAATCGGCCGTGGTTCAAAACGCGCCGCTCGAACGGCTGCCGATGACCTTGGGCGATTGGCGCGGGCAAGATCGCCCGGTCGACGATTCCATCACGGCGCTACTCGGGCAGGACCGCATCTTGCACCGGGTTTACGAGAACAACCTCGGCCAGTCGATCTCGGTCTTCGCGATCTACTGGTCGTCCGCGAAACTGGTGAAGGGCTACCATCACCCCGACGTTTGCTTGGGAAATCAAGGGTTCCGCGTGATCTCGCAGCGCATCGAAATCCTGCGCCCCCGCGATTCGGGCCCGATCCCGGCGACCGCGCGGGAGTTCGAACGGGACGGGAGTTCGCAATTCGTCTTGTATTGGACGCAAGAAGGGAACCGGATCTGGGACGAATCCGACGAACTCGCCGCGCAAAAAGAGACCGGGTTTTTGACCCGCCCCGAGTGGTTCGACGACGCCCTTTCCGGCCGGATGACGCAGCCGACCGGGCGACTCGTCGTGCTCATCGGCACCGGGGGCAACACCCCGCTCGACCGGCGTGAGGCGACGGAATTCGCCCGGCGGCTCGCCGAGGAAATCCACAGCATCTGCCCGTGGGCGAAGCCCTAAATCATTCTTCCAAATCGGCGGGGTCGAGACCAACTTCGGCCTCATCGGCCATGGCGCTCAGGGCCGTTTGAATGGCGGCGAAGGAATCGGGCCGGTTGTTCGCCTTGAATTCCATGCACTTGTGGATGAGCCCGGCGAGCTTCGGCGGGGTCGTCGCCACGATCTCGCCCACCGGTTTGTAGAGGCTCTTGTACGTCTTCTCGGTCATCGGCACGCCGGCCAAATCGGAGATCACCGACGGCGGCAGTTTGAAGGTGACCAAGCGGTACATCGTCGCGCCGAAGTTGAAGATGTCGGTCCGTTCGCTGACGAGTTTGTGCGACGCCGTTTCGGGGGCGAGGTACTCCGGCGTCCCCTGCACGCGGTCTTTGGGTTCGCCCTTGATCCACGCCAAGCCGTAGTCGAGGACCTTCACGGTCGTCCCGCGGCCGAGCATGATGTTGCCCGGTTTCAAATCGGCATGCAGCACGTTCCGCCGGTGCATGTGGACCATGCCCGCCGCGACTTGTTCGAAGACCCGCAGCATCTTGTGCCGCTTCATCAGCTTGATTTTGTCGAGGGTGTCACCCTTCACGAACTCGACGAGCAGTTTGGCTTTCTTGACTTTGAAGAGCCAGTTCTTTTCGGTCTCGAAGGCCAGCACTTTCACCAAATTCGGGTGATCGAGCATCTTTCCAACACGGAATTCGTGCTCGGCTTGCTCCAAAAACTTCTTTTCGGCATCGGATTCGATATTCACCACTTTGAGCGCATATTCGCGGCCGTCCTCCTCCCGGCGGATGTGTAAAATACTGCTGTGTGCCCCGGCCCCGAGGGTCGCCAGCACGTTGAATTTCCCAATCTTATCGATGGCCATCGCGTACTGCTCCCGGCAAGGCGAACTACTGATGAAGATACCGGATCATAACTTACGAGTCGCCGATTGTAAAAACTCAAGCGATCCCCGCATGACGAATCCACTCGAATTCCGCACGCAATCTCTCGGCCGCGACATCTTCGCCCGGCTCGATCGGGGTGGGCCGCTGCTGTTCTCCCGCAATTGGTGGGACGACAAGCTCATGGGCCTCACCATGGGCAACGACGCGCTCAAGGTGCAACTCTTCCGCTTCGTCGACACCTTGCCGTACCTGACGGAGCCGCGCGAAGTCGGCCGGCATTTGCGCGAATATTTGAACGAAGCGCGGGCGCAACTGCCTTGGTGGGTGCGCTCCGGCATCGGCTGGATTCCCGAGACCGGCCTCGCCAGCCGGGTGCTGGCGAAGGTCGCCAAGGGGAACGCCGAGACGATGGCCCGCAAGTTCATCGCGGGGTCGAACGTCGACGAAGCCATCGCCGCGGTTCAGGCGATGCGCGAGAAGAAACTCGCCTTCACCATGGACCTGTTGGGCGAAGCGACCATCACCGAAGCGGAAGCGGATCACGTCCAAAGGCAGTACTTCGATTTGCTGAACGGCTTACCGCCGATCATCAACGCCATGCCGGAAATCCCCGCCATCGACCGCGACGACGCCGGGCCGATCCCGCGCGTGAACGTGTCGGTCAAGCTTTCGGCACTCTTCAGCCAGTTCGATCCCATCGACCCGGTTGGCACCTCGAAGGTCGTCCGCGGTCGATTGCGTCCGATCTTGGCGCTGGCCCGGAAAAACGGGGCGTTCGTGAACTTCGACATGGAACAATACGCCTTCAAAGACACGACGCTGCGCATCTTCCGCGAGATCCTCACGGAGCCGGAGTTCCGCGACTGGCCCCACGTCGGCATCGCCATCCAAGCCTATTTGAAGGACACCGAAGCCGATTTGCAACAACTGCTGAACTGGGCGAGAGACGAACGGAAGTGCCCGATCTGGATCCGCCTCGTGAAGGGGGCGTACTGGGATTACGAAACCGTGATCGCCGCGCAGAACGGCTGGCCGGTGCCGGTGTTCACCGAGAAGTGGCAGTCGGACGACAACTTCGAAACGCTCTCGACCTTCCTCATGCAGAATCACACCTGGCTCCGCCCGGCCTTCGGCAGCCACAACATCCGCAGTATCGCGCACGCCTTGGCCATCGCCGAGCAACTGGGGGTGCCGAAGCCGAACTTCGAATTCCAGATGCTCTACGGCATGGCCGACCCAATCAAGGACGTGCTGAAATCGATGGGCCTGCGGGTGCGCATCTACACGCCCTACGGCCAACTGCTGCCGGGGATGGCGTACCTGGTCCGGCGGCTTTTGGAAAATACGTCGAACGATTCGTTTTTGAAGCAAGGCTTTTCCGATGGGGTATCGGAGGCGGTCTTGTTGCAGGCGCCGTCGAAAGCCAATCCCGTAGGGCGGGTGGAGTCATCGGAACCCGCCGCGCCCCGCCGCACCCCGGCGGGTTCCGAAGACTCC
>JANXTU010000538.1 GCA_025352235.1 Fimbriiglobus sp.
ACCTACGGCGGCGCGATCCTCGTCGAACAGTACATCGCCGGCCGCGAGATCCAAGTGTCGCTCGCCGATCTCGATGCGGCGACCGGGCCGACGGTGCTATCGTTCTCCGAAATCGCCTTCACCGAGACGGCCGGAAAATCGCTCTGGCCGGTCTACACCTACACGGCCAAGTGGGACGAAACCAGCGACGAATACAAAGGGGCCCCGGTCGTGGTCGGGGCGAAAGTGCCGGGCGCGGTGCGGAACCGGCTGAACGAGACCGCGCAGAAAGTCTTCCGGTTGCTGGAGTGCCGCGATTACGCCCGCGTCGATACCCGCATCACCGAAGCGGGCGATGTGTACGTTTTGGAATTGAACCCCAACCCGTCGATCACGAGCGTGATGATCGACGAAGGCCTGCCGTCGGTGGGCTGGACCTACGACCAATTCATCGGCGTCGTGGTCCGCAACGCCGCCGCCCGCATCCCCGGCCCGACGGGCCAACGGCGGGTGCGGAGCCCGGCCTGATGTCGGCCAATCGATTCCAGCGAGAAGTCACACACCCCTCCGTGGAACCATTGCAAAAAGCTGGAATCATTTCTAAACGATGGACAGACGATGCGCCGCAACGGGTTACGTCGGGTACTCTTACTGAAGGGGGTGCATTGAGCAGGGGATCGAGCCGGATCTCCCCCGTGAACCAATCCGCCGGTCCCTTCCCCGAAGGCTGGGACCCGCACCGCTTGATTTCTATGGTGGTACTCTGCATGGTGTCCTAGACACGCACGCTGATCTCGTGATCACGACCTAACAATTTGCTCACCAAGGCTGAGCAGATGGATTCAAGCCCTGTGACTTTAATTGATCAAACACATGCTCATAAAAGCCTTCAATTCTGCTCGCGTTACAAATCTTGGCAAGCTGTCTGCCCGCAGCCGTAAGAAGTACCTTGCCAGTTTGGACGACATTCCCGTCCTCTTTATTAAACGAGAGAAAAATGGCTTGACCGAAATATGTTATTTGAAATCTTCTTGGTAATTGCTCTCTGGCATAGCCTCCAAGCAAGTTTAGCTGAATGAGCCCTAGCGATTCGAGGTGGGCCAGCAATTCGAACACAATCCCATGATTCTTCAATATGTCATCGCCAAGGTTTAGTATCATGGGAGTCAGATCTCCAATCACCCAAGTGAGCCCGCAAAACTGTTGAAACTTTATAGCATCGCTTTTGTCTAAATCTGCAAGAATATTTACAGTTTTCTTCGAATACGTTCCCGCAGTAGTCGCTTCTCCAGCTAGGATCTTCGCCCAGACCTTTTGCATTTCGCCATCAGATGTGATTCTGCACTTGTCAAAGAAGTTGGCCATCCAATCATCTTCGACCTTGTCTGGGTCAGCATTTTCACCAAGGAGCGGAATTGCTTGGTCGCGAATATTCTCCATGTTTAGTTGTTTCTTCTGTTCTTCCTCAAAGAATCGCTTTGCGGTTCTTTGCTGGAACTCGCTGATAGCGAGCTTTGATTCTTCCTTGATAATATCGACAGCACCCTTCGCTATAGCCTTTATTTCTTGCTCTTTAGCGTGAGCTTTAGCCAGCCTCACTATTTGGAATGGCTCCCAAAATCCGCCGACTGCGGAGGAGATGTTGTCGATCAGTTTAGCCCCGTTGACGGTTAGAAAACCGGTAGCAGGGATGGCAAGTTCTTCGTTCATAGAAAAATATCATAAACGCACTAAAGCGGCGCCAAGCGAATTCGACAAAGAATTAGTTCTCCGCCGTTATCGAATCTTGGCCCTGCCATTCACGCGCAGCCCTTTTTGCCTTTCCCTAAACATCATACCGACCGGTCTCACGACACACCTCACTTCCCGACCGGAATCGCAGAAAGCAGGCACCCAGTATAGGTCACATCCCAAATGAAGGTGCGGAGCGTCCTTCGGCCTGTCCTTGGCCAAGTCCTGCGAGACAATACTCAGCGTGTCGGGTTTCAAGCTCCTCCGCTTGTCGGGTGGACCTTCTTCCCATCCGACGACGCGACGGAAGGCGCACCAGCGGCGAGCTTCTTGGCCGCGTCCTTGATGCTCACTTCCAGGGCGGCTCAGTTCGCCACGTTCGCGTCGATTTGGAAGATCATCTGCCAGAGGCGATCCGACTCCCCGCGTTCGAGGATTTGGATCGGCGTTTGCCCCTCGAATGCCGGGTTGGGGGTCCGCATCCATTCCCCGAGTTCGTCGGGCGGGAGAATCTCGCCCAATGCGGCTCGCAATCGATCCGTCTCCACGAGCTTCTGGCGAGCCGAATCGCTCAGCGGCTTGCCGCCTTCCCAACCGGCGATGGATCGAAGCGAATACCCCGTCACGCGGGAAAATTCGACCTGCGAGAGGCCCAGCGTACTTCGGACCGTTGCAACCCGGAGACGAATTCCGTGGGGCAAGCGTTTCGAGAAGACCTTGTCGCCGGTTCGGACGCGAGTTTTTGCGGCCTGAGTTTTAGCCGAAGGCCGCGGCTGTGTGGTCGCCATGTACTCCTCCTGCGGGCCGCCGATACTTGCGTGCAAATTTACATCCTACGCATTCTAGCTCGGGCGGCCGAGTTTGTCGAGAACATCGCTGTTCAGAACCGCCAACTTGCTCTTCTTCCCGAGCGCATCGGGGAACACCAACAGGTTGACACCGGCCGGCGCCGCTTTCGACGGGACGAGCATCCTTTGGAAACCCGCCGCGAAAACCGCCCAGCCCAGCGTTTGCGACGTGGCCTCGGCTCCGCGAGACATGATCGCTCGCCAATCTTCGAGCAGGACGGAATCGAGAGCTTCGGGTATGGTTTTCACGAAAGAACGATCCGTGAAATCGAGAATGCGTTCGAGATCGACTTGCACGGCGACAACGATCTTGGGTAGTCCATCGGAAAGTGGTAGGCCGTAATAGCGGTAATGCTCATTCGCTTCGCGAAGTGCGGTTTCCGGTTCGTCGCTCAGATAGACGACCTTCATATCATTCGCAATCGGGTTCCATCGTCCTCCGGCTTTGGACGCACCGATTCCGGAAACGATGTCCTTCGCGGTAGTATGGCGAGGACCCGCCGCGCAGAAGTAGGTGCCCGAGAGTGGAACGCCCAGCTTCTTCTTGCGAGCGAACCACTTCAAAAGTTTCGCAGTGCGAGGGTGTTCGCGGGGCAAAACTCGCCTCCGATAGGCAGGGTGAAGTTCTACATCGCCTCGGGGCGAAAGAGCGGCTTGTGAAACAACGACTTGTGAACCGTGGCCATTCGACTTCACCACCGCAAGAGTCTGGCGAACGTTAGTGGGAGTGTACCGGACTGAACCGCGGAGGCGAGGATCCACGGGTGCGGAAGTCGGACGGCCACCGGTCGCCCGACCCGGTTTTCGATCGGTCCTTCTCCGCGTCTCCGCAAGTTCTCCGCATGGCGCAAACGCATCCCGTGAGTCGGTGGAGCGGCCCGATTCGATCACCCCACCGGCGCGTACTTCGCCACGATTGCCTTCGCCGTTTTCAATCCGTCCACCGCCGCGCTGACGATTCCGCCCGCATAGCCAGCCCCCTCCCCGACCGGGAACAGTCCCGGAATGCCCGGCGATTCCCTCGTGGCATTGTCCCGGTCGATCCGCACTGGCGAGCTGCCGCGCGACTCCGGCCCGGCGATCACGGCGTCTTTCAAAAACCGCCCTTTCCAGCGTTGATCCATCTGCGGCAGGCCGTGGCGCACCGCCTCCGCGACCAGTGGCGGCAGGACTTCCCGCAGGTCGGCCACGAACGTCCCGCGCGGGTAACTGCTACTCACCGTCCCCGTCGTGGCCCGCTTCTGCACGAAGTCCATCGCGCGTTGCAGCGGTGCCGAGTAGGCCCCCCGGCCCATTTCGAACGCTTTGCGTTCGTACTTTTCTTGCAGCCGCATCCCGGCGAGCACGTCCTTCCCCTCGAACGCCTCCAATGGCACCGTGACGACCAGACCCGAGTTGGCGAACGGGGAATCGCGCTTCGACAGGCTCATGCCATTCGTGCAGAAGTACCCCTCTTGCGAGACACTCGGGATGATCGAGCCGCCGGCGCACATGCAGAAAGTGAAGAGGTCATTCTTGCCGTGGGCCACGAGGGAATAATCGGCGTTGCCGAGGACGTCTTCGTACGGGCGCCCGCCGTATTGGGTGCGGTTCACCGTCTCCTGCGTGTGTTCGATGCGGACGCCGAATTGAAACGGCTTCTGCGACATCGGCACCCGCCGCCGGGCGAGCATCTCGATGGTATCCCGGGCGCTGTGACCGATGGCGAGCACCACGAGCGAACTCGGAATGAAGCCGCCGGAGGTTTGGACGCCCTTCACGCCGGAGTCGTCGAATTGCAGATCGTCGACCTTCGTGAGGAAGCGTACTTCGCCGCCGAAGTCGATGATCTTTCGGCGGATCGCTTTCACCACGGCGGGCAAGCGGTTGCTGCCCAAGTGGGGCCGGTGGTAGTACAGAATGTTCGGCCGGCCGATCTGCTGGCCCTTGCACTCGGCGAAGAGTTCGAGCACGCGCAGCACATCCGAGCCGGTATTGCGGCAGGTCAGCTTGCCGTCGGAAAACGTCCCTGCGCCGCCCTCGCCGAAGAGGTAGTTGCTTTCGGAATGGAAGGCTCCGCCGTCGTCGAAGGTCTTCACATCGCGGATGCGCTCCGTGACGCGCGTGCCCCGTTCGAGTACGATCGGCCGGTAGCCGTGGAGGGCGAGGAAGTAGGCGCACACCAATCCGCCCGGCCCGCTGCCGATGACGACGGGGCGATCGCGGATCGGATCCGTCCCCGACGCCGGCATCGCGAAGGGCGGCTCGGTGTGCTCTTCGATGGTCGCATTCGACGCGTGCGGAACTCGGTAGCCCGGCTCGGTGACTTCCACTTCGAAGTTGTACACGAACTGCAACCGGCGCTGATCCCGGCTGTCGAGGGCCTTGCGCAAGATGCGCCAGCCGCCGAGGTCGGAGGGTTTCACGCCGAGCGTGCGCGCGACGTGTCCGGGGAGACTCGCTTCGAGTTCCTCGATGGGCAACCGGAGATTTGTGATGCGCAGGGCCATTCCACAATTGTAGGGGCTTCAGGCCGCGTCGCGTTCGTCTTCGTCCCAAAGCACCGGCCCCAAGCGGATGCGGTCGTCGGCCGCCATCGCCAGCAGCTCCGCCACGATCACCGTGTTCATGGTCGCTTCGAGGTCGCCGAGTGCTCGGGCCACCGGGGCGCCGTCCAGCACGCGGTGGTCGAAGTGGACTCGCACCGGCAGGGTGTGGTCGGCCGCGAAAATGCCGTAGTTCACCGACGTGCTCAACGGCGAAATCAGGTTCAGCGCCGTCGCCCCTTCAGATGCCGTCACGCTGACGCCGAAGGTCCCGAAGACGCGCATCCGCCATTTCCGGCTGAGGTTCGCCGTGTACCACCACACCATGCGGCGCACGGGCCAGGGCAGTTTCGTGTACTTGATGAGGCTCTGGAACGATCGGATATTTTCGACCGGGTGCGTCCGCCAGCGATTCATGTGATGCGTCAACTGCGCGATCGACTGGCGATCCGGGTGCTGGAGGCTACCGAAGAAGACGGCCGGTTCGCCGCAGTAGTCGCGCTCCACCGCCACGGTCGCGACGCTCTCGTCGGCTTGAAACAAATGCGGCCACGGAAACGGCATGTACGCCCGGCGCAGTTCGGGCCGCCGCGAGGCGACGATGGCGTAGGCCTTGGTGAACAGCACGACCCACGGTGGTGGATCGACCAAGCGTTTCCGCGCCGCGGCCACCGCCGACACATCGACGCGCCGTTCGACCGTCACCGTCGGGATGCGCCGGCCCGCGTGGAGCAAATCGGCGATCCATCGCCGCGGCAGGGGGAGGGCCATCCGTTGCCCCGTCACCATCGCCATAACCGGGTTCCGCAGAGGTGGGGCCGAGTCTGAGGGCATCTTGGCCAGAGGTGTCGAATTCCCACAAGGGGAACTC
>JANXTU010000540.1 GCA_025352235.1 Fimbriiglobus sp.
CTCGCCGTCGCGGGGCGGGAACGCCTGGTGGCGATGGAGCAAACGATGGGGCAGTTGGTGGAATCGACGGCGTCGATCTCCGCGAAGCTCGCGACCATCCGCGAGAAAACCGACACGATCAACATGGTCGTCGTCACGATCACGAAGGTCGCGGACCAGACGAACCTGTTGTCGATCAACGCGGCGATCGAAGCCGAGAAGGCCGGGGAGTTCGGCCGCGGGTTCTTGGTTGTGGCCCGGGAAATCCGCCGGCTCGCGGACCAGACCGCCGTGGCGACCCTCGACATCGAGAGCATGGTCCGGCTGATGCAGGACGCGGTCGCGGCGGGCGTCATGCAGATGGACAAATTCAGCGACCAGGTGCGCTCGAGCGTCGGCCGCGTCGCCGAGATCAACGGCCAAACCGGGCAGATCATCACGGAGGTCTCGGGCCTCGGCGAGCGCTTTCGGTTCGTCAACGAGGGTATGCGGAACCAGACGGTCGGGGCGGAACAGATCGACGAGGCGATGGGAACAATGGCCTCGAACATCCGGCTCACGGCGTCGGCCCTCGACGAATTCAACCGCGCCACCGCCCACCTGCGGAGTAGCATCGAGCAGTTGAACTCCGAGATCGCCTCCTTCAAAGTGTGATGGTCGCCATGCTCGTCCTCACGTTTCAAATCGGGTCGGAGCGGATCGGGCTGGACATCCAGACCGTCCGCGAAGTCGTGCCGCAGGTGCGGCTCAAGCCGCTCGCCGGCGGTCCGCCGTGGCTCGCCGGCGTCTTCGTCTTCCGCGGGATGGTCGTCCCCGTCCTCGATTTGCACGATCTCACCGGCCACGGCCCTTGCCCGCAGCACCTCAGCAGCCGGATTATCCTGATCCCGCAGACCGATCCGAACACCGGCTTCGAGCGACTGCTGGGGCTGCTCACGAGCCAAGTCTCGGAGCTGCGGACGTTGAGTTCGGGTTTCTCGACGATCTCGCAAGCGCTCACGCCGGGGGGCATCGGCTTCGGCATGATCATCGCCGACGAGCACGGCATCTTGAGGCTGCTCGACCCGGACAAACTGCTGCCGCCGGCCGACCGCGAACGGCTCTGGTATCCGCCGCCCGAGGTGCTCCGATGAACCTCGAACGGATCCGGGACTTGATCTCCGCGCGGACCGGGTTGCAGCCCGATTCGCTCGGTCTGACCGCGGTCGCCGGCGCCGTCGAGGGGCGCGTGCGTTTGCAACCCGGCGAGCGACCGGAAGACTACGCCGAACGCCTCGCCCGCGATCCGCTGGAATTCCAAGCGTTGATCGACGCGATCATCGTCCCGGAGACGTGGTTCTTCCGGGGCGGCGCGATCTACAACGCGCTCGTCAAATCCGTCCGGGAGCGCCTCGGCGCCGACCCGGCCGCCGTCGTCCGCGTGCTCAGCTTGCCGTGCAGCACGGGGGAAGAACCGTACTCGGTGGCGATGGCCTTCACCGACGGCGGGTTGCCGGCGAAATCGTGGAGCATCGACGCGATCGATCTGTGCGCCAACTCAATCGCGGCCTCGCAACTCGGGCGATATCGGGAGTTCTCGTTCCGCGAGACGCCGGCCGAGGTGCGGGCGCGGCACTTCGCTTCGGCCGGCGAGCCATTTGAAATTCATCCGTCGCTCCGGGATCGGATCCACTTCCGCGTCGGCAATCTCCTCGAGCCGATGACTTTGAACGCGGGCGGGGGCCGGTTCGACATCGTCCTCTGCCGGAACTTGATGATCTACCTCACCCCGGCGGCGCGGCGGGCGGCGCTCGGGACGCTCGACCAACTGCTCGCTCCGGGCGGGTTGCTGGCCATCGGGCACGCCGAGGCGGGGAACCTCCACGGCTCGCAGTTCGAGTCGGTCGGCCCGGAGGGATGCTTCTTGTTCCGGCGGAAGGAGTTCATCGAACCGAAGTCGGAGTTGAAGCCGCGGCCCGCTCCGGCATCCGGAGGGGTCCGCACGGTCATGCCGCTGTCACCGAGCGGGTCGCCGTCGCTTCCGCCGAGTTTGGCGAAGGCCAAAAACTTCGCCGACACCGGTCGCCTAACGGAAGCGCTCGCGGAGTGCCGGCGGTTGCTCGGCCTCGCCCCCACGGCGGACGCGTATTGTTTGCTCGGCGTGATTCTCGGTGCGACCGCCGAGCCGGAGCGGGCCCGCGACGCTTTCCGCAAATCGCTCTACCTCGACCCGCACCACCGCGAGGCGCTGACGCACTCCGTACTGGCGGCAGAGGCCAAGCGCGACCCCGTTCAAGCGGGGATGTTGCGGGCGCGTCTGGACCGCTTGACCGCCCCGGAGGAGAACCCGTGATCCCGCTCGCCACGCTGGCCAGGCCGCCCGCCGGGACACCGGACGATTGTTGGAACCACGTCGGCGTGCGCGGCGACCGGAGTTGTCCGCTGCTGCCGCCGGTCGTCCACTGCCAAAATTGCGCTGTCTTTTCCGCGGCCGGACGGAGGTTTCTGGACGCGCCGTCGCCGCCCGGTTACCTCGACGAATGGACCGAACGACTGGCGGTGCCGATCGAAGAGGATGCGGCCGACTTACTCGGACTGCTGATCTTCCGCCTCGCGGATGAGTGGTTCGCGTTGCCGCTGCACGCCTTGGTCGAGGTGACCGCCTCGAAGCCGATCCACCGCGTGCCGCACCGGGCGGGAATCCTCGCTGGGCTCGTCAATATCCGCGGGGAACTGACGCTCTGCGCGCACCTCTGGAAAATCCTCGGCCTGCCGGCGCCGACCGTCGCGAAAGCCCCCCACGCCGAGCGGATGCTCGTGGTGCGCCGCGATTCCGAACGCTGGGTCCTGATGGTCGATTCCATCGAGCAGGTCTATCGGTTGCCGCAGGCGGAGATCGGCACAGCGCCGGCGACCGTCGGCCGGGCCTCGGGCCACCTGGCGCGGGGCGTGTTCGCGTGGGAAAATCGCGCCGTCGGGTTGCTCGATGAAGAACGGCTGTTCGAAGCCCTGCGGGTGAAACTGCGATGACCGACCCCGCCGAAGCCGATCCGATGCGCGACCTGTACCTCGGGGAAGTCCGCGAGCAATTGGCCGCGCTCCGCGCCGGCTCGGGCGACCAGATCCAAGCCGCCCACACCATTCGCGGCGCGGCCCGCATCGTCGGGGCGACGGCCCTCGCCGAGATCGCCGCCGACCTCGAGCGCCGATTGGGGCTCGAACCCGATGGAGACTTCACGGCGATCTTCGATTCCATCGCGCGGCAGATCAACGAACCGATCTCAGCGGAAGCGACCCCGGTCATTCGGGAAGTGTCGGTCGCGGCTCAGCCGGTGTTCGACATCGACCTCGGCCTGCTCGAACTCTTCCGCGAAGAAGTCCGAAGCCACACCGCGGCTTTGACGAATGGCTTGCTCGAACTCGAACGCGATCCGGCGAATCCGCAGCGGATCGAGCCGCTGATGCGGGCCGCGCATTCGCTCAAAGGCGCCGCGCGGATCGTGAACGTCGAAGACGCCGTGGAATTGGCGCACCACTTGGAAGACGCGTTCGTCAGCGCCGGCGCCGGCCGGTTGAACTTGGACGCGAACGGAATCGACACGATGCTGCGCGCGGCCGATGTGCTGGCAGCGCTGGCCGACGGCGACCTCGGGGATTGGGTACAGACTCGGGGATCGCGGGCACGGGAACTTCGGGATGTTTGCGCCGCGATCGCCCGCGGGGAGACGCCGGCACGGATCGTCGGAATCGACCCCGTCGAACCCAACGTGCCGGTAAAAAGCGCGGACGTTCCGGAGCGCGGTACTCTTGCGACCGCCGACGCGGCCGTTCCCGAGTTGGTTGTCCGCGTCGCGGCCGAGAGTTTGAATCGCCTGATGAGCCTCGCGGGGGAATCCCTCGTGCAGGCCCGCTGGCTGCAACTGTTCGCGGGATCGCTGCTCGATCTCCGCAAGCAGTACGATCGGCTCTCGGGGCAGATGGACCGCCTCGCCCAAGGGTTGGCCGATGCGCTGCCGATGGACGTCTTGACCCAGAATTTGCAAGAGGCCCGCAAGGATGCCGGCCGCACCCGCCAGTTGCTACTGAAGCGCGTCGGCGAGTTCGAAGATCATGCCGGGCAAGCCGAGGATTTGAACAGCCGGCTCTATCGAGAAGTGATCGCCAGCCGGATGCGGCCCTTCTCCGACGGCGGACAAGGCTTCCCGCGTTTGGTGCGCGATGCGGCCCGCAAACTCGGCAAAGCGCTGCGCTTCGACGTCCTCGGCGCGGGTACCGAAGTCGACCGCGACATCCTCGAAAAGCTGGAAGCCCCTCTGACGCACTTACTCCGCAACGCGGTCGATCACGGCATCGAAACCACCGAGGTCCGCCTCGCCAACGGCAAGCCGGCGGAGGCGGTCATCGCCCTCGAAGCCCGCCACCGCAGCGGGATGCTGTCGATTTCCGTGCGCGACGACGGCGCCGGCATCGACGTCGAACGCGTCCGCCGCAAAGTCCGAGATCGCGCCCTCGCTCCGGTCAATTTGATCGGCCGGCTCGGCGAACGCGAACTGCTGGAATTCTTATTCCTCCCCGGCTTTTCGACGGCGACCGCCGTCACCGAACTGTCCGGCCGCGGCGTCGGGCTCGACGTCGTCCACGATACCCTCCGCCGCGTCGGCGGGACCGTTTCCATCACGACGGTCGCCGGCATCGGCACGACGTTCCACCTGCTGTTGCCGCTGACTCTCTCGGTGGTACGGGCCGTACTCGTCGACATCGGCGGCGAGCCCTACGCCTTCCCGCATACCCGCGTCGACCGGCTCGTCCGTCTGCCGCGGCGCGAGGTACGCTCGCTCGAAAATTGCCAGTTCGCCACCGTCGACGGGCAGAACATCGGCCTCGTCTTCGCGTCGCAATTGATGGCCGTCGACCCGGCGAGCTCCTCCGCGGACGACCTTTGCATCATTATGCTGAGCGACGTCACGGGAACGTACGGGTTGATCGTCGATTCGTTCCGCGGGGAGCAGGACCTCGTCGTCCGGCCGCTCGACCCGCGACTGGGACAAGTGCCGAATATCAGTTCGGCGGCAATCCTCGACGACGGCTCCCCGGTGCTGATCGCCGACATCGAAGATTTGTTGAAATCGATGGATCAGTTCATCCAACAAGGGACGCTCCGCCGCGCCGAACGGGACGCGCCGAAGAGCCGCGCGAAGAAGCGGGTGCTGGTCGTCGACGACTCCATCACGGTGCGCGAAGTGCAGCGGCAACTGTTGCGGATGCACGGCTACGAGGTCGACGTGGCGGTCGACGGGCAAGATGGTTGGAACCGGGTGCGGGCCGCGCGATATGATCTAGTCGTGAGCGACATCGACATGCCCCGAATGACGGGGCTGGAATTGGTGAAGCGCATCCGGGGGGACGACCACCTCGCCCAGCTCCCGATCGTGATCGTGTCGTACAAGGACCGCGAGGAAGACCGCCTGCGCGGCCTCGAAGTCGGGGCGAACTATTACCTGACGAAGAGCAGTTTCCACGACAGCACCTACATGGACGCCATCGGCGACCTCATCGGATCGGCGGGAGTATAATGCGTATCGCGCTGGTCAACGACATGCCCTTGGTCGTGGCGCTTCTCCGCCGCGTCGTGGAATCCGTGCCCGGTTACAAAGTCGCATGGGTCGCCCTCGACGGTGACGAGGCCGTGCGGCAAGCGTCCGCGGATAAGCCGGATGTGATCCTGATGGATCTGATCATGCCGGTAATGGACGGCGCCGAAGCGACGCGGCGGATCATGGCGAAGTCGGCCTGCGCGATTTTGATCGTCACGGCGAGCGTTCGGACCAACCACGCCAAAGTCTACGAAGCGCTGGGGGCAGGCGGTTTGGACGCCGTGCGGACACCGTCGCTCGGGTCGAACAATTCGATCGTCGGCGCGGAGCCGCTGCTGGCCCGGCTTGCGAAATTCGCCGAACTCCGCAAGCACACCGGGACGACGGGGTTGACCCACTTGTTCCCGAGTTTGGGCCCGGCGACTTCGGGCGCATCCCCGATGCTCGCCATCGGGGCGAGCACCGGCGGGCCGGACGCGGTGGCGAAAGTGCTCGCGGGCCTCGGTGGTACGCCGGGGCCAATCGTGGTGGTGCAGCATTTGGGCGCCGCCTTCGCGCCCGGTTTCGCCGATTGGCTCGGCGCCCGCATCGGCCTGCCGACGCAGGTGGTTCGCACCGGCGATCGGCTCGAAGCGGGGCGGGTCTACGTCGCGGCGTCGGACGATCACCTCGTCGTCACGAATCGGCGAAACTTGGCCTACACGCCCGATCCGAAAGAGTACCCGTACCGGCCGAGCGTCGACGTTTTCTTCCAAAGCGCGCGGTTGCATTGGCCCGACGGCGGCGTGGCCGTGCTGCTGACGGGCATGGGCAGCGACGGCGCGAGCGGTTTGCTGAGCCTTCGCCGAGCGGGCTGGCACACGATCGCGCAGGATCAAGCTACAAGTGTGGTCTACGGAATGCCGAAGGCCGCCGCAGACCTCGGGGCCGCCGTCGAAATCCTCGGGCTTCCCGCGATCCCCGCCGCGATTCGGGCCAAATGGAAAGCGAAAGCGGGGACATGACGCGGCCGACGAGCCGGGTGTAGCAACGATTCTTGGAGTCGTCATTCCAGCGTGAGCCCACCCACCCAATCGTGGAATGACGTCCGACTTTCGGAACGACCTAGGGCGGCAAGGAGTTACGTCCGATTTCAGGTGCCTCCCCTGGCTGGGATTCACAAGTCATTCCCCCGTGGCTCCAAGAATTGTTGCCACACCCACCGCCCACTTCG
>JANXTU010000573.1 GCA_025352235.1 Fimbriiglobus sp.
GCCGTTCTTCGCGTACCCGAAATACCGCACCGACCTCAGCGACCCGGCCGGACCGCTCGTGAACCTCAGCATCGGAAACACCACGATTTTCGGCTTCACGACGTTTACGGCGTTCAACGTCCACAAACTGCTCGGCTTGCGCGCCGATCCCGACACGACCTGGATTTTGCACGCCGACTATTTGAGCAGACGCGGGCCGGGGTTCGGGACCGACTACAACTACCGCAACTTGCTCGGGAGCGATTTTGCCAACGTCGGCAACATCAGCCTGTACGGCCTGTACGACGACGGCGTCGATGTGCTCGGGGGCTTCCGCGGGCCGGAGCCGACGATGCCGCGCACCCGCGGCCGTGCGATTTGGACCCACAACCAAGACCTGTTCGAAGACGGCTCGACCTACAGCCGCTACATGGGCCAAGTGGCTTACCAGAGCGACAAGAACTACTTTGAACAATTCAACAAACTCCGCAGCGACCTCATCCCGAACCAAGAGACGTTCGCGTATCTGTACGGAGCGTCCGGGAATTTCTCGTGGTCGGCTTTGGGCGAAGTGAACGTCGCGCGGCCGTGGGTGACCGAGACCCAGTGGTTGCCACGCGTCGATGCGGCCCTCACCGGGCAATCGATCTTCGATACGTTCCTCTACAGCGCCCGCGGCTCGGCGGGGTACGCCCTCTTCCGACCCGCGTCGCAACCGCCCGCCTCGTCGATCCCGACGGAGGCGGTGCCCGTCGACACGGCCCGCCTCGATTTGAACCAGCGGTTGTCGATCCCGTTCGACCTCGGCCCAGCGCGGATCGTACCCTACGGCGTCGTCGATACGACGTACTACTCTCGGGACCTCACCGGCGAAGACCGCGGGCGCGTCCTCGGCGCCGGGGGCGTCCGCGCGTCGATTCCGTTCTCGAAGCTCTACGCCGATGCCGAGAGCGAATTGTTCAATGTCCGCGGGTTGAATCACAAAGTCGAATGGGGGGCGAATTACTACTACGCCCAAGCGAGCAGCTCCACGGCGAACCTGCCGTTGCTCGACCGGCTCAACGACGACAACAACGATCTTTCCTCCCGGACGTGGCGGCCCTACGCACCGCTCTCCATCGCCGGGTCGGACGGTTTATCGCTCCAGAATTCGCCCCGGTTCGACGCCCAGCAGTACGCCGTCCGCCGCGTGCTCGACAACCGCCCCGAGACGCTCGACACGCTGCAGGTCGTCCAAGCCGAGGTGCGGCAGCGCCTCCAGACGAAGCGCGGGTTGCCCGGGCAAGACCACACCGTCGATTGGATGACGCTCGATTTGTCCGCGTCGCTGTACCCGAAAGCGGAGCGTGACAACTACGGTAAGAGCTTCGCGTTCTTGGAATACAACTTCCTCTGGAATTGGGGCGACCGCACGGCCTTGACCTCCGCGGCCTGGCTCGATCCGTTCGACCCGGCAGCCCGCTACCTCAACGTCGGCGTCAACTACAACCGCCCCGACGGGAGCAACTTCTACCTCGGCTACCGGCACATCGACCCCGTGCAGAGCCGGGCGGTCATCGCCGTCCTCGGCTACCAGCTCAGCCGGAAGTACAGCGTCGCCGCGGCCAACGTTTTCGACTTCGGCACCGCGATCGCACAGACGACTTCGCTCAGCTTCAACCGCACCGGCACCGACCTCACGCTCTCCATCGGCTTCAGCTACAGCGCCTTCGTCAACAACTTCGGTTTGCAAATCCTCTTGTTGCCCAACGCCGCGGTCGCCAATCGCCCCGGCCAATCCATCGGCTCGAACTTTTTGCGATGAGTGGCGAGCACGCCCGGATCTCGCACAATACCCCCGTTGCTTACTGGGGGAGTCGCCGTGGCCAGTTCCGAACTCATCGTCAGCGTCTCGGGGATCCGCGGGATCGTTGGCGACTCGCTCAACCCTGAGGCCGCCTGCCGGTTCGCGGCGGCATTGGGCATGCACCTGACGGGCGGGCGCGTCCTCGTGGCCCGCGACAGCCGGCCGAGCGGCGACATGCTGAAGCACGCCGTCTTCGCGGGCCTGCAATCGGTCGGCTGTACCGTCGAAAATCTCGGCATCGCCCCGACGCCGACGGTAGGGATCGCCGTGCGGAACTTGGCCGCGGCCGGGGCGATCATGATTACCGCGTCGCACAATCCGGCGCCGTGGAACGGCCTCAAATTGTTCGGCCCGGACGGTGCCGTGCTCGCGCCGGACCAAGGACAACTCGTCCGGATGATCTACGATTCCGGAGCGACCGCGCGGGTTCCGTGGCACGCCGTCGGCACCATCCGCATCCCGCCCGATGTCCAAGACGACCACGCCCGCGCCGTGCTCGAGCACATCGGCGCCGCGACCATCGCCAGCCGGGGTCTCCGAGTGTTGCTCGACGGCAACGGCGGGGCCGGCGGCCCGCTCGGGGTGAAGCTCCTCGCCGAGTTCGGTTGCGAAGTCGTCCAGCACCATTGCTTGGCCGACGGCGATTTCGTCCACGAACCCGAGCCGACGCCGGCGAACTTGGCCGAGGTCGCGCCGTGGGTGAAGCAATCCGGCTCCGCCGTCGGCTTCGCGCTCGATCCCGATTCGGATCGCCTCGCATTGATCGACGAAACGGGAACCTGCGTCAGCGAGGAACTCACGCTGGCCCTCGCCGTGAAGTACCGGTTGAAGCAGGCCACGGGACCGGTGGTGGTGAACATGTCGACGAGCCGGGTGATCGAAGACATCGCCCGTGCGGCCGGGTGCGACTTCCACCGCAGCGCCGTCGGCGAGGCGAACGTCGTCGCCGAGATGCGCCGGGTGAACGCCCTCATCGGCGGCGAAGGCAACGGCGGTGTCATCGACCCGCGTCTCGGCTGGGTGCGCGATCCGTTCATCGGCATGGGGTTGATCCTGTCGCTGATGGCCGAGGAGTGCAAATCGGTTTCGCAATTGGTCGCGGAACTTCCCCGATACAGCATGTTGAAAACGAAGTTCACCATACCGAAGGACAAGCTGGCAGGGGCCCTCGCAGCGATCCGATCGCACTGGCCGGACGCGAAGACGGATACGGTCGACGGACTGCGGCTCGACGGCCCCGATTGGTGGCTGCACGTCCGCGCGAGCAACACCGAGCCGATCGTGAGGGTGATCTCCGAAGCGCCGACCCAAGCGCAGGCCGAGGAGTTGTGCCGGGAGGCCGGCGAGCTACTGGGGTGACAATTCGACGATTCGGCCCGGTTCGCCGATCTGCACGTTGCTCAGTCCGAGCGCCCGGATTTCGGCCACCGTCTCGGCGTAGTGCGCCGGCTTGATGTGGGTCGCGTACACCGACACGCCGGGCGGGAACAACTTCACCGCCTCGGCGAATTGATCCGTCGTGAGGTGCTGGCTTGCTTCCGCCAAAGCCTTCATCCTCCCCGGGAACGAGCACTCCAGAAAGACCGCGCTCAAGCGCGGCCAACGGCCGAGTTTTTGGAAGATCTCCGGCACGGGCGCCGTGTCGGTGATGAGGGCGAACGCGGATCGACCGTCGTCGAGAAGGTACCCCGCCGTCGGGATCGAGTGATCGAGCGGGATTGCGATCGCCGTGTAGTTCCCACACGGGAAGGGGCGGTTCGGCTCGACTTCTTTCAACGCCACGAACGGGGCCATCGCGCGGGAGAGGCCGATGAAATCGGGCCACAGTCGGTCGTTGAACAAGTGCGTTTGCAGCGCGTCAATTGTCGGTCGCAGCGCGTGCACGGTCGGCGGAACTTCCGCGAGTCCGTAAATGTTGTCGAGGTACATCGGCAACCCCGCGATGTGGTCGAGGTGCGCATGGGTGAGCAGGACGTCCTTGATCCGGGCTTGTTCGGCGCAGGTGCCGAATTGCCCGAGGGGGCCGGCGTCGAGCGCGAGAACGCCATCGACCACGAACCCGGTCAGGCCGTGGCCTGGGGTTCCCTGCACCGTGCTCGGAAGAATGTGGACGCGCATGGGCCGGTTCGGGATTGTCGGGGAAACTATCCGTACGATACTCTGCGATGCGGTTCCGCTGCCAGTGCGATTCCTGTTTCCCCGGTTGCGCCACCATGCCCGCCCGCCCCGGCCGAGTGAGTCCCTTCCTGCTGCTCAGCCTCCTCGCCAACGTCGGATTGGCAATCGGTGTCGCGTTCGTTCTGACGCGTTCCAAGGATGGCGACTCGTCCAATCCGCGAGTCGGCACCGGCGCCGGTTCCGATCAAGAAGTCAATGCCCTCGGCCGGATCCAACCCGCCGGCGGGCTCATCGGCGTCTACGGCATCCCCGGCGATCAACTTGCGGTGCTGTCGGTCAAAGTCGGCGACAGCGTCAAGCTCGGCCAAAAGCTCGGCGAACTCTCGGGCGAACGGGGCCGCGCGCTCAGTTTGGTCGCGTTGCAAAAGCAGATCGAAGAAGCCGAGAAACTGCGCAAGGCCATCGGCGACAGCCGCGATGCCAAGCTGAAAGACCTCGAAGCCGAGGCGGCGCAAGCGACGGCCGGGATCGACCAAGACGCCAAGGCCATCGATGCGAAAGTGGTTGCGGTCGAAGCGACGAAGCGACGCTACGACAACGACCTCGCCCGGGCCAAATCGGTGCGGATTTCGGATCAAGAACTCGATCAACTATTGGCGGCCATCGCCACCGCCGAGGCCGAGAAAGCCGTCGCCCTCGCCACCAAAGAAAAGATGCTGATTCAACGGGAGCAATCGAAGGTGTCGATCGCTGCGAAGAAAGCGGCGCTGCTCGCCGAGACGGAACGCGGCTTGGCCCAAGTCCCGTACGAGTCGCTGAAAGCGGGGTTGGCGCTCGCGGAGCGCAAAACCAAGGACGGCGAATTCGTCGCCCCGACCGGTGGCCGCGTCGTGCGGATCCTGGTCAAGCCGGGCGACACCATCGCGACGATGCCGCTGATTCAAATCGCCGATACGAAGTCGATGACCGTGATCGCCGAAGTTTACGAAACCGAAGTCGGCCGCATCCGCGGCTGGTTGAAGACCGGCCCCGTGAAGGTCGAAGTGACCGGCCGTGCGCTCGGGGAGAAACTCATCCTCAACGGCACCGTATCGGCGCCCGAGAAGATCGCTCCGCTGATCGCGAAGAACGCGCTGACGCCGCTGGGCCCCCGCGAAGACGCCGACCGCCGCGTGGTCGAAGTCGAAGTGGAACTCGACGGCGCCGCGACCGAGGCGGCGCAGAATTTCATCGGCTTGCAAGTGACCGCGAAGTTCAAGGGGAAGTAAGGGCTCGATGGACTTACCTCAACTTCAATCCACCGTCGACCAAGGCGAGTCGGAAACGTCCGAATTCAAACGGTCAACCTCCGAGCGCAAAGAGGCCATGCATTCCCTTTGCGCGATGTTGAATCACCGCGGAGGCCGCGTCCTATTCGGCGTCGAGCCGAACGGTCGGATCCACGGGCAGCAGGTTTCGGACCGCACGCTGGAAGAGATCGCCCAAGAGATCCAGCAAATCGAGCCGACCGTCTTTCCCCAAGTTGATCGAATCGATGTCAAACCCGCATTCCAAGTCGTGTCCATTCAAGTGTCGACGGGCCCTAACCGGCCTTACAGCTACAAAGGGCAAGCGTACAAGCGAGTTGCGAACACCAGTCCGAAGATGAGCCGGGACGAGTATAACCGCATCCTGATCGAGCGCTTCCACGGGGAGCGCCGCTGGGAAACGGAAATCGCGGAGGGGTGGGGTGTCGCCGATCTCCATTTGGCGGAACTGACGCGGACGGTCGACGAAGCCATCCGGCGCGGGCGCATGAATGACCCCGGCACCCGCGACCCGATGGAATTACTCCGCGGCCTGAGCCTCTTGAGGGGCGGGTCGCTCATCCGGGCGGCGGTGATCCTGTTCGGGAAGGGCGACCGCGTGGAAGCCGAACTCCCGCAGTGCACGCTGCGGGTCGCCAAGTTCAAAGGCCCCGACAAGACCGAGTTCCTCGACAACCGCCAATTCCACGGGAACGCCTTCGACCTCCTTTTGAAAGCCGAGCGATTCCTGCGGGACAACCTCCCCATCGCCGGGCGGATCGTCCCCGGTCTTTTCGAGCGAATTGACGATCCCCTCTACCCGCCTGCGGCGCTGCGCGAAGCATTGGCGAACGCCGTTTGCCACCGCGACTACGGCATCGGCGGCGGGTCCGTCGCCGTGGCGATGTACCAAGACCGGCTCGAAATCACATCCTCCGGCGCGCTGCATTTCGGATTGACCGCCGACAAGCTTTTCGAACCCCACGAATCCCTGCCTTGGAACCCCTCCATCGCCCGCGTCTTCCACCGGCGCGGGATCATCGAATCTTGGGGGCGGGGGACCCAAAAAATCGCCGAGTTGAGCGAGAAGGCCGGATTGCCGAGACCGGAGATCGAAGAGGGAGCGGGGTGCGTGATCGTGCGATTTTTCCCGGATCGCTACGTCCCGCCGCAGAAGGTCTCGCACGCCGTGACCCCGCGCCAACAGCAGATACTCGGAGCATTGAGCGAACATGGCCGACTGGCCCTTCGGGATATTTCTACTCTTCTCAACATTGAACTCAGGTCTCTCCGTGACGAACTCCGATTGCTCAAACAACTTGGGCTGATCGATACTCAAGGCTATGCCCGTGGTTCCCGGTGGTTCTTAATTGGCGAATAAGCCGGAATTGGCCGGCCAATTCCGGCCAATTCCGGCCAATTGACATAATGTGCACTATTTTGACCCCTATGACAGCCCTCCGACTCGCCTTGGCGAACCTCCTTCACGAGCGTGGCCGCACGGCCATCTCGGTCGTCGGGGCGGCGTTCGCCGTGGTGCTTGTCTTCATGCAGCTCGGGTTCCTCGGCTCGGTCGAAAACACCGCCACCCTGCTTTACGACAAGATGCGCTTCGACCTGCTGATCACCGGCAGCGAATACATCGACCTGAGCCGGCCGGGGTCGGTCGACCGCACTCGGTTGGCCCAAGCGGAGTCGGCGGCGGGGGTGAACGAGGTGCTCACGGTCTCCCTCGGACCGGGCGTCTGGCGCAATCCGACCGACGACCCGCGGCGCGGCCGAAAGCTCTGGCAACTCAGCATGCTCGGCATCGACCCCGGCACGTTGGACCGCGTCTTCCTCGCGCCGAATTCCGGCGGCATCTTCCGCGACGATGCCGACCAACGCGAGGCGCAGGTGGTGCTCGGGCAGATCGGCAGCATCCTGCTCGATCGCCGGTCGAAGCCGTACTTCGGCGATCCCGGCGCGATGCCCCCCGGCACCGAGACCGAACTCAACGGCCGGCGCGTGCGACTCGCGGGTTACTTCCAGGCTGGCACCGGCTTCAGTTACAACGGCCTACTGCTGATGAACGAAGAGACTTTTGCGAAGTACACCGGCCGGCCCCAGAAGCAGGTCACCTTCGGCCTCGTGACCTTGCAACCGGGCGAAAACCCGGACGAAGCCGCGCGGCGCCTGCGGGCTGTTTTGCCATCGGACGTTCAGGTTTTCACGCGGGCGGAAATGGAAGCCGGCGAGCGCCGCTACTGGGTCAACAAGACGGCCGTGGGGAAGTTTTTCTACTTCGGCGTGCTGCTGGCGATCACGGTCGGGGCGATTTTCATCTATCAGATGATGGTCGCGGACATCAAGAAGCACATGCCGGAGTACGCCACGCTGAAAGCGATGGGCTACCG
>JANXTU010000579.1 GCA_025352235.1 Fimbriiglobus sp.
GACCTTGGCGGCCATTCCTGGCATGGCGTCTCCTCCACGGGTACGGGCTTGCCTCCGTCCGAGAAGATGACAAAGTGAGCCATCAGATGGAAGCCCGATTCAGCCAGGGTGATCTAGCGGCGGTGCCCGAACCGAATCAACCGGCGATGAATCGGCAGTTGACCGCGTTGATCGAAGGCGTGCTGACGGCGTGGGACGGCCCGCTGCCGCGGTTGGCTTACGTCACCGATGCGGGCATCACCGAGTCGGCGTACTACCGCCGCGTACTACCGCCGCGTGCTGCGGCCGATGCGGCACCCGCGCACCAACAAGAAGCTCGATTGGGTGCGTGTCGTCGACTTCTACCACGCGGCCCAACGCCTGTGGACGATGGCGTCGGCGCTGTTCGGGACGGACGCGCGGGCCGGCGCCGCGTGGGCCAAACGGATGGCGAAGCTGCTGAAGAAACCGAACGGCCCGTCCCGCGTGCTGCACTCGGCGGCGCAACTGAAAGCGCGGCGGACGTTGTCGAAGACGCGCGAGAACCGCGAACGTCGCCACTCCACGCTCGGCTACCTCAGCCCAGACGAGTACGAACGATCGCATCACCCCGATACTCGCTAAAATCCTGTCCACTTTCCGTGGGGAAGATCACCTGTCCCATCCCCACTGTCACTACCCATATGCTGATTCAACCGGACGAGCGCCCGTCTGTTGAGCCGTTCGCAAGAGGAATCGCCGGATCGTCGGCACGATTGGGAGGAGTTTGTCCCGGATGGGTGTTCATCTCGCCAGTGGGACGCAGCTCGACTGGCACCATGGCCGGCGTTTGCAAGAGCTGCCGACGATCACAGCCTTGGTCGGTCCGGACGCGCTCGGGCTGCGGCAATGGCGCGGCTGGAATGCCGTCCGGCACCGACCGACGGTCGTCGGTGCGAATCTCAACTCGGCGGCCACCGATTGGTTCGAGGCGGTGAATGCACGCGTCGATACCCTCACCGCGGCCATTGCGTGGGTTGCAGAGCGCGCGGAGTGTGGGAGGCCGGATCCTACCCTGATGACGCCGTTCGATTTGGATTGCCTTTGGCAGGGCGTCCCGGACGCGAATTCCGATCCCGTCGCCGCAATCGCGTATCGAATCCTCTTGGCGGCGATTCGCGTGGAACCGTTCGACAACGCGGGACTCCTTCGCCGACTCGGACCGATCCCGTTCCTCGCCGGCTTCTGTGGGTTGATCCCCGCATCTCTGTGGCCGGCGATCTTGCTGGTCGAGGTCGAACGCATCGATCGATTCGAGCCTGCGCTGGGCGATTTGGAACGACTGGCCATTCGCGTTCCCCGATTGCCGATCGGCATTTGCGTCCCGAGTGCCATCTACGATTCTGCCGTCGCCAGTCCCTCGCGGGCCATGGCGCTGGCCCGCGAGGGCGAAATCCGTTTGGTCGGCGTATCGGCCGAGGTTCTGACGAACCGCCTGCGAGCCACCGGGATCCCGGAGCCGCTCCCGGTCGCAGCGATTCGCCATCTGGCCTCCGCCGGCTTGGCTCCCGAGGTCGCGGACGCTTACGTCGAGGCGGTCGCGGAGTCTCGGCGACCGGCCGTTCCGCAGGACTCCGAAGATCTCCACCGCAGCGCGAGCGAGAGATTCCTGTTCGAGCAACTGGAATCGATGGTTCCGACCGCCGGACTATTCCGTCCCAATCGGGAATTGGAATTCTCGCACGGCAACAGACCCGCCGAAGCCGATTTGCTGGCGCCGGACTTGAAACTGGTCATCGAAGTCGACGGCGGGTATTACCACTTGAACCCCGAACAGTACCGTCGCGATCGCCGCAAGGATCACGCCTATCAGCGCCACGGATACTGGGTGCTGCGTTTTCTGGCGGAAGATATCGTCGTCGATTTGGAAGCGATCCTGAGTACTATCTTGGGCGCCGTCGCGAGTCGTCGCCCCACCGCCGTCCCCGAGGTGGCCGCCCTTGCCTGATACCGCCCAGCCGCTGGCCGACTTGACGCTCGCGCGACTCATCATCCCGGGCAAGAAGCCCCCGGCCCCGGGGGCCATCCGCAAAGATCTCGCCCCCCTGATCCGGGGCGGATGGACGAAGGAGAGGGTCGGCGCCGTACTGGCGGACTTGCGGTCGAAGGGATGGCTACCGGAGAAGGGGCAAACGCTGACGGAGGCGGGGCGGGATCGCGCGCTGGTCTACCTCGGCCTCGCCGAACTCCCGCCGAAATGCAATTGGGGCACGATCCGGGCCAAGTTCCTGGTGCCGAAGGCGCTCGGCCTGACGCCGTGGTCGGAAGCGGAAGTCGCGCGGGTCGGGACGACCGACAAACTCGCCGCCCGACTGCTGAAGGCGAAGTACGCGCTCCCCG
>JANXTU010000582.1 GCA_025352235.1 Fimbriiglobus sp.
GGTTTCTTCGACCGTCGGGATCACGCCGACGAGGTCGAGGCAAATCCGCCGCAGGAACTCGGCGTCGGTCGCGGGCTTCGCCGAATTGATTTTCTCCCGCTGCCTGGCGGCCGACACTTCGGTATCAATCGACGTCCGCAACGGTTCGGCGCCGGAGCCTACAACCGCGGTCGACAATGCTAGCAAAATCGCGGTGGAGCGAAGCACGGTGCGACTCCGAAGTGATTGGGCGGTAGGATCCCACTGGCGGATGTTGTCAGTGTCTCAGTTCCGCAGGTCGTACGCAAGCGTCACTTCCCGTTCGCCCAGCTTTCGCTAAATCCACCGTGCCGTTTTCCCGCTTCCCGCACGGTTCGAATCCTATGAGCGAACCCTCCGCCATCCGGCCCGCACCCGACCTCGAGATCAAAGATGCCCAACTGATCTTCTCGGGCGTCTGGATCGATCTGTTGGAAAAGTACGGCGCCGACAACCTCGAATTCCCGGGCGAGTTCATCTGGCTCGGCGGCGCCCCGGGCGCCGGCAAAGGGACCAACACGCCGTTCATCGCGAAAGCGCGCGACATCACCGCGCCGGCCGTCGTCATCAGCAATTTGCTCACGACCCCGCAGGCCGTGGCCATCAAAAATTCGGGCCAAATGGTCGGCGACCGCGAGGTCATCGGGCTGCTGCTCGAAGAACTCCTCGCCCCGGTGTACCGCGAGGGCGTCATCGTCGACGGCTTCCCGCGCACCAAAGTGCAGGTCGAATGCCTGAAGCTCTTTTACCACGCCATGCTCGGGTTGCACGCGGCCCGCGCCGGCGCGGCCCCAAACGGCCGGGCGTACCGCAAGCCGATGTTCCGCATCGCTCTGCTCTTCGTCACCGAGGAAGTCAGCGTGCAACGGCAAATGGCGCGCGGCCGCGACATCCGCGAGCACAACCGGCAAGCGGCTGCGACGGGCGTCGGTCGCACCCTCGAAGAGCGCGTCACCGACCTCGACCCGGCGCTGTGCCGCAAGCGCTATAAGGCGTTCAAAGACGCCAACTTCGAAGCGCTGCAGTCGCTGCGGAAGATTTTCCACTTCCACTTCATCGACGCTGAAGGGACGCTCCCCGAAGTTCAGCAGAACATCCTCCGCGAGTTCACGTACCAAAGTTCGCTCGAACTCAGCCCCGAAGTGTTCGAACTGATCCAGAACATCCCGATCGCCACGCAGCTCGGCGTGCACGCCCGCCAAGAATTGGTCAGTCGACTCGAGCAGTACTTGGTCGAATCCCCGGCCGTACTCGAGTCGGTCGTGCGGCTCATCGAAACGAAGATCATCCCGATTGTCCGGGCCCACGCGATGTCCGGGCACGCCCAGATCAACAGCGAAGAAGGCCTGCTCGACGACCCGCTGGCGCTGCGGATGGTCATCGATGTCCTCTGGGAACGCGGTTTCCACGCCACCGTCGACATCCACCGCGTCGACGTGCCCGAGCGCATCGACCCTGAGACGTGGGCCATCCATTGCCGGACCAAGAAGGTGTACCAAATCGAAGTGCGCTACCCGCCTTCCGACATCCGCCGCGGTCACTGAGCCGGGCGCGGGCGACGATCGAAATTGCCCGGGGTGCCCGCCATCCACGCCGGGTGCAGGAGGTCCCAAAACTTCCCACTCGGTACGTCCGACGACTTCAAATTCCAAGTTTCGAATTGCGTCTCGACGAACACCATCGCATCTTCCATCGTCACCGGTGGGCCGTCGTCGCCGGGGCATCGGTTCTCCACCAAAATGGCGAACGCCTCGGCCGCGTGGATCCGGAACAACTCCTGCTCTTCGTGGCGACTCCCCGGCGAAAACGGTTTCTCCACCGGCACAGGCGCCGGGGTCGCCTCGACTTTCGCCGGCCGCGGCTTCGGCGGGGGGATCGCTTCGGCCAGCGTCGCCAGTTCATCGAGTTCGTCGTCGTAAGACGCGCGACTCGGGGGAAGCCGGCTTTCGCGTTCGAACTCGAGCTGCGCCTCGGATGGTGAGGAACTCCCCGCGAGGCACTTGTCGTGGCGCATCCGCGTGCGTTCGAGATCGAGGATCGTGTTGGCCGCCCCCGAGGAAATCGCTTCGCTACGGCTGGTCAACAGCTCCCGCAGTGCTATCACGGCCTCGAAGACGACATCGCTCCAGAGCTTGCCCCGGTCGCGCTCGGACTGGGGCAACACCGGCCGCACTTTGGGCGGCGAATCGAATCCGAAGCGCGGGGCGGTTTGGGTGGCGATCATGGCGGGCCTCTTTGTTCGTATGTGGACTATGAACTTATATACACTTATTTTGGGGGCTTGTCAAATTATTCCGCGGAATCGGTGAGCTGGTTGGCGTGTGTCGCCGGATTCGGAACTGCGGAAGGAACCCGGCGTTCCCCCGACGGCGAGGGACGGGGCGAGCCTGCCGTTCTTCGCCCCAACGGGGCCGACTTTTACAGCCCAGGGCGGAAGCCCCGACGCTTTAAACATCTTCGGAGGCAGTGGACAGGTGAATACAATCAAGAAATCTCCTAAGAAATCCTGTGTTCGACACCGCATTGTCTCAGTGTCAAGCGATGTCACTGAAGGATTTTCTAAAGATCGAAAACTCG
>JANXTU010000014.1 GCA_025352235.1 Fimbriiglobus sp.
ACCCCCTAGCCCTTTGCGTTGAAAAGCGTACATTGTATTCAACGTGATCGGGTTCCCGTTTCTTCTTGATGTTTGGCGGTATGGAAATCCGTCGTGGTATCGCCGTATCCCCCGGCGTGGCGATCGGACCGGCTTTGGTGCTCGATACCGAAGGCATTCTCATCCCGATTCGCACGGTTGAGCCCGCCCAAGTCGACGGCGAAGTCAAGCGGCTCCGCGCCGCCTTGGCGGAAGCGTCACGGTTAGCCCAAGAAAAGCACCGTACCTTGTCCGCGAAGCTCGGTCAAGAGATCGCCGAGATCTTCGCGGCTCACGCCGGACTGTACGAAGATCCCAAACTCGTCCGCGATGCGGAAATCCTGATCCGGGCGAACAATTATTCCGCCGAATACGGGGTCAGCCGCGCCGTCCGCGCGATCATGAAGCAACTGGAGTCGGCCGGGATCTCCCCGCTGGTAACCCGTTTGCAGTCCGATTTCGTCGACCTCGAAAAGCAGCTGTTGTCCCTGTTGCAAGGGGAAGGGGGTCGTCCGCTCGCGGAGATCACCGAACCGATCATCGTGCTCGCCCACGACCTCACGCCGAGCGAAACGGCGGTTCTCGACCCCAAAACCGTCCATGCCATCGCCACCGAAAGCGGCGGCGCCACCAGCCACACGGCGATCTTGGCCGGGGCTCTCGAGATCCCCGCCGTCGTCGGCATCGGTCGGTTCCTCTCCGACATCTCCGGCGGCGACACCGTCATCGTCGACGGCTACCAAGGCCTGTTGATCCTCGACCCCGACGAGGACACGCTGAAGCGTTACCTCGACCTCCGGCGTCGGGATTGCACGGCCAGCGGCATCCACCAGATCTTTCACAAGGACATCCCGGCCGAAACGCGCGACGGTGTCCGACTGCACCTGTACGGGAACATCGAGTTCCCCGGCGAGGCCCGGCACTGCATCGACCGCGGCGCCGACGGCGTCGGCCTGTACCGCACCGAGTTTCTTTACGTCAATAAGTCGGGTGACCCGACCGAAGAAGAACATTACACGGCCTACAAAACCGTGCTCGAAGAAATGGGCCCGGACCGCCCGGTGGTGATCCGCACGCTCGATCTCGGCGGCGACAAATTCAACGTCGCGGCCGGACTGACCCACCTCGAAAAGAACCCGTTTCTCGGGCTCCGCAGCGTGCGGTTGTGCCTGAAAAATCAGCCGATGTTCAAGACCCAGCTCCGGGCGATCTTGCGGGCCAGCGTCTACGGCGATTTGCGCATCATGTTCCCCATGATCAGTACCGCCATGGAACTCCGGCAGTGCAAGAGCATTCTGCGCGAAGTCCAAGAGGATTTGGAAGAAGCGAAAATTCCCTTCAAATCCGGCATCAAAATCGGTACGATGATCGAAGTTCCTTCGGCCGCCATCATGGCCGACGTGCTCGCGCGGCAGGTGGACTTCTTCAGCATCGGTACCAACGACTTGGTGCAGTACACCCTGGCCGCCGACCGGAACAACGAAACCGTCGCGGATTTGTACAACGCCGCCGACCCGTCGATCCTGAGGCTCTTGGGGCACGTGATCCGCTCCGCCAACAAGGCCTCGATCGACGTGACGATCTGCGGGGAAATGAGCGGGGAACCGATGTTCACGCAACTGCTGTTGGGCCTCGGCGTCCGGCAACTGAGCGTGACCCCCCGCAAGATCCCGGAACTGAAGCGACTCGTCCGCCAAATGAGCATCTCCGATGCGGAGCGGGTGGCGGACGAAGCGCTCCGATTGGAAACGGCCCGTGAAGTCACGAGCTATTTGCGAGAACAACTGAGACGCATCCTCCCCGACGTCGCCGATTGACGGGCCGCGGGGACGACGTTCGAATACGGGAGGCGCCCCGAATCCCACCGGACGGATTCGGGCGCCCGTGTGAGTCATGGTTGGCGACAAAATCCGCTTCCGCTTTCGCAAATCCGGCGACCTACGGCTGCTCTCGCACCTCGATCTCGCCCGCTGCTTCGAACGGATGCTCCGCCGCGCCGATCTGCCGTTCAAATCGACCCTCGGTTTCCACCCCACTCCGCGCATGGTCTTCGCGCTGTCGCTCCCCCTCGGTGTCGTCGGCGACGAAGAAGTGCTCGAACTCGAACTGCTGCAACCCGACGACACCGAAGCGATCCGCGATCGGTTGAACCGGCAGACGCCCGGCGGCCTCGACTTCCACGCCGCGACCGTCGTACCGATGAAAGCCACGGCGATGGCCCGTCGCGTCGAATACACTTTGGCCATCCCGAACGAACGCGTCGCCGAAACGAACGACCGCATCCGCGGGTTGCTCGATGCGGAGAAGGTCTGGGTCGATCGACTGAGGCCGCGACCCCGGCAGTTGAACATCCGGCAATACCTGCGGGGCATCCGGCTCGGACCGGAGAATGCCGCGGACAGCCGCCTGACACTCGACCTCTGGGTCACCCCGTCGGGCACCGCCCGGGCCGACGAACTTTTGAAACTCTTGAACCTCACCGACCTCGTGGACGGCGGCCGGATCGTCTCCCGCAGCCTCCTCGAAATCCGCGACGAAACCGCGCCGGGGCAACCCGATGCGCCGCCCGACTCGCCCCCGGAGTCGGCCCCCCCGAACCACAACCCGGCCGACGCCGGGACGGAAAACGAACCGATGGTCGCTACTTGGGGACTCTCCCCCAACGGCCCCGTCGTCGAGTGAACACCCCGACCGCCCGCCCCGTGCGGCGCGACCATCTACCGCGAAGGATCCTATGAAGAAGGAAATGCTCATCAACGTCCTCCAACCGGAGGAGTGCCGTATTGCCATCGTCGAAGACGGCGTGCTCGAAGAACTCTACGTCGAACGCGCCAGTCAAGAGACCTACGTCGGCAACATCTACAAGGGCAAGATCGTCAACATCGAACCGAGCATCCAAGCGGTGTTCGTCGACTTCGGCATCGGCCGCAACGGATTCCTCCACGTCACCGACGTCGACCCCGTCTATTACCGCCACCTGCTGCCGAAGGAACTGCTCGAAGAACTCGAAGAGGCCGAGGAGAACGAGCGCGGCGGCGGACGCTCCGGCGGCGGTCGTCCGCGCCAAGGCGGGCGCGACCGGCAAGAACCCCGCCCAGATCGCGCCCCGACCGAGTTCCGCCAAGCCGAGCGCCCGGCGCCGCCGGCGTTCGTGGCCCCGCCCCCCGCTCCGCCGCTGGACGACGACGAAGGCTTCTTCACCGGCTTCGAAGACGACGCTCCCGTGCCGGCCCCCCGCGCCGCAGACGTCGAAGCGCCGGTCGCCCGCAAGCCGGAACCGATCGCGAAGCCGCAGTACATCCCCGTCGAGGCGCCGCCGGTCGTCAAGTACGTCGACGACGACGATTTCGCGGGCTTCGGGGAAGGTTTGGATTTCGATGACGCCCCGGTCGAACTGACCGTGGTCGCGCCATCGCCCGTAGCGGAGGCCGAACCCGAACCGGACGAAACCGAAGAAAAGCCGAAGGCCAAGGGCCGGGCCAAAGCGCCCGCCGCGAAGAAGCCGAAGGCCAAGGCCGAGGAAGTCGAAGAGAAACCGAAGGCCAAGGGGGCCCGCAAAGGGAAGAAGAAGAGCGACGACGATCCGGACGAAAAACCGAAGCCGATGGACGCGGCGGAGCAGCGGACAAGCGAAGACGACGAGCCGGAAATCCGCCCGTTCTTCGACGACGAAAGCAGCGCCTTCGACCCCGACGCCCCGAACGACCGCTTCGGCGGCGGCAAAGCCGAGGGGGATGACGAAGTCGAAGATCTGCCGAAGTACGTCCCGGCCGAGGACAACGACGACGCCCCGGCGCCGGTCTTCGATGACTTGGACGATTTGGAAGGCGAATCGCAACCGCAGCCACGCCGCCGGGACGACGACCGTCGCGGTGGTGGGGGTGGCCGTAGCGGAGGCGGCGGCGGCGGTGGTCGGGGTCGCGACGGTGGCCGCAGCGGCGGCGGCGACCGGGGCGGAGATCGCGGCGGGCGTTCGTCCTCATCGTCGTCGTCGCGTGGGGGGCCGAGTCGCGGCGCCCCGCCGATCAACAAAGCGCACACGCGCCACAAGGGCCTGCCGATCCCGCCGATCCAAGAGATCTTCAAGCGCGGCCAAGAAGTCATCATCCAGGTCATCAAGGAAGGCATCGGCACCAAGGGGCCGACGCTCAGCACGTTCGTCAGCATCGCCGGCCGCTACTTGGTGTTGATGCCGAGTTTGAACCGCGTCGGCGTGTCCAAGAAGATCGAAGACCGCGACGCCCGCTACCGCCTCCGGGACATCATGAACAAGATGAACCCGCCCAAAGGCGTCGGCTTCATCGTCCGTACGGCCGCCGTCGACCGCGACGAAAAAGAACTCCACAACGACCTCGCCTACCTGCTCCGCCTTTGGCAAGTCGTCGTGCGCCGCATCAAGCGCGTGGCCGCACCGGTGGAAATCTACCGCGAGTCGGACATGATCACGCGGACCATCCGCGACATCTTCAGCGCCGACATCGACACCATCATCGTCGACGAAGAGAAATCGTTCGCGCACGCCAGCGAGTTCTTGCAGATCGTGATGCCGAAATTCGCCAGCCGCATCCGCTACCACGGCGACGCGGAACCGCTCTTCCACAAGTACCGCATCGACGAGGAAATCGCGAAGATCAACAGCAAGCGGCTCGACCTCCCCGGCGGCGGGTCGATCATCATCGAGCAGACCGAAGCGCTCGTCGCCATCGACGTCAACAGCGGCAACTTCCGCGACGGCGCCAACGCCGACGAAACCGCGTTCCTCATGAATTGCAAGGCCGCGAAGGAGATCGCCCGCCAGATCCGCCTCCGCGACCTCGGCGGGGTCATCGTCAACGACTTCATCGACATGCGCCGCGAGGAGCACCGCCGGAAAGTCGAAGACGTGCTGCGCGATTCCCTCAAACGTGACCGCGCGCGATCGAAGGTTTCTCGGATCTCCGAGTTCGGCCTGATCGAAATGACCCGCCAGCGCATGCAGCCGTCGCTGAAGAAACGCATCTTCAACGAATGCCCGCATTGCACTGGCACGGGGTTCATCAAGAACTGCGAAACCATGGGCATCGAGGTGATGCGCCTCTTGCAACTCGCGGCCCACCGCGCGCCGAACGTCGGCCTCGTCACGGTCTCGGTGAACTCCGAAGTCGCGATGTACTTGGCCAACAAGAAGCGCAAAGAGATCGCGGCCCTCGAAGTTTCGGCGGGCATGGAAGTGCAAATCGACGGCAAGTTCGGCGGCTCCCCGGAACTGCTCGAGTTCAAAGCCATCGATCAAAACGGC
>JANXTU010000018.1 GCA_025352235.1 Fimbriiglobus sp.
CTCGTGTATGGTCGTAGTGGTGGGTCGCAAGAGCTAATTGCTTAAGATTATTTCCGGAAGACATACGGGCCGCCGCCGCGCGGACCATTTGCACGGCGGGTAGCAGTAGTCCGATCAGAATCGCGACGATTGCGATCACCATGATGAGTTCGATCAAGCTGATCGCTCGGCGAGTCCTGTTCAAATTCATCGGTTTATCCCAGTTTCGCACCGGCCCAAGCCATACATTTGTACTGTCGTTTGTCCTCTTCGACACTCTCGCGACTGTGAATTTCTTGCCGAATTCGGAGTTGCGCACTTGCGTGGCTGGTGGGGGTTTGGGCAAGATTGGCTCTTACCCATCCTGCCCAAACGCGTGCAGTTTGTTGTCAAAACTGCCTCGGATCACCAAACTGCGTAACTTCCTTTCAGTACTGGGTAAGTTGTCCGGTCATCGTCACTTGCTATTTTGCAATTTTCGGCGATCGTCGACTGTGCTCTTCGCAAATCTAGGCTAAACTCGCAATTGTCCGTTACATTCCCATTCGATTTTCGGGAGTGACCAGCCGTGCGGCTCAATCAGGACGACGAATTCCGGCACGACGCCGAACCGTTTGCGGTGGCCAGCGTGAGCCTCGCCAGCTACCCCGAGATCCTGCACTTTCCGCGCTTCGACGCGCCGTTGGGAGCCGCGGTTCGCGAAACCCGACTGCTCACGCAAGCCCCGTGGGTGCGTTCCCTCGGCAAGCTCGAAATGACCGTGCAGACCGAAGGCTGGAAGTTCCCCGCCCCGCCACCGGAACTCGACCGCCCACCGCGGCCATTAGCTGAGAAACTCGAGCCGCGCCTCGCCGAGCCGGCGCTGCCGGACAAAGACCGGGCCGAGAAGAAGCGCATCCGTACCCGCCCGACCTCGGACATGGTGCTGATGAAAGACCGGTTGCTCTACCTGCTGCAACCACCCCTCGACGGCCTCTTCCAAGGCAAGCAACTCGAAGTCCCCTTCGAGCCGTTCCCTTACCAGTTGGAAGGGATCGCCTTCCTGATGCCACGGACCTCGGCGCTACTGGCCGACGAAATGGGCCTCGGCAAAACGGCTCAAGCGATCCTCGCGCTGCGGTTGATGTTCCACCAAGGCATCATCAAATCGGCGCTCATCATCGCGCCGAAGCCGCTGATTCACAACTGGTGCCGCGAGCTGACACTCTGGGCGCCGGACCTGCCGCACGAAGTCTTCCCGCAGGAACCGGACCTGCGCCGCAGCGCGTGGAAGGTCTCCAACTGCCCGCTGAAGTTGATCAATTACGAAGCCCTCACACGCGATGCGGAGATGGCCGCCGACCCCGGCATCTACTTCGATGTCGTGGTGCTCGACGAAGCCCAGCGCATCAAAAACAAAGATGCCAAGACGGCCCAGGCCGTGCGGAGCCTGCACCGCGGCCGGAGCTGGGCGCTCACCGGCACTCCTATCGAGAACCACGCCGACGATCTCGTCAACATCTTCGCGTTCGTCGATCCGGGCCGCGTGCCGTCCGACACGCCGCCAAAACGCATAGCGCAGCTCACGAGCGATTGCATCTTGCGGCGTACCAAAGACGATGTGCAGTCCGACATGCCGCCGAAGATCGTGCGCGACCTGGAAGTCGAATTGACGCCGAACCAGCGCTACGCTTACGACCGCGCCGAAAACGACGGCATCGTCCAATTGAATGAACTCGGCGACACGATCAGCGTGCAGCACGTCTTCCATTTGGTGATGCGTCTGAAACAGATTTGCAACTTCGATCCGCTGACCGGCGACAGTGCCAAGCTCGAACAGTTGATGACCGATATGGAAGAAGTCGCGTCCAGCGGTCGGAAGGCGATCATCTTCAGCCAGTGGGTCGAACCGCTGCTGGTGCTGTCAAAAGCGCTCGACCGCTTCGGCCCGCTGCAGTACCACGGCCGCATTCCGCAGAACGACCGCACGCCGATCCTCGACCAATTCAAAGCCGACCCGGACAAGCACGTGCTGCTGATGAGCTACGGAAGCGGCAGCGTCGGGTTGAATCTGCAATTCACGAATTACGTCTTCCTGTTCGACCGCTGGTGGAATCCGGCCGTCGAGGACCAAGCCATCAACCGAGCCCACCGCATCGGCCAGCGCTACCCCGTGACGGTGACGCGTTTCCAAGCCGAAGACACCATCGAAGGCCGCATCGCGGGGATTTTGGAAGCGAAGCGTAAAGTCTTCAACGACCTGCTTTCGCAAGCCGACAAACCCGCCAACCTCGGTCTGACCGAAGACGAAGTATTTGGCTTGTTCGACATACAAGCCCGGCCGAAACGGACGGGGTGACTCCGTTCCGGCTTTCCGACGAGTGAACCCACATCCCCCGTCGGAAAGCACCGTTCCCGTCGGAAAGCGACCAACTCTTCGGAATGACCAGTGCCAGCCGAGACTTGCGACGAGCCGTGAAAACGGCAACGGCTGGAAAGGACGGCCTCTGAGCCAGAAACGACCGCTTTCCGAGGGTAAGCGTCATTTGAGTTGGTAAGTTTATCCGGCCAGTGTGACCCAGAAGGCATCCCACAGGCTTTTTTCACTTCGGAACAGGGCGCGGAGGTGGCAGATGGCATCGGCGCCCGGTTCGCCCCAACGCATGCCGGTGCCCTTCCGCCGAGCATTGGCGACCTGCTTGCACGCCGCTTCCACCGAGCCGCTGCCGATCGGCCAGCCCTTGGCGAGGTCGGTCGGGTACTCCATCCGGTGCGATTGGTTCTCGAAGTAGACCAGCGTTTCGTTGTTCGCGCCGCTTCGCCGAGGGCATTCGCGTCGAACGCACGCCGGGCGTCGAGGATCGCCCGGCCCCCGTCGTGCTTCAGCCGGTGACACCACGTTGTCACCAAGCTCCCGTCGTCCCCCGGGTGACAAGCTTTAATCCACGCGTGCAGGTACTCGGAAGCGTGGTAGACGTCGAGGATCACCGCCTCCACGCGCGGGAAGTTCGAGCGGAACCAATCTTCGATCCCCGCACCCCCGTCGCGGATTGCCACCCAGCGATCCGCGACGCCCATGCCCACTTGGCCGCCCTGCTTCCGGAGCGGTTCGCCCAAGGCCGCCAACTCGCCCGTCATCCCCGACACGTAACGCACCTCGCCTTCCCTCGCCCCGTTCCAGACCATGGCCACCGCCGCCATGCGGCCTTCGGTCGCGGCCCCGTTCGGACCTTGCATCCCGACCCCCGTCGAGTCCGCCGCGATGTACGCGCAACTCTTCCCCTCCGCGTCTTTCGTCCAAGCCCACGGCTTCGAAGCCCCGAAAACAGGGCCCTCCGCGAGCTTCTTCCCCAATTGCGCGCCGACCCGCTCCGCCGTCCGCTGCACCGTCGATTCGCTCACGCGCATCCCGCTCCTCTCGGGCAACGCCTTCGACGCCGCTTCCGAAAAGCGGCTGATCGTCCCCGCCAGGGTCGTCAGTCGGGTCGCCCCCAGTGACAATCGACTGTCATCCAACCGCAGCGCCGCGTCCCGCGGCGAATGCCCGGCGCCGCACGGCTTGCAGTAGTCGTACGGCCGCTCGACGCGCACCTCGCCCAAGATCGTCAGGAGCCGGCGACCTTGCCAGCGATGGAACTTGGCCGATTCGCCGCAGGCGGTGCAGGATCGGGAGCAGCCGTCGTCGCTCGCTTTTTTTGGGCGTCGACCGCGGCTGGAATGGCTTTGGCACCGATGGCGTGGACGAGGTCGCGCACTTGGAACTCGGTGGCGCCGAACATCGTGGCGTCGGTCTTGGTGGCCAGCAGGGCCGAGAGCGCGGCGAGAGGGGCCATCAAGCCGTGGGTGAAACTGCGGATGAAACGATCCGGGCGAGGTGGCGGGTGGAGCATGTCGGCCCGCTGGTGGAACTCCTGACCCTCGACGACACCCCGGAGTGGAACGACCTCTGGACCGCCGCCTAACCCCGTGGCAAAATCCGGAGGTCTACCCGCAGTTCGTCGACATCGCCATCTTGGCGGTCTTCATCGGACTGTTGCTCCCCGCCGTCCAAAAAGTTCGCGAGTCGGCGATGCGTCTCAAAATCGCGAACAACCTCAAGCAAATGAGCCTCGGCTTGCAAATGTTCGCAGACTCGCAAGACGGTTCGCTGCCCACGGCCGACGGGATGCCCATCGTCCGCCAAGGCTACTTCTTGCGGCGCGTGTGCGGCATCCAATATTGGTATCACATCTTCACCTGCCTTCTTCCCTACATCGAGCGGGGGCAGTACTCCGATCCGTATTTTCGAGTGCCGCTGTTTTTGAGCCCGAGCGATCCGTCGATTTCGCACTCCCCCGAGCGCGATAATCCCCCAGTGGTGCGGGACGAGTTACGCTGGCAATGCGTACGTCTTTTCCGACAAGAAGTCGTACCCGCACGGGATCCTCGACGGCGAGTCCAACACGATTTTCTTCACCGAAGGCTACGCGGTATGCGGGGAGACCGTGGGCGCGGACCTCCCCAATCGCAATCCGCTCAAGCGCCACCCCCGGATTTTCGATTGCGCTTCGACGGACCACTGGGTCGACTACCGACCCACTTTCGCCGAGGGCGGGCCGGACTTCGGACGCAAGAACCGCAAGGACGTGTACCCGATCACGGAGGGCGGTGTCACGCGGCCGAGCCGGGGCGGGCGCGACTTTCCAAGTCCGGCCAACATTGAGTGGTTGCGACAAAAGCACCCCGCAGACGCCCTACTCGAGCGGCCTGCTCGCCGCCATGGGCGACGGCAGCGTGCGCCTGATCGGCGGCGGCATCGACCCCGCCCGCTTCTGGGCGTGCGTGACCCCGGCAGGAGGTGAGATCGCGGGCGATTGATGATCGGCCGGATGCGGTTGCACTCAGCCCTCCACTACGCTCACTTCTTCAGCAATTCTTCCACATCCTTCAGCACTTCGGCCGGGTGGTCCTTCGGGGTGACCTTTGAATAGACCTTCGCAATTTTGCCGTCTTTGTCCACGAGGAACGTCACGCGTTGCGGCGTGTTCCCTTTG
>JANXTU010000423.1 GCA_025352235.1 Fimbriiglobus sp.
TATCGACGGCCGCTCGATCGACGATACCGTGACCGTACGCGTCACCGATGCCACCGGCGGCGGTTCGTTTGCGGGCGCGGGGATGACCGTCGGATTCGCGACCGTCGAAAACTGGAACTTCGACGGTCAGGGCGGCGTGAATTCGCTAGCGTGGATCGACGACACGAATACCGTTTGGGGCACAATCGCCGCGCCGGATACCGGCATCGTGTTCCGGCCGACCGGGGCGACCTCCGGCGACATCCGACTCGGCGAGGTCGGCCCCACCGTGGGCTTCGACCGAATCGACGGCAGCTTCACCGTCAACGGCGATGGCAACGCCTCCGGCGACCGGGATGTGCTCACGGTCCTCGGTGTCAGTACGGCGGGTCTGCAATCGGCCGGCAGCTGGGCCGAAACGACCTCGGGCAACGGCACCGATGCGATCGCCGTCACCGACTCGGCCGTGACCATCGTCAACTCGATCGCGGGCGCGCTGCGGGGCATTTCGTTCTCGACTCCGACCATCGGAATTCTCTTCGTGCGCGCGGGGATCGAAGGTCCGACCGGCGGCGATACCGTCGTGGCGACGCCGAGCGCACTGTTGAATATCTTGATCGACGGGATGGATCCCGCAGGCGGGGTCGGCGATACCATCGACGTCCGCATCGCGGGGCGTCGCGTGGAGCAACGGCTCCCCGCTTCGGGCTCCGGTCCGGCTCAAACCCGTCTCGTGCGCGCGGCCGACGGCGCGGGCATCGGCTTCTTCAATTTCGAACACGTCCGCCGGCCCGCCCAATCGATTGCGACCGGATCGACCGCTGGCGCCCCGGCCGAAGTCCGCGTCTTCGACGCCCTCACCGGGGAACTGCGTTTCGCCCCGATCCGCCCGTTCGACGATTTTGCCGGCGGCGTGACCGTCGCGACCGGGGACATCACCGGCGACGGCATCGACGACATCGTCGTCGGGGCCGGGCCGGGGGCCGGACCGCGCGTCTCGCTCTACGACGGCGCCGACGGCCACCTCATCAACTCCTTCTTCGCGTTCGCCCCTGGTTTCCAAGGCGGCGTGACCGTCGCCGCAGGGGACATCAACGGGGATGGCTACGCGGACATGGTCGTCGGGGCCGGGCCGGGGGCCGGGGCGCACGTCAAAGCGTTCGACGGCTTCACCGGCCTCGAATCGATGAGCTTCTTCGCTTACGACAGCGGCTACAAAGGCGGCGTGACCGTCGCCGTCGGCGATCTCGACGGCGACGGATTCGGCGAAATCGTCACGGGTATGGGCTCCGGCGGCATCCCGCTGGTCAAGGCTTTCCGCGGCACCGACGGCGCGGAAATCTACCGCTTCTTGGCCTACGACATCCGCTTCGGCGGAGGTGTTACGGTCGCAATCGGCGACATCGACGGCGATGGCCGTGGCGAAATCATCACCGGCACCGAGACGAACGGGCCGGCGCACGTCAAGATTTTCCGCGGCGGCGACGCGGCCGAACTCGGCAGTTTCTTGGCCTTCGACCCCCGCTTCCGCGGCGGCGTCTCGGTTGCCGCCCGCGATCTCGACGGCGACGGCCGCAATGAAATTCTCATCGGCGCCGGCACCGGCACTCCCCACGTCAAAGGCTTCCGTGGACTGGCCGGGTTGGAGGCCTTTAGCCTCTTCTCCGGCGACCCGCAGTCTCCCGCCGGTGTCAACGTCGGGTGATGTAGGATGCATCCGAAGTGCAGCCCGGTACCTGGTTCAGCGCGGCGAAGCCGTCTGGAATGCATACGGCGATGGGCCGTTCGATTACTTCAGGACCGTGGCCATGCCTCACTATCGCCCGACGGACCTCATCGACTACACCGCCGCGCTCTTCGCCGCCGCGGGGTGCGATGGCGACAAACCCGCCATTGTCGCAACCGGCTTGGTCGAGGCGGATCTGCTCGGGCACACGACGCACGGCTTGCAACTGGCCCCGGCGTACCTCGCGGAATTGGCCGCGGGCTCGATGGTGGGGCAGGGGGAGCCGAGCGTCCTCCACGACCGCGGCGCCGCGGTCACTTGGGACGGCCGGCGTTTACCCGGCGTCTGGCTGACGGCGAAAGCAGTCGAGTTGGCATGCGCGCGGGCCGTGGCCTACGGTGTGGCGACAGTCGTCATCCGCAACAGCCATCACATCGGTTGCCTCGCGGCGTTTTTGGAACGCGCCACCGAGCGAGGATTGATGATCACCATCGCCTGCTCCGACCCCGCCGCTGCGAGCGTCGCCCCGTTCGGCGGACGCCGGGCGGTCTTCACGCCCGATCCATTGGCCGTCGGCATCCCGACCGACGGCGATCCGATTTTGCTCGACAGCAGCGCCTCGATCACCACCAACGGCTTGGCCAATCGATTGCGGAAGGAAGGTAAGATGTTCCCCGGCGCGTGGGCGCTGACCGCATCGGGAGGAGCGACCGATGACCCGGAAACGCTCTTCACCGATCCGCCCGGTACACTGTTGCCGACCGGGGGAATGGATCACGGGCACAAAGGTTATGGGGTGGCGCTGATGGTCGAAGCGCTGACTCAAGGATTGGGGGGCTTCGGCCGGGCCGACTTCCCGAAGGGCTGGGGCGCTTCGGTTTTCGTCCAAGTCCACGACCCGGCGGCATTCGGCGGAATCGAAGCCTTCCGCCGGCAAACCGGTTGGCTCGCGAAGGCTTGCCGGGACACGCCCCCGGTGCCGGGTGCGGACGCCGTGCGTTTGCCGGGCGAACGCGGACTCGCCCACAAGCGTCTGGCGAATGCCGAGGGCCTGTCGCTCTATCCCGGAATCATTGACGCCCTACAACCGTACGCCGCGAAGTTCGGTATCGCTGCACCGGATGCAATCGCGTGACCGATCCGGTCTTTCAACACTCCACAATTTTCCCCGTCCGAACCGATTCGCACTCTTTGTAGCAGAGCATCAAAGCGTCGCTGGCCAGTTGTCCGCCAAGCCATGCGGGCTCGGTGTTCGAATTCACCCCGTCGACGGCCGCTTGCAGTTCTGCGGTGAACGCCGCGAGCGGATCGTTCCCGCCGGGTAGCTCGGGTTGGAACGACGCACCCACCTTCGGGAAGACGGTCAACGGCAGACTCCCGGCGGAACTGTGCGAGAGCGTCGCCCCTTCCAAAAAGATCTCGAAGCCGTGCACGAACGGCCGGCCCGGCATCGCGACGGCCCCGCTATTGCATGTGATGGCCGGGCCACCGGGGCCGTAGAGGTACGAAGTACTGAGGTAATTCACCGCGCCGTTCGCCTCGCGCCCGACCGAAAACAGGGCCTTGGGTACGCCGGCGAGCAACCCGATGAAATGCGTGTCGTGGATGTGCAGATCGACGGCGGGCCCGCCGGTCGCGCCGGCGTCGCCGATCTCGGCCGACCAATCGGGCGCGGCGATGACACGGGTGAAGTGAGCCCCGAGCAACTCGCCATACTTCCCGCTCCGCACGGCCTCGGCCGCAAACCGGAACTCCGGGAAGAACGGAAGCACATGGGCCACCATCAACAACTTCCCGGTACTCTTTGCGACCGCCAACATTTCGTCCGCCAGTTCTGGCGTCAGCGCAATCGCCTTTTCGACGAGGACGTGCTTGCCGGCCCGCAGTGCCCGGATCGCTGTGTCCGGGTGGTGCGTGGTGGTGTTGCAGATGTCGATGAGGTCGATACTCGGATCGGCGAGCATCGCGTCGTACGAATCGTACGGCGTCACGCCGGTGAGATCGACGGGCCCCGGTTCGGGGCCGAAGTTCCCGCGTGTCGAGGTCCAATCCCCCGCGAGCTTCTTCGGATCCCGGCTGCAAATGGCCGCGACCTCGCCGCCTTGCAACTTCTGCGAAGCGAGGAAGTGGATGCGGCCCAT
>JANXTU010000047.1 GCA_025352235.1 Fimbriiglobus sp.
TTCGACGGTCAAAGGAGCGAACTCCGACCCGGCGCCGAGGCCAGAATGTCGGCTCGCCGCGAGTTCTTCGGGCGTCGCCGGCTTGGCGGCGTTCCCGTTCTTATCGAGCAGAAACGTCGACGGCGATATCATCGGCTTGAACGACAAGATCAATTTCGCGAGCGCCAGTTTGTACGCGGCGACGAGGCTCTCTTCCGTAGCCGCTTTCGAAGCCGACGCTTCGAAGTAGCCCTCGCAAGCGTCGCGGTACGGGGTATCGTTGCGGATCCGTGCCAGCGTGTGGTCGGACCACGCCGCGAAGCTTTTCCCGATCATCGCCGCATCGGCAAGGCGTTCGCCGGGCAGATCGTACACCTTCAATAGGACGTCGCTGAAGGCCCAATCGGAGCGCTCGAATTGGCAGGTCAGCATCGAGCGATCCCGCGTCTTTTCCGGCCAACGGCCGCTGTAAACGAGCGCGTCCCGGAAGCCGGCGTAATTGAACGCGGCCCAACCGTCGTCGGGACTGTGCAATCGGAATTTCCGGATAGCCGCCCCCGGCTTGCCGATGCGAAACCGATCCGGGTCGTGGTGCTCGAGATGGTTGACCAGCGACGTGAGGAAGACGGTCTTGCCCGCGTTGTACAGGCCGAGCACGCCCACGCGGCATTCGGTCGTTTTTAGTCTCAACAGGCCCATGGGATCGTTTCGGCTTTGAGAAGCGGATTTCAAATTCGCAGACGGACGACGCTCCGCTGTTTTCTAATCCGAAATCCGAAATCCGCAATCCGAGACGCCTTTATAGCCGATTGTGGAATCTTGATCGCTGACAATCGTCGCCTGCCGAACTTCGAGAAACCGATCGGCATCCACCAAATCCCTCATCACCGATTTCGATTTGCAATTGACCCTGCCCGGTGCGATACTAAAACAGACGAACCCACCGCTACGCACCTGTTCCATCCTCAAGACCGGTTTCGGAGTTCTCCCGTGCTCACGATTTTCGGCAAGCCGCACCGCAACGGCGGATTCTGCGATGGCGTCAGTCGCCGCGATTTCCTCACCGTCGGCGGGTCGCTCTTGGGTGGCGGGCTGATGCTGCCGAACCTGCTCGCGGCCGAAAAGCGGGCCGGGATCGGGTCGTCGCACAAAGCGGTCATCAACATTTTCCTGCCCGGCGGCCCGCCGCACTTGGACATGTGGGACCTCAAGCCGGACGCCCCGGCCGACGTGCGCGGCGAATTCAAGCCGATTAAAACCAACGTCCCCGGCATCGAGATCTGCGAGCACTTCCCGCTCATCGCCAAGATGATAGACAAGTTCGCCATCATCCGGTCGCTGTCGGGCAGCAGCGGCGACCACGACGGCTACCAGTGCATGACCGGCCGGAAAAAAGAGCCCGCCAAGGCCGACTTCTGGCCGCACCTCGGGGCATGGGTCTCGAAGCTGCAAGGCACCTCCGACCCCGCCATCCCGGCGAACGTCAGCCTCATGTACCCGACCGGCGAACCGAAGTGGGGCCAGCCCGGCACCGGCGGCTTCCTCGGCATGGGGCACTCGCCGTTCCAACTGGTCAGCGGCAAAGCCAACGGGATGAAGTCGGACAATCTCACGCTGAAAGGCGTGACGCTGGAACAGTTGAACGACCGCGTCGGCCTGAAGCGCGGCTTCGACAACGTCGAACGCGGCCTCGATACCGCCGGGTTGATGGACGGCATGGATTCGTACACGCGCCAAGCGATGGACATCCTGACGACGACGAAGTTGAAGGACGCCCTCGACCTATCGAAAGAACCGAAGGACGTCCTCGAGCGCTACGGGGTGGACGATCCCGCGTTCGAGCGCGACGGCGCCCCGCGGATGGTGCGGAACTTCTGCATCGCCCGGAGGTTGGTCGAAGCCGGCGCCCGTGCCGTGACCATGAATTTCAGCCGCTGGGATTGGCACGGTTCGGACGGTAAGAACTTCGTCCAAGCCCGCAAGGACTTCCCGCTATTAGATCGCGCCATTACTGCGCTCGTCGGCGATCTGCGCGATCGCGGGCTGGATAAAACCGTCTCGGTCATCGTTTGGGGCGAGTTCGGCCGGACGCCGCGGATCAACAAAGACGCGAGCCGGGATCACTGGCCGCAAGTCAGTTGCGCCCTCATGGCCGGCGGCGGTATGAAGACTGGGCAGGTCATCGGGGCGACCAACCGCCTCGCGGAGTACGCCGTGTCGCGGCCCGTCACGCACCAAGAAATCTTCGCGACGCTCTACACAAACCTCGGCCTCAATCCGAGCGCCGATCGCGCCGTCGATGCCAACGGCCGGCCGCACTACTTGGTCGAAGACGGCGTGAGGGCGATCCAAGAATTGCTTTGATCGCTACTTCACCCCGCCCTTGACGCGATCCAATCGAATTTTCACCGCGCCGAACTCGGCGCTCGCCGCATCGACGGTCGGTTTCATTGCGTTGAACTCCGTTTGCGCTGCTGTGACCGTAGCTGTCGCTGGTGCGATAGCAGCTTGCGCGGCGACGAGCATCGGTTGAAGCAGGGCCGGTTTCGGCGCGGCCACGACCTGCGCGGCGGCACTATCCACTGCAGCTTTGTTCGCGATGGCGAACTTGGCATTCGCGGCCGCGAGCGCCGCAGCGTTGTCGGCATTGACCTTTTTCGCGGCGTCGAGTTCCGTCTGAGCGACCTTCAGCATGTCCCCGGCCTTCTTAGCTTGCTCTTGCAACATCGGGTTCGCCGGCATCTTCTTCGCGGCTTCCGCCACTTCGGTCGAAGCTTTCGCGTAGGCCGTCACCGTCACGCCCTTGGCCATTTCGACCATGCCGAGCATCGGCGAGGCAGCTGCAAACTTGTCCACTTCGGCTTTGATCGGAACCACAACGACTTTGGCCGCGTTCGCGGCGGCAGTCGTATCGGCGACGGCCTTGGTCGCCGTGGCGATGTCGGCGGTCAACTTGGCCACGTTGGCCTGGGCATTCGCCAAATTCAGTTGGGTCGCCTTCACTTTGGCATCGCTGCCGGCGAGCGCGCCCTGCTGGGTTTTCAACTTCGCGTCGGCCGCGGCAAGCGCGACTTCGACCAACTTGATACGCTCCGCCAGCGGGAGTGGATTCGTGTCGGCGTTGGCCGCGAGTTTGGCATCGGCGATGGTCCAGAACTTGACAAGGCCCGACCAATCCCCAGCGACGATCTTGGTGTTGTCGTGCGTCAGCACCGCTTGCAGGCCGAGGTCGGGGAAGGCTTCGAACTGCTTTTGCAGGGCCCCGTTGCCATCCCAAACTTTGGCGATTTTATCGCGGCCCGCGCTGGCGAGCCGGCCATCGTGGCCGAAGTGAACTGCCGCGGCGCCGCCAGGGTGCGCGGCCCAGTTCTTGATGTTGCCGCCATTTTCCATTTCCCAGAGCTTGATGGTGCCGTCTTCGCTGCTGCTGGCGAGGATATTGGAATCGTCGCGCCAGCTGAGGCCGGTAATCATGCCGGTGTGCCCGCGGAGGGTGTGGAACTCGCGGCCGGTGTTGGCCTCCCACACGAAGCCGCCGCCGTTGCGGTCGCCGGTGGCGAGCAGCACGCCGTCCGGGCTGAACTCGACCTGCGTCACCCAATCGGTGTGCTTCTTGATTTCGCGCTCGACCGAACCGTCGGCAGTGCGGTAGATGCGAATGAGTTTGGACGGCGAACCGACGGCGATGAGAGATTGATCGGCGCTGATATCCGCGCTGAGCAGGGCGTCGGTCTCGATGCCGACTTCGGTGATCTTGTCGCCGGTTTCAACGTTGTAAAGTACTGCTTTGCCCGAGGCGCCGCCGCGACCACCGGCCGCGAGGAGGAGCTTGCCGTTGCGGCTAAACTTCAACGAGTTGATCTGCCCTTGGTCGAACGGGAGGACGCCGATGACGTCGCCCGTATCGGCGTGATACAGGATGATTTGCTTCTGACCCCCGACGGCGATCAGCGGGGCCCACGGCGAAGACGCCATGGCGAGCACGGCCCCCGGCCGGCGGGCCTTGGTCAGCGGATCGAGTTTCAATTTGCCGGCGATCGGCATCGGGGGCGGACCGACGGGTTTGCCCTTGCCCACGTTTTTCAAACCGATGTCGATTTTGGGTTTCTCGACGACCTTGGCCCCGGCATTTTCGCGGGCGCCTTGTTCGAGCCAGAGGCGGAGAATTTCGATGGCGGCATCGGGGATTTTCTGCTTGCTCGGCGGCATCACCGGCTCTTCTTTGTGCGTCGTCAGCGTGTAGATCCGGGACTTGTCCGGATTGCCCGCGACGACCACTTCTCCGGATGATCCGCCCGCTTTCAGGGCCGCGAAGGTGGCGAGGTTGAGGCCTCCCTTCTGCTTATCGGCCCCATGGCACACCGCGCAGTGAGCCTTGACAATCGGCAGTACGTCCTCGTCGTACGTCGGCTTCTTCGGGTCACCGAACACGACGGCGGGCAGCAGAAGCAACGCGGGCAAGCAGAAACGGAACATATCGGAGGGCCTCGACGGTGCAGTGTATTACAGGGACTTCGGCTGTTGCTTTCGGAGCAGGTTCGATAGAAAATCGGAGTAGGCGTCTTTCATCGGTAGCGTCAAATCGCGGTGCAGGCGACGGCGCCGTGCCACGACCTCTTCGCCGGTGAGCTGGTTCTTGGCGGGATGATCGATCTCGTTCCAATAGATCCCGCAGCCGCGTTTCTGCCAGAGCGGGAGATCGTTGAAGTTGATGCCTTGCTGAAAGAGCATCTCATTTTTCTGAGCGACCGAAAGCCCGACGAGGGCCGAAGTGGCCGCGCCGACGGTCTTGCCTAGTTTGCGCATCGACCAATAGCAGTGAGCGTTGAGGGCGTTGCGGTGGGCGTCTTCGTTCCGCCAGCGGAAGTAATCGACGACGAGGTCGGCCGCCGGCAGTTGCGAAATTCGGCAATCGAAGCAGCCGATTGCGCCGAGGAGTAACGAGAACTTGGCACTCGCTTCACCGGCGAGAATAGAGTTCAATTTGCGGAGCTTCCGTTGGAAGCCCACTTCGTTCATGTCGAACAGCAGCGAGATTTCATCGCTCTCGGTGTAGCCGTAGGTGACGTTGAATCCGCAGACGCTCATCAAGTACTCGGTGGTATCGAGCATCATGTCGCGGAAGCGGACATCGAACGGGGCTTCGAAGTGGTGGATATCTTTCGTTAGTCGCGTGAAGCTACGACCGTCGAGCCGCGCGACCATGTACAACCCCGGCAGGACGCAGTGGTCGTGCGAGGTTTCGTACACGCGCATCTTGGCATCGAGATCATCGAACTTCATCGTTCCACTCCTCGACAACGAACCCGCCCGCTTCATCGATGCGGACGAATCGGATCTCGTCGAACCCTTCTCCCCGACTCGGAATCTTCAACCGCGAACTCGTCCCGAGAATTCCCGGCAGCGGAATCCGCTCGCTCTCCGGCCTCACCGCATTCCGCCGCTTGCAATCCTCGATCTTCGATTGAAAGTAATAGCAACCGATCCGATACCCTTTGGCCTTCGCGGCGGCGATGTATGGCTCCCGATTCGCGACCGAAGGATTCGTGTTGTCGATCACAAACGGCAGGCTCGTTTCGAGGCAAACTTCCATCAATCTCTTCTCGCGGTGCCGAGTCTTCAGCATGTCGAGGTTGATTCGCAGGTGAGTCCGGAAAAACCGTTCCCGATAGAAGCTCGACTTCCCCGAAGCTTGCAACCCGACGAAAATCACGGCCTCCATCGTGGACACTCCGGGCATTTGGCAGGTTCGTTTGCAATCACCCTAAAGTATCGGGGAGCCTCTTTGCTCCGCGGATGATCGTGAGGATTCGCACCGTGTCTCCGTCCACCCGATAGATGATCCGGTGCTTTCCGCAGAGTCGTTCGCGGATTGCGACTTCTCCGTATTCCGAAACAACCCATCCCGAGTATGGGAGCAGCCCGATCGATTCGACGACGGCATGGACTCTGGCCGCAAAGGAGCCCGCTTGCGATTCCGACGACGTTCTTGCGATGTACTCGCAGCTTTCGTTCAAATCGCCTTTGGCTTCTGGAGACCAAATCACTTGAACCATCGCGGCAGTCTCCGCTTGATTTCTTCGTGGGGTATCCCTTCGCCGTTTTCAATCTGCCGTAGACCGTTTTCAATCTTTCGACGCACATAGTTGGCGTACTCTTCATCGGTTTCCGCTTCGCCATCGGGAGCAAAACCGTCGGCTAGGTTATCGAGGATCTCCTCGCGTGTAACGTCGTCCGGCATAAGCCGAATCTCTTCCAAGATCGCTTCTTTCGTCGACATCGCAATACCTCACGTCCGTGCCATTCGTTCGAGGAATTCCGCAGGGCCGAGGATTTCCAAGTTCGGGTAACTGTTTCGGAAGCCAACGTCCAGCATCAAGCCGAGCAAGTCGTTGTCGCGCGTCACCAAATATTGGGCATCCGTGGCGATGGCGAGGTTCAAGTATTTCTCATCCTTCGGATCGCGCGGCAATGGGATCACTTGCGGTACATCGTGTTGTTGCACTGAGTAGTAATCCAAAGATCCCATGAATTCTTCGATGCGCTCATCGGTCAATCGCGGGAGTCTCTATCGAATCGCTTCCCGTGTGAGAACATCATGCGCTTCGTATCGCGTCGCTTGGCTCATAGTGAGCTGCACGGATCCCGATTCCACTTCTCTGAAACATCGGCCTGCTTCCCCCACGGGATTCGCCATGGCTTGGAGTAGGATCATGCAATCGAAGACGACCGTCGGGGTCATGGCTGTTTCGACCGTTGACCGTGTTGCTCGAAGTAAATATCTTCGCGCACTTCTTCAACGAGGGCGTCCAATTCCTCTTCGGTCATCTCGCTGGCCTTGAAGTCTTCGGCAATCGGAGCGGCAATCTCCGCCCAAGACCGCGGCGGCTTGCGGAACACGCCTTGAACGATCAAATTCCGAGCGAATTCTTCCGACGACATCCCGCGCCCGGTCGCGACTTCTTCCAGCGCGGCTTCGACATCGGTTGGCAAGTCCAAAGTCAAACTCATGGCATTATCCCCAGTAACCGAATCTCCGAACGGACGCACCCGCATCCATCCGGGTTCGCACCATCAATGGTTGAACATGAACTCCCGGGAGTTCAGCACGGCCCAGAACACATCTTCCAGCGCCTGCACTTTGTTCGGGTTCGCGTTCACCGCCGCCATCAGCCTCGTCATCTCGTCGGGTTTCGGCGCACGGCTCAATGCCCGGATATACATCTGCTCGATGATTTGCGGCGGGGTCTTTTTCTCCAGTTGCATCCTGCCGATGAGATTCCCCTGCGCGATCTTCGGGGCGACGGTGTCGCCGTTCATCAAATGCAAACTCTGGCTCAATGTCGGTTCGAGCCGCACTTCGCAACTGCAGACCGTCTCGCGCATCGGCCGGCCGAAGGTGCTGAGGAAGTAGGTGCTCGTCTGGCCGTCGGCGATTTGCACGGCCCGGGCACCGAGCGGCATGCCGGGAAACTTGTTCTTGGTATCGGTGACCTGGGTGATGATGTCGAGCATTGTCTCGGCGCGGATGCGGCGGATCGGGCCCTTGGCGAAGTTCCGCGCATCCCCCTCGTTGCTCTTATTCGGCTGCGTCGCCAATTGATAAGTCCGGCTCGTACAGATGTCGCGGACGAGCTTCTTGAAGTCGTATTTGTACTCGGTGAATTTCTTGCCGAGTTCGTCGAGCAGTTCTTGATTGCTCGCGGGGTTGCTGATGCGCACATCGTCGACTTCGCTGATGATGCCCTGGCCGAAGAAATGGCTCCAGACGATGTTCGACAAGTTCTTGGCGAAGTACGGATTCTCCGGCGACGCGAGCCAATCGGCGAGGATCACGCGGCGGTCTTTCCCAGTCGTGTCGGGCACGGCGCCGCCGAGAAACTTCGGCTTCATGGGCGTGGCTTTGATCGGGTGGTTGACCTCGCCGCCGCCGCTGTTGAAGACCACGACCTCGCGCGGATCGTCGGCCGGTTTGCGGCCGATTTGCGTGAAGAACGAGGCGAAGCCGTAGTAGTCGTCCATCGTCCAGCGGTCGAACGGGTGGTTGTGGCACTGGGCGCACTGGACGCGCATCCCCATGAATACCTGTGCGACGTTCTCCGTCACCTTCACGATGTCGCGCTCGAGTTGATAATAGTTCGTCGGCGGGTTCTTGAATGTGCCGCCATTGGCTCCGAGGAGTTCGCGGACCCATTCGTTCGTCGGCGTATTCTTCGCGATCTTGTCTTGAAGCCAGCCGTAGTATTGGAGCATCGCCTTGCGCGACACTTCGTTATTGCTGCGGATTTGCAGAAGCTCGGCCCATTTCAATACCCAGAGTTCGCTGAACTCTTTGCGCTCCAACAATTCATCGACGAGCAAATCGCGTTTATTCGGCAGGCTCGAAATCATGAAACGGGCGTATTCGTCCGGTAGCGGGAGGATGCCGGTGATGTCGAGATAGACCCGGCGGACGAACGTACTGTCGTCGCATAATCCGGACGGTTCGATGCGGAGCTTCTTCAATTTGTCGTGGACGAGTTTGTCAACGTAGTTGTTTTCCGGTACTGCGGGCCAGGCGAATTGGATCCCCTTCGGCAGGGTGATGAAAGGCACGCCGACTGTGTAGGTGCTGAAGCGGGCCATGACGAACGCTTCGCCACGCTCGCCGGCGGTCACGGCGCCGTCGCCGTTGGAGACGATCTTCGCGGAGGTTTCGTTGTTCGTCAGGAACAGCGCGAGGCTGGTCACGTCGCGGTCGGTGCCGTCCGAATACTTGGCGCGGACGATCACGCGTTGGGTGGTGCCGGGGCCGTCGAGGACGCCGTTGGGCGGGAAGACTTCGACGCCGGTGACGGTGGCCACGGTCGGGGCGTCCTGCGGGCAGTCGGCCTCGAGCCAGCGGACGATGGCGTTGTAGTACTCGTCGCCCTCGGCGATTTTCTTGCCGCCGGTGTGGGCCACTTTGCCGACGATCTTTTCCAGAAGTAGCGACTCGTGGGCCATGGCGAGGTTCACGCGCCGGCCGTTCAGTTCGCGGGTGAGGCGGTAGTGATCGCCGTCGGCGTCGAAGCCGAAGAGCGACAGGCGGAAGCCATCTTTGCCGCGGGCCGCGCCGTGGCAACCACCGCTGTTGCAACCTGAGCGGAGGAAGACGGGCATCACGTCGAGCTTGAAGGAGATGGCCCGGTCTTCCTTAGCTTGGGTCACCTTCACGGGGACTTTGACCGTCAGCCCGGCAAACGCGACATTGAGTTCGGTCACGCCGTCGGCAACGGGCAGGCAGGTCGATTTTTCGAGCTTGGCAAACGCCGGGTTGGCGAGTGCTGCGGTCGCCTCGGCGGTGACATCGCGGGTCAAACCGTCGGCGTAGGTCGCCTGCACGATGAACGACTGGCGATCCCGCGACGTTTCGAGGTTGATGTCGGGCGGGTAAACGGCAATTTTCGCCGGGGCCGGCAGCGGCGCGGGTGCGACCGGTGCCGGTGCCACGGGCTTCATGGGCACGGGCACCGGTCGCGGTGCGGGAACCGGCGCCGCTTTCGGTTGAACCGGCGGAACCGGTACCGGCGCGGGCGGCGTCTGCGCCACGAGCACGCCGGCGAGCAGGGCGAGGAACAGAGCCGGGAGAATCTTGGAACGCATAGTAGTCCAACCCGTAGCTGAGGTTCGTTCAGTCGCGCTTTCGGTCCATCCAACCATCGGGCTTGCGATGCCCGTGATAGATCGCGGCCACCCAGACAAAATCGTCATACTCCAAGTAAAAGATGGCATAGGGGAAGCCATCGACCACTCGCTTGCGATAACCCTTTTTGTAAGGCACGCCCGAACGAGGCAGCCGGGCGATCATCTCCAATGACTCGTTCACCGCATCGATGAATCGCGACCCGCGCCCGGATCGCTGGTTCTCATATTCGCGGGTGTCGTCCGCGAACTCGAGTTCGGCTTCGTTGCCAACTTCCAAGCGGGTCATGCGAATCGAGCCCGCAAATCCCGAATCACTTCTTCGGCGGGGCGGGATGGACTAGACCCGTTTTCGAAAGCGATCCGACGGCGCTCCAATTCATCGATCAAATCGGGATCGACGCGCTCGTCCGCGCTCTTGTAGATCCAGTCCGCGATCGAGAGCCGCTCATCGTCCGTGAGGGCGGCGAGCGTCGGTTTCAGTTGTTCGACGGCTTCGGTCATGGTAACTCCTCGGTCAATCTTGCGAACCGGCTACGATGGATGAAGTCGGTGAGCGAGTCGAGGAACGTCCGGATCTCGGCAAGTCGTGTTTCGACCGCGTCGTTGGATGGGTTCATTTCTTCGGCTCCTCCTTCTTCGGGGGCACCGGCGTGCCCGCCTTCGCGGCCTTCTCGCGCTCCTCCTGTTCCAACCGCAACTGCTCCAAGCGCGTGAGTCGCTTGGCGACCACCGGCGCGGGGACAACCGGGGGTGGTGTCACCGGCTTGACCGCCATCGGGGCCGGCACCGGCGGTGCGACCGCGACCACCTTCGGCGGCAGCGGCACATCCACGCGGAGTTCCCCGCCACCGAGCGATTGCGAAATCACTTCGCCGTTGATCGTGACGATCAACTGGACGAAGATGCCGTGCTTCCCGGCCGGGGTCGTTTTGTCGGTCGTCACCGCGAACGTGGCGTCTTTGCTGTCCTTGGTCAGTTTGAGATCCGGCGCCACGGCCTTCACCGGCAGACCGATCAGCTTGACGATTCCTTCGCCGACGAACGGCGTGTTTACCGTGACTTTGCCGAAGACCGTCGTCGGCTGGCCCTGTTCCACCGCGGCGCGTTCTTGGGCGTACGCGATCAGCGGCGGGCCGACTTCCAGCGTGAACAACTGCGAACTCGTCCAGACCGGGCCTTTGCCCGCGTCGGCCACGGCGATCACGGCCGTCTTCCATTTCCGCACCCCCGCGTTCGGCGCGGCGTTGACAAACAGCGTCGTTTCCAAGGCGTTCGCCGGGATGACGGCCGACCCGGCGATGCCCATCCCCGACGGCGTGAAGAGCGGATAGACCGTGATCGGCCCGGTGAACCCGGCGGCGCGTTTCGCCACGATTCTCAGGTTGATGCTGCCGTTCTGCGGCACGGCGGCTTTCGGTTCGATCACGTCGATCGAGTACGGGGCCGCTTCGGTCACGGCGACCGCGATCCGGTTGGTGTAGTGCCGGTGGAACGGGGTGTTGTTCAGCCCGATGTTGTAGTTCACGTCGAAATTCACGCTCGACAGCGCCTTGACGTTGACGTCGGTCGGGTTCGCTGCGAAGTCGAGCAGCGCCCCGGCATTCGGGGCGTCGGCCTTGGCTTCGAAGACGACCGGCACGGTTCCCAAACCGGGGTCGACCGGATCGACGGCGACCGTTGCCCCGGCCGGGAGACCGGGGAATGCGAGCGTCGCGGGTCCGCCCCACTCGGCCCGTTGGACGTTCACGAGGCTGGCGACCCGGCCCCCCTTGGGAATCGAAATCGTCTGCCGATCTTGGTTCGAGACGTTGTTGCCATCGACCTTCGGAATGCCCGTCGCGGTCGTCGGCACCACGGCGGTCACTTCGATGCGGTAGAAGTAGTCCGGCCCGCCTTTTTTCAGGTGGTCGTGGAGCGAGAGCATGTATTCGCCATCCGCCCCGACGCTGAAACGGAAGTAGCTGTCGGGACCCGCGCTATCGTCATTGCCGACGATGTAGGCGCCCATCGCATTGCTCGCCCAATTATTCAAATGCATGACGGGGTCGAGCGGCGAGCCGAGCCGGCGTGCATAGCAGTGGATGTCGAACACCTGCCCCTTCTTCGCGGCGAACTTGAAGTAGTCGGTCTCGCCGGCTGCGGAAATCGCGCCGTTGAACGCGCCGGGTGCGGCTCCCACCAGCGCCGTCGCGGGGGTGTTGGCGTTGGCGACCTCGATGGCGTTCGGCACATCGACGATGCGGACTTTGAATCCGGTCGGGCTGATGCCGTCGGGGGTTTGGCAATGGAGGCGGAAGTTCGGGTCGGCCACCGCGGGGAGTTTGATCTTCTGTTTGATTTCGCCCGACGGGTCACCCAAGAAACGGAATTCGATCTCTTCGCCCGCTTTGCCACCGGCGGGGATCACGGCCGTGGGGAGGGCGAACGTGCCGATGTGGAGGCGGTAGGAGGCGCCGCCGCCGTAGCTCGCTTCGCGCACCATCACGGTGTATTTGCCATCGGCCGGGGCGAGGATCGAGCAGCGGCCGTCTTGGCCGCAGAGGGCGGTGTCGTCGCTGGAGACCACTTCGAAGCGCTTGTCGTTGAGGATGGCGATGTACGGATCCCACATGCCGACCGCGAGGCGCATCCCCTCGATTTCGGCCGAGATCCGCTGGCCCTTCTTCACTTCGACGACGAAATAATCGACGTCTTCGCCGCCGATGCTGCCGTGGACCGTGCAATTCAACGGCACAGCTTGGGCTTGTTCGAATTCGCTATTCGGCTCTTTTTCGGCGACGTCCGGCAAGGCGCCGACCCAGAAGGTGCGGGCCTCGCTGATGCCGCCGGCGGTCCGAAGGCGAAGGAGGTGTTCACCCAAGCGGCAATCCGCGGTGATGGTGAAGGTCACCTTCACTTGCGTGTCGTTGACGACCTCGAGCTTCTTGACGGCGATGCCGGGGTAGTAGAAGAGTACTTCTTGGGCATCGGCGAGCCGGGCACCGCCGAAGGTCACGACGGCTTCGGTCCCGCGCTGGGCACCGAGCGGCGCGACACCCCCGAGCGACGGCGAAGCCCCGCTGGCAAGCGAACCGCCGAGAACCAGTGCCGCGAAGCAAGCGAAGGCGCGAATCATGGTGCGGTACCCCAGTGTCAAACACAGATCGCTATCAAGAATTTTCACCGCAGAGAAAGAAGAGAGCGCGGAGAACGCGGATAGATCGGTGGTGTCGATGACAGCCGTGCGGGCCTGCTTTGACCACTGGCTCAACTCCGCGTTCTCTTCTTTCTCTGCGGTGAAAATTCTTCCCTTCAACTTAAGCCAGCAATTCCTTGCGGACGTGGCCTTCGCGGACGATGTCGATCGGCCGGTCGCCCGGGGACATCAGCTTCTTCGTGGCGTCGATGCCCAAGCAGCTGTAGACCGTTTGCGCCATGTCTTCGACCGTGAGCGCGTCTTCTTCCGGTTCGCTGGCGGTTGCGTCCGACTTGCCGTAGACCGAACCTTTCTTAATGCCACCGCCGGCGAGCACGACGCTGAACACCTTGGGCCAGTGATCCCGGCCCGCGGTGCCGTTGATTTTGGGCGTCCGCCCGAATTCGGACGAGATCATCACCATGGTCTTGTCGAGCATCCCGCGTTGGCTGAGGTCGTTGATGAGCGCTGCGTAGGCTTGGTCGAACTGCGGCAGTTGGGCTTTCGTCCCGGCGTTGATGCCGTTGTGCAGATCCCAACCGCCGTAGGTCAGCGTCACGAGGCGGACGCCGGCTTCGACTAAGCGCCGGGCCATGAGCATGCGTTGGCCGGCCGAATTGCGGCCGTACACGTCGCGGAGCTTGGCGTCTTCCTTGTTGATGTCGAAGGCGTCGCGGGCCTTCTCACTCGAAATCAGGCCGTAGGCGCGTTGGTAGAACGTGTCCATGGCGTCGAGGTTGTCCGACTTTTCCTTGGCTTTGAAGTGGTCGTTCACGGTGTCGAGCAATTGCCGTCGGCTCGTGAAGCGATCCGGGGTCACCCCGCCCGGGAGGCTGAGGTCTTGGACTTTGAAACCGCCGTTGGCCGGGTCCGAACCCAAGCTGAACGGGGCGTAGGCGCTGCTGAGGTAGCCGCTGCCCGCGTAGGTGTTCGGCATCGTCGGGATCGCCACATACGGCGGGAGATTGTTTCGCACGCCCAGTTGATGGCTGACGACACTGCCGATGCTCGGGAACGTGAGGGCCGGGCTGGGCCGGTAGCCCGTGAACATGTTGTGCGTGCCGCGCTCGTGGGCCGCTTCGCCGTGGGTCATACTCCGGCAGACCGTGATCTTATCCGCGATCTTGGCCGTTTCCTTCAGGCATTCGTTGAACTGCACCCCTTCGAGCTTCGTGGCGATGCTCGTCATGTCGCCGCGGTATTCGACCGGCGCGTACGGCTTCGGATCCCAGCTCTCTTGGTGCGCCGCCCCGCCCGGCAGATAAATGTGGATCAGCGCCTCGGCCTTCGGCCCTTTCGCGGGAACGACCGCGTCCGCGGCTTGGGCCGATTGCATCCGTAGGTATTGGTCGAGGGTCAGCCCGAGCCCGGCCACGAAACCGACATGCAGAAACATCCGGCGGTCGAGTGGCGAACCGTTGCAAGAGCGGAAGGGTGTCACGGTCGGACTCCGAGGGAAGGAATTCGGGCAAATGCGGGGTCTGGGCAAAACGTCCGGCCGCGACTAACAGTTTGGCGCGGATTCGAGGCTGGGTCAAACCGGCTCGTGCAAGTCGGACGCCAGAAGGGAGGCAAAAAGTTCCGGTCGGGGCCGAAATTAGGGATCGATCTAGGCGGGAGGGTCGTATTGGCGGTGTCACGCGGGTTAACCCGCACCGTCAACAATCTGATGATAGGCTTTTGCGGGGTCGGTGTCAAACGGGAAGTGGAAGGGGACACGCGTCTCCGGAAAATGGTTTCGCCGCGATGCGCCCCACCCCTCCGCGAAATCATTTCCAATTTCGGGTAGAACCCATGCGCGCCAACGCTTTACGTTCGATTTCGACGGCGGCGAGGCCCGGCGAAACCGATGTTCACGGGCTGGGCGTGCTCGTAGAGTTCCGCCCGCCCGGTGCGGCGGGTGAAGTGGAAGATCGGGCCGCCGGACAGTACGACGTAGCTGCCGGGCGGCAGGGAGCCGTCGTTAGCGAGCACAGGCTCTCCGGGGTTCCCGATCGGGCGTGGCCGAACTTAGCGGGGTCATCAATCCACCCCCGCCGAACCCTACCCCTCCGCCCCCGAATCTTTTAAAGGTCGTCTCGGATTTTTCTCAACTGCTCTCCCATCGAAGGAAAGAACGAGATTCACGACTATCCGCCCCCGTTCGGACTCGAAGTCTACGACGATCGTTTCAAATAAATGGAGTGACGTGGCCCATTCGCGTGGCTCGGTACGTTTGCTCCTGCTCAGGGCCACCGTGACCTTTGAAGTCCCATTTCTCCAGGGGTGTCGCAACGATTCTTAGAGGTTGATTCGGCGGTTCGGTGCCCCGTAGGGCGGGTGGAGTCTTCGGAACCCGCCGCAGAATGTGAGGATTCATCGGTGTTAGGGAGCTGCCTTCTTTCCGGCGGCGGGTTCCACCCGCCCTACGGGATCTATCCAATTTCAACCAACTCCAAGAATTGTTGCCATACCCCTCCTCAAGCTGGGCTTCCCGTCAACTCAAAATCCGGGTTACAACGAGGCCGAGGATGCCACCGGATTTCTTACTGGTTGCACTTGCGCATTTCGGACAAGCGAAGTAAGATCGGGATGGTTATAGGAATTCTGCGGATTATTCTGGAGTTGCGATTGCGCATTTTCCGGGCAGATGTAATCTCGCACAAGAGTCAGGGCTGATACCGCGAGGACGCCATGGTCTGGGACGACATCCTGAATGGGGACTGCTTGAAAAAACTCGCCGGGCTGCCGGAGGGGAGTGTGGACTTGGCCTTCGCCGATCCGCCGTTCAACATCGGCTACGAGTACGACGTGTACCGGGATAGCCGTCATAAAACCGACTACTTGAAATGGACCGACGACTGGCTGCACGCCGTCAAACGGGTCTTGAAACCGACCGGGAGTTTCTACGTCGCCATCGGCGATGAATACGCCGCCGAGATGAAAGTGCGCCTCGACGGCCTCGGCTTCACGATGCGCAATTGGATCATCTGGCACTACACCTTCGGGGTGTCGTGCACAAAGAAGTTCAGCCGCAGCCACGCGCATATTTTCTACTACACGGCGGACGCGAAGCGATTCACCTTCAACTCCGATTCGGTGCGGGTGCCGTCCGCTCGGCAGACGATGTACGCCGACCGGCGGGCCAATCCCGTGGGCAAGTTGCCCGACGATACGTGGGTGCTGCGGCCCCAAGAGTCGCCCGAGCATTTCCGAGAAGACTCGGACACGTGGCACCTGAATCGCGTCTGCGGGACGTTCAAGGAACGCACGCAACAGCACCCGTGCCAAATGCCGGAATCGGTGCTCGAACGGATCATTTCCGTGTCCAGCAACCCCGGCGATATCGTGCTCGACCCCTTCGCGGGCAGCGGGACGACGCTGGCCGTCGCCAAGCGCTTGCGCCGGCGCTTTCTCGGGGTGGAATTGTCGGCCGAATATACGGAGGCAATCCGGGATCGATTGCAAGCGGTGCAACCGGAGTTCGGGCCGAAAGCGGTCGTGAAAAAGTCGAGCGTGCCGCGCGGGCCGGGATTGAAACGCACATTGGCCGCGGGATTGAAACCGCGGTAGTACAGTTCTAGGAGCGGAACTGAGACCGTCCCAGGGACCGAGGGACGATCCAAGGACGGTTCGGTCTCGGGTTCCCAGTTCAAGGACTTGAGCTGGGAATTCCGAGCACTTCTTTCTCAATCGACATCGGAATTGATCGCGTCGATCAATTGCCGCAGCCGCCCCGCGTCCTGCTTATTGAAATGGAATATCAACCGAGGCAATTCGGTGAGGGCCGGCTCGTTCGCTTCGGCCGGGAGCGCCCCGGATTGCTCGAACGTCCCGGACACCAAAATATCCGCGAATCGAGTGCGGATCGATTCCATTTTTCCCGGGCTCAACGGCGTATTCAAACGCAGCACCAGCCGGCCTCGGACGTAGCGCATGCTGTGATACACCCGGTAGAATTGAGTGACTTCGCGGATCGCCTCGTCGACAGAATCGGTCACTTTGTAGAGGTGCAAATCTTCCGGTGAAATGTACCCGCGCGCCAGGAGGTCCTCCTTCACGAACTCTTGCCAGCGCGTCCAGTAGTCGCCGCCCGGTTCGTCGACGAGGACGATGGGGAAGATGTGCGTCTTCCCGGTTTGCACGAGCGTGAGCGTCTCGAAGGCTTCGTCGTGCGTGCCGAAGCCGCCGGGGAAGAGCACGACCGCGTCCGACTCTTTGATGAAGACGAGTTTGCGCGTGAAAAAGTATCGCAAATTCATCAGCTTTGAATCGCCCGAGAGCACGGCGTTGGCCGATTGCTCGAACGGCAACAGGATGTTCAAGCCGAAGCTTTTCTCGCGACCGGCGCCGAGATGGCCCGCTTCCATAATCCCGCTGGCGGCCCCCGTGATGACCATCCACCCCGCGTCGGCGATCCGGCGACTGAACTCTACGGCGGCGCGGTAGGCCGGGTGATCGGGCCTCGTCCGCGCGGACCCGAAGATGGTCGCTTTGCGGATGCCGCGATACTGGGCGAAGACTCGGAAGCAGTGCCTGAGTTCCTTAAACGCCGACGCGAGGAGTTTCGCATCGCCGCGCGAGGCACCGTCTTTCAAGAGCTTGTCGGCGGTCTCTTTGATCTGCTCGACGAAGTCGGCGATGCTCTCGGCCGGTGGCTTCGGGGTCGCGTCCGGGGCGTCCGATTCCAGAAACGACTCGAACGGACCATCGGGCGATTTGGCTTCGGACACGGGGCCTGTCACTCCTTCCGCAACTGTTCCAGCACCTCTTTGACGACCACCAACACGCGGTGGCGGGTACTGTAAACGCTCTGGGCGCTGATGCCGAGTTGGCCCGCGATGTCCGGCCCGGGCATTTTTTCGAGGGCCGCTAACCGGAAGATCGTCCACGCTTCCTTCGAGACTTTGGCTTGGGCCAGCACAAGCGCCGATTGCAGCATCTCGCGGTCCCCGGCGGCGTCGATCCCTTCCCAAAATCCGGTCGTGTCGTCTTGGACTTCTTGCAAGCGCATCATGTGCGCGGTGTCGCCGCTGCCCGTCGGCGCCTTGGCTTGCTTGCGGCGGTAGGTCGAACAGACGTGGATTGTGACGCGGCGCAGCCACGTCGGGAACGGCCCCTTCTTCGGGTCGTACATGTGGATTTTTCGAGTCAGCCGGTAAAGCACTTCCTGCGAGACGTTCTCGGCGTCGGCCAGTTGCAACCCTTGCTTCAAGCACCACGCCGTGATGCGGCCTTGGTAGCGCTTGACCAATTTCACCCAAGCGGCGCCGTCTTGCGCATCTTGCTGCAAGTTGTGGACGGCACTATCGAGAGCGGGGTTGAGGGTCGACATTTCGGGGATTCCGGAGCGGAGGCGACTCCGCGCACGGCGGTGAATCGATCAAGAGTAGCATTGTCGCGGCCGAACGCCGAAAAATCAACGCGGGTTCATCTGCCAACACAATTGTCACGCGGGGTCGAGTCCGTGGAGTTCGACCCAGCGTGATTCCCGCCTATCATCACCTCTGCCTCTCCCGTTCCCTTTTTTCCTCATGGAGTGCTGCTTCCGATGAGAAAATTATCTTATCTGTTGCTGGTCGCCGCCCTCGCCGCCGGCCCACCGGCCGTTGCCGGCGACGACACGCGTTTGCTCGCGATGCCCGCGATCGGCGCCAAACAAATCGCCTTCGTCTACGGCGAAGACCTCTGGCTCGCCGATCTCGACGGTAAAAATGCCAAGCGTCTGACCTCCGATCTCGGCGTCGAATCGAACCCGGTATTCAGCCCCGACGGCACGTTGATCGCATTCAGCGCCCAGTACGACGGCAACACCGACGTCTTCACGATCCCCGTCGCCGGCGGCGCCGCGACGCGGTTGACCTCGCACCCCTCGGCCGACCTCGTCCGCGGCTTCACGCCCGACGGCAAGTCGGTGCTGTTTTCGTCGAATCGCAACGTCTACAGCAGCCGGCACTCGCAATTATTCACGGTGCCGCTGACAGGCGGGATGCCGGAGCAATTGCCGATCCCGTGGGGCTTCGAAGCCTGCTATTCCCCGGACGGCAAATTCATCGCGTACTGCCCGGTGCGGGACGTCACGAAGGAATGGAAACATTACCGCGGTGGCTCGAACAGCCGGATTTGGATCTACGATGTGAAAACGCACGACGTCGTCGAAGTCCCGCAGCCGAAGGGCCGCTGCAATGACCTCGATCCGAATTGGGTCGGGGACACGCTCTACTTCCGGTCGGACCGCGTCGGCGAGTACAACATTCACTCCGTGAAACCGGCCGAGAGTATCGCACTCGACAAAGTGGCGTCCGTCACCGAGTTTAAAGAATTTCCCGTCGTCGACATCAACCACGACGGCAAACAGACGCTCATTTTCGAACAGGCCGGTTACTTGCACACGATGAAGATCGGCCAGACGGCGGCGCGCTTGAAAATCGCCATCGCGACGGATGCGCCCGAAGCGCGGGCGCGGTTTGCCAAAGGGGCGAAGTACGTCCGCGACGCCGCAATTTCCCCGAGCGGTGCCCGCGCCGCGATCGAGTTCCGCGGCGACATCGTCACGATCCCCGCTGAAAAAGGGGAACCGCGTAATCTCACGAATAGCCTCGGCGCCCACGAACGCAGTCCCGCGTGGGCCCCGGACGGCAAAACCATCGCCTACTTCTCGGACGACGGGGGCGACTACAAACTCGTCCTCGCCCCGCAAGACGGCAAAGGCGAGAAGAAATCGATCAAACTCCTCGGCGGCGGCTTTTATTACGGCGCGGCCTGGTCCCGCGATTCGAAGAAGATCTTGTACGCCGACAATTCGTCGTCGCTGTTTTGGATCGATGTCGAAAGCGGCAAGATCACCAAGATCGGCACCGACGAGTACGGCCGCGGCCGCGGGGTCAAATACTCGTCGTGGTCGCCCGATAGCAAATGGGTCACTTACACGTCCGAGACGGCCGCGCACATTTCCCGCGTCTACGTTTACTCGTTGGAAGCCGACAAATCGTCCGCCGTCACCGATGGTCAAAGCGAAGCGACCGACCCGGCCTTCGACGCCAACGGTAAGTACCTCTACTTCGTGTCGTCCGACAGCACCGGCCTCAGCAAGCACGGCTTCAGCCAGTCGGCATCGGACGCCCGGCCGCCGCGCTTCAGCATCTACATGGCGGTGTTGCAACAAGGAGTGCCGTCGCCGTTTTTGAAAGAGAGCGACGAGGAAAAAGGCCCGCAACCGCTGGGCCCCGTTAAGCCGATGCCGGTGAAAGACGGAGACGAACCCGAGAAGAAGGAGCCGCCGGCCAAGCCGAAGTTCCGCATCGATTTGAAAGACATCGACCAGCGCATCATCGCGCTCCCCTTGCCGAGCGGGAACTACGGCAGTTTGCAAACCGGCGCCGCCGGGCAATTGTTCATGGTCTCCCGGCCCGACGCCGGCGGGGCGCGCGGTTCCGGCGGCGGTGGTGCCACGCTCCAACGCTTCGATGTCGATCTCAAGAAAGTGACCGTGGTGCAGTCGGGCATCGGCTCGTACGAACTGACCCCGGACGGTCGGAAGATGCTCTACTCGATGCCTGGCGGTGGCCCGAATAGTCCGGCCGAGTGGTTCATCGGCAGCACCGCCGGCAGCGGTGGAACGCCGGCATTGCCGACGACCGGAAGCGGCCGTTCGGGCGGCGGTGCCCCCGCCGCGGCCCCGAGTGGCGGCGGCAAGTTGAATCTCGACGCCATCGAAGTCCGCGTCGATCCGCGCGCCGAATGGAAGCAGATTTTGCACGAAGCCTGGCGCATCAATCGCGACTTCTTTTACGACCCCAACATGCACGGCGCCGATTGGAACGCGGTGAAGAAGAAGTACGAGCCATTCCTCGAACACGTGAACAACGGCGGCGACTTGTACCGCGTCATCGGTTGGATGCTCAGCGAATTGGCAGTCGGACACAGTCGCTATACCGCCGGCGAACGTACCTCCGAAAAGAAAACCGTCAGCGGCGGACTGCTCGGGGCCGACTACGAAATCGCCGGTGATCGCTATCGCTTCAAGAAGATTTGCAGCGGCTTGAACTTCACATCCGATCTGCGTTCGCCGCTGACGGCGCCGGGCGTGGACGTCAAAGACGGCGAGTACCTCCTCGCCGTCCGGGGCATCGACCTCCGGGTGCCGACCGAAGTGTTCAGCCTGTTCGAGAACAGCGCCGGCAAGAGCATCGAACTCACCGTCGGGCCGACGCCGGACGGCAAAGGGAGTCGGACCGTCACGGTCGAACCGCTCGCCAACGAACTCAGCCTGCGCAACCGGGAGTGGGTCGAAGGGAACCTCCGCAAGGTCGAAAAAGCGACCGGTGGCAAAGTCGGTTACGTGTACGTGCCGGACACCGCCGCGCAGGGCGTGGCTTACTTCAAGCGCTACTTCTACCCGCAGGTCGATAAAGACGCGCTCATCATCGACGAGCGTTTCAACAGCGGCGGGCAGATCGCGGATTATTACATCGAAGCCTTGACCCGCCCGTTCGCCAGCTACTGGGCGCCGCGCTACGGAGCCGAGTGGCGTTCGCCGAGCGCGGCGGTCCACGGGCCGAAGGTCATGATCGCCGACGAAGGAGCCGGCTCGGGCGGCGACATGCTGCCGTACATGTTCAAGAAGTTCAAAGTCGGCCCGGTCGTCGGCAAACGGACGTGGGGCGGGCTCGTCGGCATCAGCGGCTATCCGACGCTGATGGACGGCGGCAGCGTCACCGCGCCGAGCTTCGCGATTTGGACACCCGAGGACGGCTTCATCATCGAGAACGAAGGCGTTCCCCCGGACTACGACGTCGAAATGTGGCCGAAGGATGTCATCAATGGCAAGGATCCGCAATTGGAGAAAGCCATCGAGTTGGCGCTGGAGGCGCTAAAGAAGCAACCGAAGGCGGAGGTCAAGCGACCGCCGTACCCGCGACCGGCGAAGCAGTGATTTTCTGAGTTCCAACCCGTCGGCCCGGTATCGAAAGTCACCGGGGTGATGGGAAGGTCTCCGAGCGGTGGGCGTCCGCCCTCCGAGGAGCCAAGGGGCGTTGAGTTCGAATCCTCGGAGGGCTGACGCCCACCGCTCGGGCTGAATTTACCGCGGCTCGGGATCCGGAAATAGGGCCAAGCACCCCCGTTGATTCTGCACGTAGCGGATCGCCGTCTCCACGGCGCGGTCGTCGGGCAGTTTTCGGCGTGATCCGGATTTCGTCCACCATGTCCCGGACTCCGGCACGGCCCATTTTCGATTGAGTGCGCGAGAGGCGTAGCTTTTCAAATCCCGCATAATCGCGTCGGTCAACACCGATTCGGGCGCACTCAAGACAGCGTGGAAATGGTTGGCCATAATCGCGACCGCGTGCAGCGTCCAGCCCCGGTACGCTGCCGTTTCGCGGAACTGTTCGAGGACGACTCCGGCTTGCTCCGCGGTCAGCAGGATCGGCTCGCCTTTCATTTGCTGTTGCGCCGCCGCCCGCAACGCGGGGATGTCCCGGTCGTAATCGGTCTGCGGTCGGTCGTGTTCGACGCGGTGCTCCGTCAACGGATCGTCCGCACGAGCCTCGACCACCCGGCCGACGAATCCCCGAGTGTCACCCGGGAGCCAAGTGCCATAAGTCGTCGAAGTGAGCAGCCAAGTGAGTGTCGGTTGCATGCGATCCCCTATGCGTCGAGGTGATTTTATCCGAGCGGTGGGCGTCAGCCCTCCGAGTGTTCGAACTTCACTTCGCTTGTCTTCCTCGGAGGGCTCACGCCCACCGCTCGGGTGTCACGTAAACGCCGGGTTGAACTTGGGGATGTTGTTGAAGCTGACGCGCACCGGGGCGGTGTCCTCGGCGCCGAAGAGGGTGCCGAAGTGGATCGCGTTCTTCCCGAATTTGCGGTTCACTTGGTCCATCACGTGCGAGAGCACCGTCAGTTGCCGGTCTTGCTCGAAGAGCGACGGCGTCGCGCAGCGGCTCGGCGTCAGGCCGGCCAGGCACATCGCCACCTTCAGCGGCGTCCGGCCGCGCACTTCTTTTTCGTCCCACAGCTTCGAGAAGATCAACAGCAGGTTCAGCGTGTCTTGGCACGATGGCATCCGCACGGTGGCGCTCCAGCCGGGGCCGTCGAGATAGCTGACGCTCACGCTGAAGGCGTCGGTCCAATGCTCGATGGTGCGCAGCCGCGCGGCGGCTTTGTGGATCAAGCGCACCATCACGCCGCGGGCGCCGAGGTCGGTGCGCAACTCCGGGGCGAGAATGTGCGAATGGCTGACGGTGCGCCGGCGCGTCGGCGCATCCGGGATGTCCTCGCCCTTCAGCAACCCGTGCCAGCGCGCGGCGTGGACCTTGCTCCCACAGACCACGGCCAAAGAGCGCATCGACAGTTCCGTCAGTTGTTCGGTTTTGGTGATGCCGTAGCGCTGGAAGCGCTTCAGCATCTGCGAGCCGATGCCGGGGAAGTCGTCGAGTTTCAGCGCGTGCAGGTTCTGCGGCAAGTCTTCCGGATACAGGAAGGTGAGGCCGTCGGGCTTCTTCATATCCCCGGCGACCTTGGCCAGCATGATGTTCGGCCCGACGCCGATGGAGCAGCGCAGGGTATCGCCGACGGTGGCTTTGATTTCGCGCTTGATGGCGAGGGCGATGCGGGTCGCGTTCTCCGGTTTCCGTTCGTCGCCCATCAGTTGACAGGCCATCTCGTCGACCGACATCACCTTGGTGACGGGGACGCAGCGGCCGACGGCCTTCACGATCTTCGTGTGCACTTGGCAGTAACGCTCGGGCCGGGCCAGCACCAGCGCGATACCGGGGCAGAGCTTGCGGGCCTCCCAGACCGGGGTGCCGGTGCGGACGCCCATCGCCTTGGCTTCGTAACTCGCGGCGATGCAAGAGCTGGTTTCGGCGACGACCGGCACCACGCCGACGGGCTTGCCGCGCAGGTGCGGGAAGTCCTGCTGTTCGACGGAGGCGAAGTACGCGTTCATGTCGACGAAGAGGTAGCGCAGTGGCATGGGCGTCCCATCGCACGGTATGTTCATAAGTGAACGTAACGTGCTTATGGACAAAAGTCAAGCGGTCGGGCCGATTCGGGGGTTACTTCGAGCCGTACACGTCGCGGATGCGCATGATGAAGGGCCGGCTAATCGCTTCGTATTTGCGGAACGTGTCGCGGCCGAT
>JANXTU010000078.1 GCA_025352235.1 Fimbriiglobus sp.
GCTGCCGAACATTTTGAGGAACTGCGAGCCGGCGTGCGGGTCGGGGATTTGGATGGCCCGGACGCCCTCCGGGTAACCGTCGAATTTCTCGCCGGTGCCGGTGGCCGAACTGAGTGAATCGAGCAACACCTCGGCCGGCAATCTGCGGGCGTAGTAATGCGAATAGAACCGAGAATCGGTCTCGTTGTTCGGTGTCGTGGCGCTCGCCTGTTGGTAGGTCCGCGAATTTAGGACCGCTCGAATCAACGCCTTCATGTCGAACTGGTTCGTCACGAAGTCCTGATTCAATGCCTTCCAAAGTGCCGGGTTTGTCGGCGGATTCGTGGCGCGGATGTCGTCGACCGGTTCTACCAAACCGACTCCCAGGAAGTGCCGCCAGATGCGGTTGACCATTGCCCCGCTGAACGACTCGTTCTTCGGGTCGGTGATCCACGCCGCGAGTTTGATGCGTGGGTCGTCGGTCGGCGCGATCGCGGCCCCGGCGCGGTCGAGCGTCTGCGGCTTCAGCATTTGGTTCGTGCGCGGCTGCCGCACGGCGACCGGGTTCTTGTTCTGGTTCGCGTCTTGATGGCCGACGGTGAGGACCGTCGCGCCTTGCTTCGAGTCTTTGCGCTCGAGTTTCACCCGCGTGAAGAAGGCGCTGAAGTGGTAGAAGTCGTCTTGGGTGTAGCGTTCGAGCGGGTGGTTGTGGCAGCGGGCGCAGCCGATGCGGGTGCCGAGGAAGGCTTGGGCGACACTCTCGGCGAGTTCGGATTTCTCCGTCTCGCGGTGTTCGCCGAGGGTCACGATGGTGTAGCCGATTTGCGGGCTGGTCGCCGTGCTCCCAGTGGCCGTGAGGACGTCGCGGGCGATCTCGTCCCAGTGTCGGTTGGCCGCGACTTGCTCGCGGATCCAGGCGTGGAACTGACGCACGCCCTTGACACCGCGCACATCGTGGTCCCGCTCTTTTCGGTTCTGCAAAAGGTCGGACAGGAACAGCGTCCAGTAGTCGATGAACTCGGGAGTATCGAGGAGTTTGTCGATCACCTTCGCCCGTTTGTCCTTCGTCGAGTCCGCCGAGAACGCTCGCACCGCGTCCGGCGTCGGCAGTGTCCCGGTGGCATCGAGGTGGACACGGCGGAGGAACTCGGCATCCTCGGACAACCCCGCCGGTTCGATGCGCAGTGCCTTTAGTTTGGCGAACGCGGCCACGTCGATGAAGTTGTTCGCGACCGCAAACTTGGCGTCGTCCACCGGCCGTTCGAAGGGCACCGCCAACACGGCCACCGAAACTTCCGTCAGCATCGCCGCGCGGATCGAGGTCGCCCCGTTCCGTTTCGCCTTCACCAAGCCCTTGGCGTCGACGGCCGCGACGTTGGCATCGTTCGTGTCGAACTTCGTCAGCCACGTGACGTCGACTTTCGCGCCGTCGGTGAAGGTCGCCGTCGCCGTCAGTTGCAGTTCTTCGCCGACCTTCAACACCTTGTCGGCCGGGGTCAGTTCGAGTTTGACGATCTTCGTTTCTTTCGCATCGGGGCCGGGTGTGCCGGCTTTCACCCACGCCAGCAGTGTCGCGTATTCCCGACTGCCCGCGCCGAAGAGCTTGCCCCCTTCGTGCGGCGATTGGCCCGCCGGCTTCGTGATCAGGATGCTCTTTTCCGGTTCGACGGTGTCGATCCGCCGGCCGTCGAATTCGCGCACGAGCGCCTTGAAGTCGGTCTCCGGATCGTATCCGCGCAGCGAGAGTTTGAAGCCGTTCTGTCCGAGGCCCTTCCCGTGGCACGACCCCTGATTGCACCCAGCTTTGGTCAACACCGGCACAACTTCGTTGAGGTACGACGGAGCCGCGGCGACCGGGACCGCGGCAACACAGACGGCCGACAGAGCGACGAAAGCAGTGCGGAGCATAGGGGACTCGAAAGACGCTTCGGAAGCGCGAGCGGTGGGAGGTGTAATTGTACCCCGTATTCGACGGGGGTGTTGGACCAACGACTGAAATCGGCAAACGATCCGGACGTCTCGTGTCATCGGCCTCCCTACCCGTCCCGTCCCCCTCCGATAAACCACTCCCACTGCCCCTCCCAAAGTCGGAGCCCGCGATGTCGTTTTTCCCTGATGTCCCCAAGATCGTGTTCGAAGGCCGCGAGAGCACGAACCCGTTCGCCTTCCGCCATTACAACCCGGCCGAGATCGTCGAAGGCAAGACGATGGCCGAGCACTTCCGCTTCGCCGTCGCCTATTGGCACACCATGCGCGGCACCGGTTCCGACCCCTTCGGCCCCGGTTGCGCCGTGCGGCCTTGGGAGGACGGCACCGATAGCGTGCCGATGGCGCAAACGCGTGTGAAGGTCGCCTTCGAGTTCATGGAGAAACTCGGCGTGCCCTATTACTGCTTCCACGACCGCGACGTCGCGCCGGAAGGGAAGACGCTGAGCGAGTCGAATGCCAACCTCGACGCCGTGGTGAAGGTGCTCGCCGAGGAACAACAGCGCACCGGCATCAAGCTGCTGTGGGGCACCGCCAACCTGTTCAGCAATCCGCGGTTCGTCCACGGGGCGAGCACGAGCTGCAACGCGGACGTCTTCGCTTACGGCGCCGCGCAGGTGAAGAAGGCGATGGAAGTGACCAAGCAACTCGGCGGCGAGAACTACGTTTTCTGGGGCGGCCGCGAGGGGTATACGAACCTCTACAACACCGACCTCAAGCGCGAACTCGATCACTTCGCCAAGTTCTTGCACTTGGCCGTCGATTACAAGACGAAGATCGGCTTCGACGGGCAGTTCCTGATCGAGCCGAAGCCGAAGGAACCGACGACCCACCAGTACGACTTCGACGCGGCCACGTGCGCCGCTTTCTTGCGCGGCTACGGGTTGATCCACCATTTCAAACTGAACATCGAAACGAACCACGCGACGCTGGCCGGGCACACGATGATGCACGAACTCGAATACGCGCGGGTCAACGGCCTGCTCGGCAGCATCGACGCCAACCGCGGCGATGAACTCATCGGCTGGGACACGGACCAATTCCCGACGAACCTCTACCTGACGACGCAGGTCATGCTCGTGGTGCTGAACCAACCGGGCGGCCTCGGTTCGGGCGGGTTCAACTTCGATGCGAAGGTTCGCCGTGAGAGCTTCGAGCCGGTCGATCTGTTCCACGCCCACATCGGCTCGATGGATTGCTTCGCCCACGGGTTGAAGATCGCCGCGGCGATCCGCCGGGACGGCGCACTGACGGACTTCGTGAAGACCCGCTACGGCAGTTGGGACACCGGCATCGGCGCCGGCATCGAAGCGGGGAAAGAAGACTTCGGGAGCCTGGAAACCTACATGCTGAAGAAGGGCAACGCCGACGCGAACGTCTCCGGCCGCCAAGAGATGCTGGAGAACCTGGTGAACCGGTATTTGGGTTGATTATTCTTTTCGCGAATAATGTGCCGATGGGTTGGAGTAAGATAATTGAGCAATCTGCATCGCAGGAGTTCCACGATGTCAAACGCTCCAATCGAACGCGCCCGCGACGAGATTTCCCGACGTGGCCAAGAGGTCTATGACCGCGTGGTGGTGCCGAAGCTCCATGCCGAAGACCACGGCAAATTCGTAATGTTGGACGTCGTCAGCGAAGATTTCGAAATCGACGCGGACGACTACACCGCGTCCAAAGTATTGCGATCTCGTCGTCCCGAGGGTCAATTCTACCTCATGATGGCCGGCTACCGTACCCCCTACCGATTTGCGGGCGCACGATGATTCGGGGCGAATACAGCGAAATACGCGGGCCGGCCATTCCGTTGTTGATCCGTGGTCCGGACGATTCAAATCTCGATGTGATCGCAGTCGTGGATACCGGGTTCACCGCGGCTTTGACATTGCCCGAGCCGATCATCCGGGCGTTGAGCTTGCCATTCGACTCAAATGGTAGGCTTTCGCTCGCGGATGGCACGGCCAGTAGTTTCGATCTGCATTCTGCCGAAGTCTTTTGGGACGGCCACTGGCGTCCGGTGCTCGCGTCGGCCATCGGCGACAAAGTGCTCGGCGGGATGCGTTTGCTCCATGGTTTCCAGTTGCGCGTCGATGCCATTGCCGGCGGAGCAGTCGAGATCACTTCGCTCTTGCTCCCATAACTCACTCGGAATTCCGCGACACATCTTCCCTCCGGCGCGCAAATAGGGTGGCGTGACCCCGCGATGGCCGCATCGGAAAAGTGACCGACGTGCAAGGGGTCGTCGGAATCAAACCGGTGCTGGCCGAGCGCTGGTCGCCGGCCCGGTGCACCTCGTGTTAAAGCCGAAGCCGCCCTGCGGGAATTTGAGGCGGCCCACGCGGGCAAGTTGCCGACCTCGGGGAACGAAGCGTTGGGGCAGTACGTGAGCCTCGCCGAAGGAGCCGGACAATTCGAGCGCGGGGAGAAAACTCTGCTCGCGCAACTCGGGCACCCCGTTCACACGCAGCAGAAATTCTGGTTGATCCGCCGGCTGAACGAACTCTACCGCCGCGCCGTGGACGACAGCGAGGACGTGTCGCTCGGCCGCGGCGAAACGCTTTATAAAGCCCTCGAAAAGAAGCTCTTCGTCAACCTCGCCAGTCCCGATCAGACCAAGCTGAGCTTGCGGCCGGTGCGCCACGATTTTTCGCTGGGCTTTTCGCGCACCACGCGGTTGTACAGCGTGTCGCGTTCGATCGGCTCACGGCCGGCTTCCTCGATGAGCCGGCGGAGTTCGGGCACGGTCAATTCCTGCGGGGAATCCGACCCGGCCTCGTGGTAAATCTTTTCGTGGACGACCGTGCCGTCGATGTCGTCGGCCCCGAAACTCAGCGCGACTTGGGCCGTCTTCATGCCGAGCATCACCCAGTACGCTTTGATGTGGGCGAAGTTGTCGAGCATCAGCCGGCTGATCGCCATCACTTTCAAATCCATGAGTCCGGACGGTTTCGGGATGTGCGACAATCGCGTGTTATCCGGGTGGAACGCCAGCGGGATGAAGGTTTGGAAGCCGCCGGTTTCGTCTTGGAGATCGCGCAGTTTCATCAGGTGGTCGATGCGGTGTTCGGGCTTCTCGATGGATCCGTACAGCATCGTGGCGTTCGAGCGGATCCCGAGTTTGTGCGCGGCGCGGTGGATCTTGATCCACTCGGAGGCATCGGCTTTGTGTTCGCACAGCACCGAGCGGACTCCGGGGTCGAAGATTTCCGCCCCACCGCCGGGGAGGCTGCCGAGACCGGCGTGTTTCATCTCGGTCATCAAGTCTTCGACGGGCCGTTTCGTGAGCCGCTGGAACCAATCCCATTCCACGGCGGTCCACGCTTTGAGGTGCAACTTCGGGCAGGCTTCGTGAATGATCCGAATGATATTCAAATACCAATCGTACGGCTTCAGGTGGTGCAAGCCGCCGACGATGTGGAGTTCCGTCGCCCCGCGCGCCGTGGCCTGCTCGGCCCGTTCGACGATCTGCGCGTCGGTCATCACGTAGCCTTTGGGCGATTTCAAATCGGCCCGGTAGGCGCAAAACTGGCAACGATAGACGCAGACGTTCGTCGGATTGAGGTGCGTGTTGACGTTGTAATAGGCGATATTGCCGCTGTTCCGCTCGCGGACGAGGTTGGCCCATTCGCCGAGTTGGAATAAATCGGCGTCGCGCTCCAACGTCAAGCCATCACCGGCCGTCAGACGCTCCCCGGTGTGAATTTTATTTCGGACGGCATTCAATGAGGCAGTCATGGCGGTCTCCCCTCGATGCGGCAGGCGATCAAAGCGTATTTGCTTAACCGCGACTCGAAGCGGCGTCATAACGAAATCCTATCGTCACCGCACGATCCCCGACATCGCTTCAAGGGCCAGCATCAGGGCTTGCGTCCCTTTCCGTCCGTATCCTTGGGCACGGACGCCTTCGTACAGTTGCTTCGCCAAGCCGAGGCCGGGGAGGCTGAGGTTCATGCGCTCCGCTTCGGCGAGGGCGATGCCCATGTCTTTAATGAAATGCTCGACGTAGAATCCCGGCTCGAAGTTGCGGGCCAAGATGCGCGGCCCGAGGACTTCGAGCGCTTTGCTACCGGCGGCGCCGACGCTCACACTTTGGAAAACCGTTTCCAAGTTCAGCCCGGCCTTGTAGCCGTAAAGCAACGCTTCGCAGACCGCGACCATATTGGACGAGATCAAAATCTGATTCACCATCTTGGTGTGTTGGCCGGCGCCGGGGCCGCCTTGGTGGACGATGGTCTTGCCCATGGTTTGGAAAATCGGCGTGACCGCCGCGACGACGTCCGCATCGCCGCCGATCATGATGGAGAGAGTCGCGTTTTTCGCGCCGACATCGCCGCCGCTGACGGGGGCATCGAGGGCGAACGCGCCCTTCGCTTTGGCGGCTTCCGCGATTTCCACGGCCAAGCTCGGCTCGCTCGTGGTCATATCGACGAGGATCGTGCCCGGCCGACTGCCGTGGAGCGCGCCCGCCGGCCCGAGGAAGACTTCTCGGACATCTTTCGGAAAGCCGACGATGGCGAAGACCACATCGCTGGCCTCGGCGACTTCTTTCGGGGACTTCGCGAGGGTCGCGCCGAGTTCCACCAAAGGCTGCGCTTTTTCGGGACTGCGGGTATAAACCGTGGCCGCGTAACCCTTTTGCATGGCGTGCTGGCACATCCAACGACCCATCACGCCGGTGCCGATCCAGCCGATGCGGGTTTTTCCCGATTCCGCGATGGAAATATTCATTGCGAGGCCCTCGTGAAGATATTATGATGCTGGTCCGCCTGCGGTTGACGCGCCGCGCGGAAGTTGATTTCAACGGTCGCCGGCCCGGGCGTGCTTTTGACACCATCGTAGGGCTTTTGCCCGGCTCCGTCGCAATCGAATTAGGATTCTCCGCAGTGATCGTTCCGCCCCGTTTGGAAGCGCCCGTCGTTCTCGTGCACGGACTGAGTGGATTCAGTCGCCTCGTGCCGCGCCGGGAAGCGCCGTCGGAATATTTCCCCGGCATTCCGCCCTACCTCGCGGCGAGCGGGAATCGGATCCTTTGTCCCCGCGTCACTCCGACGGCGAGCGTGAGTACCCGCGCACTCGAACTCCGGGCCATTCTGTTGAAAGAACTCGGCTCGCAACCATTCCACCTCATCGGCCACAGCCAAGGCGGGCTGGACGCGCGTTACCTGATCTCGCGGCTGGGCATGGACAACCAAGTGATTTCGCTGACGACCATCGGCACGCCGCACCGCGGCACGGCGTTCGCCGACTGGGGCATCGCTCGGCTGGCCCGGTTCGTTTGCCCGTTGCTGCGCTGGGCCCGGATCCCGGACCACGCCTTTTTCGAACTGACCACCGAAAGCTGCCGGCAGTTCAACGAATCGACCCCGGACGTGCCGGGAGTTAAATACTACAGCGTCGCGGGGGTTTGTGAAGAACACTGGCTAAACGCCGGCTGGCGTTGGGCCTCCCGGTTGGTCGGCCGGATCGAAGGGCCGAACGACGGCATTGTCTCGGTGGCCTCGGCGACCTGGGGCGAACGGACCGACATCTGGGCCGGGGATCACCTCAGCTTGGTCAATTGGCCGAATCACCGCATGAAGCGGGCCGGGGAATCGTGGGATCGTACCGGCGACTACGCCCGCATCCTGAAACAATTAGCGTAGGCGTCGCGCCGGGCACGAATTTTGGTTCCCTTGCTTGCCTGAACATCTGATCATTTTCGAGAATTCAATTCGGTGCTTTCGCCCGTCGTCAATAAAAGTGCGCCGAAACCTGATTTCTGAATCCGCGCGAACGGACCGAGCGCCGGGGCATCGACCCGTCCCGCGATGCGCCCCGTTTCGGGGTCGAACAGGATGACGGTCGATGTCCCCGTGAAAAGCGTCCGAATCAGGGTCGTGCACAAACCCGCGAAGCGGATGGGTGTCGGCCACTCCGCGAGGCGGCGGGCGGCGCGAGAGCAGAGAGTGGCCAAGGGCTCTTCGGGGAGTGGCGCCGTCCGGCAGGCGAGGAGACCCCGGCTCGTGGCGACGGTTTGCCACGGGCCCTCGGAGGGCCAGTCGCACCGCCACGCTCGGCCTCCGTCCCGGCGGGCGCAACCGACGACGCCATGTGGGCCGGGTAAATAGAGCCGCTCCCGGTCGGCGGTGAGACCCGCGAGCGTCGCCTCCGGATCGGGCAGCCGCACGGCGTTCTTCCACACGGTCTCGCCGGTTTTCGCATCGAGTGCGATCAACTCCGCGCCGGTATTCTTTTTGAACAAGGCGAACGCCCTCGCGCCGAGGCAGACGACTTCCGGCGCTGCCCCGGAGAGGCCCGTCTCGCCGACGGCTTCGTACCGCCACTGCGACAAATTGCGGCGCGGTTCCACGGCCACCAGCGTTCCGGCGCCGTCCGGCACGAGCGCAAGGCCGTCCGCCGTGACCGCGGGTGCGGTCGTCCATTGCGTCAAACTCGTCGGCACCGCATGGAGCACCCGGCCGGTATTGGCGCTCAGTGTCCAACGTTCGCCGTCGGATTTCTGGATCAGCAAAACGTCGCCGATGGCGACCCAGAGCGGGTTGAACTCCGGCGAATTCGCGATGGCGAACTCGCGGAAGCGCGATCGGCCCAGCGGGTCGCGCAGCCAAGCCACTCGCCCCGTGGCCGAGTCGAGCGCCAGCAAACAGCGCGTGCCCAAGCAGGCGATGAACCGCGAACCCACGAGCGTGCCGCCCGCAAGCGCCTCCTCCGCGCTCGGGGAATCGAATTGCCAGCGGACGGTGCCGTCCGATGCTTTGATCGAAGCGACGGTCGAGGCGCCCCACGCGATCCAATAGCCGTCGTCGAAGGCGGCCCGCACGAGCCGCGCGGGAGTTTTCAAAACCGCTTTCCAGTTCGAAGGGCCCGCGCCGTTCGGCCAGCTCCATACGGCGGTGCCGTCGCATTGGAGGATCACTTTCGGATCCGCTTCGGCCAGCGCGAGAGGCCAAGCGCCGGGCGCGAGTTCGCGGGCTCCGCCGAGAGCGAGTTCGGAACGCGGCCAGTCCCACGGTTGCTCGGCGGGTGCGATTCGGGCACGGAGCTGAAACGGGGGGACATTCTCGGCCGGGGCGAGCGGTGGCCGCGCCGGCTCGGCCAGTTCTTCCGGGTCGAGCACGTAGGCCGACAGCGCCGTCGGAGTCGCTACCAGAAGCACGCCGTTCGCGTAGGCCAAGTTCCCGTGTGGTCCGGCCAACGCCAACCCTCGGACGCTGCCGTCCGTCAACGAGAGGGTGTACAGTTTCTCTTGCGTTGGCCAGAGCACGGCGTCCGGCGTGAGTAATCCCCGGCCGTAGGTCGCCAAATACCGGTCGTCATGGTTGCGCCAGCCGCGTGGTTCTCGATCCGATCCGTCGGCGACATCGTAGGCGCGAATTCCCTTTTGCGGACCCTGGACGGTGACGATTACCCGGTTGCGGGACACTCCGAGAATCTGTCCGACTTGGATTGGCCCCTCCTCCCAGAGGGGCCGGCCGGTTTCGGAATCGAGCGCGTGGAGTTTGTCGCCGGAAGCCGGGGCGAAGAAGATACGGCCGCCGGAATAGACCGCCGGGCAGAGGTCTTGCTGCGGGCCGTTCTGCGGTGCGAGTGCGGCGGGGGCGGCGCGGAACGCCCATGCGATCCGACCGGTGCCGCGATCGACCGCCAACACCATCCCTTGCGGCAGGGCGAACACGACGTTCCCGCCCGCGAGCGTCAAGACTTCGTGCCGGGAACGCGGAGTCGCTGCGTCGGTATCGGCCACATCGACGACCCAACTCGGTTTGGCTCCCGGCGGGTCGTCGTAACACGCGATCGCATGAATCCACCGACCGCGGTCGTCGACACGCGTGCAAGCGGCGAAGAGCTTGCCTTCGGCCACTAGCGGCGCCCCTTCCCACGCGACTTTGCCCGGCTTGCCCACGGGTGGGGCGAGCGTCGCGGTTGCCTTCAACGTCCGTGCATTTTTCGCCGGTTCTAGCACGACGAGAAAACTACCGGGCATCTTGCCGGTCGGCGGCTCGGCCGAGCTCGGCAAGTCGACGTTTCCCAAGCGGGCGTACAATCGCCCGCCGTGCGCCGTCAGGGTGAAGTCGGTGTCGAGCAAATTCGGCAACGCGGTTTCCGCTTCGGAGAACGACGGTGCTTCGCCGAGCGTGCGCGCGTCGAAGGCGACCCGCCCGGTCCCGGTCTGTAGATTAAAGGAGAAGATCCGTCCCGCTTCGGCAATGTAGACGGTGCCCCCCAGCACGACCGGGTGGAACGCCAAAGTCTTCGCGGCGGGGAACGACGCGGGCCGATAGGCGAGTTTATCGCCGAATTGGCGGGGGATCGGCGTCGTCCACGTCGGCCGGCCGACGAGCCGGGGGAGCGGCTCCGCGAGAACGCCATCGCGGCTCGGGTTCCCGGCGAAGGTCGTCCACCCCTCCGTCCCCCGGCTGTCCCTCGGCGCGGGCGGATTCGTCAGCAGCTTCGCCAATAACTCTGCGAGTCGCCCGTCGGTTCCCGCGAGTCGACCGGTGGCTTGCGGATGTTCTTTCGCGAATCCCGCGAGATCGGCTTTGGCCCGGTCGAGGTCGCCGGCAAAGATCGCGGTCAGTACGAGCTTCGCTTTGACGAGGGCGGGGTCGATTGTCAGATACGGGTAAGCCAGTTCGCGGGGATCGCCGGGGGGCAGAAGCAGGCGCCACGTTTGCTCGGCGGCACGGAAATCCCCGCGTTCAAAAAGCAATTCGCCCAGCAGCACGATGGCATTTTCGGCGGGCCGGCTGATAAAGTAGCGATTCAGAAGTTGACGGAGCGGCGCCGGATCGCGGTCGCGTCTCCCCGCGTCGAGCAGCTTGTTCGCAGGTTCTTCGAGGCGATTTTGAAACGCGAACAGCGTCTCCGGGGGCAGTGCGGCCAAGAGTTGCTGCACCAGCCGCCGGGCGGGTTGGAAGTGGTTGGCCTGCACCGCGACGAGGTCGTCGCCCGACTCGTCCGAGATCCGCTGCAACTCGTCGGCCGCCTCCGTCGCTTTTCCCGTTTGCAATTTTTGCTGCGCTTCCGCGAGGCGCTTGCGGGTGTTGAGTGATTCGGTCTCCCCGCGCAACCGCGCGGCCGGGCCGGACGATTGCGCCCGGACCGAACCGGCGAAGAGGAGCAGGGCGAGGGGGAAAATGTGCTTCATATTAATAGCCTAGCAATCTCTATAGCGCGGGTCGAAGATTCCCCTCGCACTCCAGGTCGAACGACCGTATTTTGATTCTTGTCACGACCGCTCGATCCGAGGAGGCGACCGATGGCCGAGAAGATGTCCGTCGGTTCGGTACTGGCCGACGCTAAGGCGGGGCTGGTGGTTTTCCTCGTGGCGCTGCCGCTCTGCTTGGGCGTGGCGCTGGCGTCGAAGGCCGATCCGTTCGCCGGGTTGATCGCCGGGGTCGTGGGCGGAATCGTCGTCGCGATCCTCAGCGGGTCGCACACGAGCGTCAGCGGCCCGGCGGCCGGTCTCACCGCCATTGTCGCCGCGCAGTTGTTGATTCTCAAAGAGTATCCGATCTTTTTGCTCGCGGTGGTACTCGCGGGGGTCATCCAAATCGGCCTCGGTTTGGCCCGCGCCGGCTTCCTCGCGGCGTTTATCCCGAATAGCGTGATCCAAGGATTGCTCGCCGCCATCGGCGTGATCTTGGTGTTGAAACAGATCCCCCACCTCGTCGGCGACGATCAGGATCCCGAAGGAGACATGTCCTTCGATCAACCCGACCAGCAAAGCACCTTCAGCGAATTGCTCCAACTGGTGGACGAGGCGAAACTCGGCCCGGCCGTCATCGGCCTGACTTCCATCGCGATCTTATTCGCCTGGGGCCGCTGGAAGCTCCTCAAGAATTCTCCGGTCCCCTCGGCGCTCGTGATCGTCGTCTTCGGCGTCGTGGTGAACCTGCTCTTCCGAACCCTGGGCGGCGACTGGGCGATCGGCCCGAAGCAACTCGTCGACGTGCCGATCGCCGACAGCTTCGGGCAGTTCTTCGGTTTTTTCCGACTCCCGGATTTCGGGCAGTTCGGCAATTCCAAAGTCTACGTCGCCGCGTTCACCATCGCTGCGGTGGCCTCACTCGAAACGCTGTTGAACCTGGAGGCGGTCGACAAGCTCGACCCCCGGCAACGGGAATCCCCGCCGAGCCGGGAGTTGCTGGCCCAGGGTGTCGGCAACGTCGTCTCCGGGATGATCGGCGGCTTGCCCATCACGTCCGTGATCGTGCGCAGCTCCGTCAACATCAATGCCGGGGCCCGCACGAAATTGTCGGCCATTGTTCACGGGGTGCTCATCCTCGGCAGCGTGGCCCTGTTGCCGATTTACCTGAACTTGATCCCGGAATCGTGCCTCGCGGCGATCCTGTTCATGACCGGCCTGAAACTGGCCAGCTACACGCTCGCCAAAAGAATGTGGAACGCCGGGCGGAATCAATTCGTGCCGTTCATCGTGACGGTAGTCGCCATCGTCCTCACCGACTTGCTCATCGGCGTGCTGATCGGGTTGGCCATCGCGCTGGCGAACATCCTCCGGAGCAACGCCGGCCGGCCGATCCGTAAATTCGTCGAGCAGCACATCGGCGGAGTCGTCGTCCGCATCGAACTCGCGAACCAAGTGAGCTTTCTCAACCGCGCCGCCCTCAACGGCGCGCTCCAAGAAGTCCCTCGCGGCGGGCATGTCCTCCTCGACGCCCAGAACACCGACTACATCGACCCGGACATTTTGGAATTGATCCGCACCTTCCGAGATCAAATCGGGCCGGAGCGCGGCATCGAAGTCAGCTTGGTGGGTTTCAAGGACCGCTACCAACTCCAAGATCAAACCCAGTACGTCGATTACTCGACGCGGGAACTCCAAACTACGATGACTCCGCTGCAAATTCTGCAACTCTTGCGGGAAGGGCACGAACGCACCCGAACGAACCGGCGTCTCACACGCGATTTCGCCCGCCAGATGACGGCCACGGCCGCGGGGCAGCACCCCCTGGCCGTCGTCGTGTCTTGTATCGATTCGCGCACGCCCGCCGAAATCCTCTTCGACCTCGGCGTCGGCGATATCTTCAGCGTGCGCCTGGCCGGCAACGTGTCGAGCCGGAAAGTCCTCGGCAGCGTCGAATACGGCTGCGCCGTGGCGGGCGCGAAACTGATCCTCGTGCTCGGTCACACACGCTGCGGGGCCGTGACGGCCGCCGTCGAACGCAGTTGCGCGGCAGAGCCGTTCCACGAAGCGCCCGACGGAGATCACATCCACTTCATCGTTGATGACATTCGGCCGTCGCTCACCGCCGACACCGCCACCGAATGGCGGGCGGCGTCGGCCGAAGAGAAATACGCCGTGGTCGACGCGGTCGCGCGCCGCAACGTTCTGCGCGTTGTCGAGACAATGTTGAACGACAGCCAGCCGATCCGGAAACTGGTGTTCGAAGGAAAGGTCGCCATTGTGGGCGCCCTCTACGACGTCACGACCGGGGAGATGGAATACCTCGTATCCCAAGGCGTGAACGCGGAAGCTGCGGCTCAATCGTAAGCGTCGCCGCCCTCGCTGTACAAATCGCCGTTGGCGGCACCGCCCTTGTAAAAGCGGCGTTGCAGCGTCTTGTTGTACGGCGTCCACGCGGTCGCATTCTGACGGTCCTCGCGGATGTCCCGAAGGACCATGTGCTGGCGCGTGTCGAGGCTGTCGATGCTGTGGACCAGCATCGCCTCTGGCGTCATCGGCACCTTCGGGCTACCGTATTCGAGCGTGCCGTGGTGACTCAGAACCACGTGCTTCAAGCGCATCATCAGGTCGCGCGGGAACGGCTCGCCGAGCAACGCCGGCACTTGGGCCGCCTTTTCGACGAGCATTTCGTAGCCGAGGGAAATGTGCCCGATCAACTGCCCTTCGTCGGAGTAGCCGAAGGCGCGTTCATAAGTCAGTTCGCGCGTCTTGCCGGCGTCGTGCAGGAACAGCCCCATGAGGACGAGATCGCGGTCCGTGCCGGGGTAAAACGGCAGCAGCCGCTCGGCGATGTCCATCATGGTGACGGTGTGTTCGAGCAAACCGCCCACGTAAGCGTGGTGCAGTTTCACCCCGGCCGGGCAGGTGGTGAAGTCGCGGACGAAAGCGTCGTCCATCAAGAAGCACTCGGCCAGCGCGCGTAGCGCCGGCGTGCTCAACCGCAGTAAGAATGCCCGCAGCCGCTCGGAGAGTTTCGGGATGTCTTGGTCGGTCTTCGGCAGGAAATCGACGGTGTCGACCTTGCCCGGCTCGATCCGTTCGATGGTGTTCAAGATGACCTGCAACGCCCCTTGGAAGAGCTGCACCTTCCCCTCGACTTGGGCGAAATCGCCGTTGTCGAAGGTCCGGAACAACCCCTCGCCCGCGTTCCAAAGCCGGGCCTGGATCCCGCCGCTGCGATCCCGCAATTCGACTTGGATGTACGGGTTGCCGTTCCGGTTGGTCCGGAGTTGCTTATCGGTGATGAGGTAAACCTCGTCGAAGGAATCCCCGTCCCGGAACTGTTCCACGAACCGCCTGCCCATGATGATTCTTCCGCCCGTGAACCGTTGAAAATCGAACCGCATTCTTTCTTACGGATTCGCGTGGACGATGTTCGACCGACCGCCCTCCTCCATACGATGACCGCATGACTCAGTTCTTCGCCACCTGTGCCCGCGGCCTCGAAACCGTTCTCGCCCGAGAGTTGGAAGGCCTCGGGGCCGCGCCCGTCGAAGTCGGCCGCGGTGGCGTCTTCTTCACCGGCGGCATCGTCGAACTTTACAAAGCCAACCTCTGGCTCCGCACGGCCGTGCGCGTTTTGCGCCCCGTCTTCGACGGCCCCGTGTTCAGCCCCGACGAACTCTACGACGCCGTGCGGACGATCCGCTGGGATCAATACCTCACGCCGAACCACACCCTCGCCGTCGATTGCAACGTCCGCGACTCGAACATCACGCATTCCCAGTACGCCAGCCGGCGCGTGAAGGACGCCATCTGCGATCAATTCCGCGAGGAGACCGGCGTCCGCCCGAGTGTCGACACCGAACGGCCGATGCTCGGGTTGAATCTGCACATCTCGAAGAACCGCGCGATCCTCAGCTTGGACAGCTCGTGGGACAGCCTCCACAAGCGCGGCTACCGCCCGATTCAAACCCGCGCCCCGCTAAACGAAGCCCTCGCCGCCGGACTGCTGCTGCACCTCGGCTACGACGGAAACTTCCCACTGGTGGATTGGATGTGCGGCTCGGGCACGTTCCTCGTCGAAGGGGCGTGGATCGCGATGCGCCGCCCTCCGGGGCTGACCCGCAAGTGGTACAGTTTCTTCGGCGGCCTCGACTTCGACAAAGGCCTGTGGGGCGACATCCGCGATACGGCCCGCGAAGAAGTGGCGACGGCGCTCGCCTTCCCGCCGCGCGGCTCGGACGTGCGGGCGGATGCCGTGGAGTTGGCGAAGCACAACGCCAAGGGCGCGGGCATCGGCCACTTGGTGCAGGTGGAGAAATTGGAACTCGGCGAAGCGCGACCGAAGCCGGGCGAACCGCCGGGCCTGATCGTCTGTAACCCGCCCTACGGGGAACGCCTCGGCGACGAAGACGAATGGATCCCGCTCCACCGCAAGATGGGCGCCGCCTTCGCCGAGCATTGGCCCGGCTGGCGCCTGGCCCTCTTCACCGCGAGCGACAAACTGGCCAAGCAACTGAAGCTGAAGGTGGTGAGGACGACCCACTTCTACAACGGCAGCCTGCCGTGTAAGTTGTGGGAGTTCGTATAAAAAATGGAGCGGGGCGGCACGTTATCGCACCGCCCCGCTCACGCCGATACTTCACTGAAAAAGTTCACTTATTCTTTACGCGTTCAGGAGTAACACGTTGTCCCACGTTTGGAAATTGTGGGTCCGCAGCATCGCGAGTTTTTCTCGGTGTTTCGTCGGCATATCGGCCAGGCATCCGTCGATGGCTTCCTGAAACTTCTTGAAATCTTGGTGGTGCCGGCTGTTCAACACTTCCTGTTTCACGAACTTCCAAAGCCGCTCGATCCAGTTCAGGTTCGGCGAATACGACGGCAAGAACAGCAGTTCGATGCCCAACGCTTGGGCCGTGTCCTGCACCAACGCGCACCGCTGATACCGGGCGTTGTCCATCACCAGCGTAATCGGCACCCGCCTTCCCCGGCCCGCGATCTTGCGGAGCAACGTGCACACCGACAACGCGTTGATGTCGGTCGTGTTGATCTCCGTGACCAACTCGTGGGTCGCCGCGTTCAAGGCCCCGAGCACGTTGTACCGCTGCCGGCCCGACGCCGCCCGCACGTGCAATCGGACGAAACACCAGACCCACCCCAAAAACGATCCCAGCACGAAATGCGACGCGTCCACGAAGTTGACCGTCCCTTCAGCAACCTCGCCATTTCGACGGCCCAATCAATCTTCGTTCGCCGTTAGCGAACCGCGACTTCACGCCAGCCCGCCAAAGGCTCAGCGAACATGAAGATGGCGGCCGTTCCCGCTCGCTCGTATTCGTAATCGACCCGCTTGGCATGGTCCGCCGCGGCAGGAATGGGCGAGCGTGTTTCTTTCAGCAACTGCACCGGTTGTTCGTCCATGCACAGGATCGGCACCTTCGGATCGTACGGCTTTTCGTAGGTTTCGAGCACTTCTTCCATGTGGGCGACGAACTCGCTATCGGCTTCCCGTGGAATCACCCAGTATTCGATCTTCCGATTCGTCATGCCATTTTTTTTAGGATGCGTCGAACCGTTTCGTGGCTCACCGATTCCACGATTTCCAGAGTTGCGCAAGCGTGGCCCGGTCTTTTACCGGCCTCGGGACAGTCGATGTACTTTCGAGGCGTCGATTTCCAACTTCTTACGGTGATCCCGTACGACTTGCACCGCCGCTGTGGCATCCACGATATCGTCCGTCATCTCGGCCAGTGCCCGGCGTTGTTGACCCTGAACGCGTTCGGTGGCTTCCAACACT
>JANXTU010000127.1 GCA_025352235.1 Fimbriiglobus sp.
AGGTTGGTGAAGCCGGTCTTGGGCTTTTTGACGAAGTAGAGGAACGGCTGGAGATACTGCACGGCTCACCCCGGTGCGGCGTCATCGGATGATGGGCGCGAGTGTCTTTTCGACCCACGTCGGGCCGGACGTCACCTCGAACCCCGTTTGCACCACGTTATTCCACTTCGCCGGATCGGCCGGGAGATTTTTCCCCGTCAAGTCGACCAAGCCTTCGTGGGCCCGGCTGGCGAGCACCAAATCTTTGCCGGTTTCCGCTTCGAGCACTTGCGCGAGCGCCACCACCGCCGGCTTCTGGTGCATCTGCCCCAAGCCGCGCACGGCCGCGACGCGGACATCCCGCTCTTCGGGTTTCTCGGTGGTTCCTTTGCCGGTCCCCACCGCGATTTTCGCCAAGAACGCGACCGCCTCCGGGCCGTTCGAGTTCGACAGCGCCACCAACGACCGCTGGCGGATGGTCGTCGTCAATTCGGGTTGGAAGCCGATGGGGCCGTTGAGCCCGAGCAGGTCGTCGACGCCTTTCGGATCGAGCACCCCGGCCGGTTCGACCCCGGACGCCGCCGACAGGATCGTGCCGCCCGGGATACCGTCGGCTTTTTCGTACGCGCTGATGATCAATGGCACCGCGCGCGGATCGCGGAATCGGCCCAGCGCGTCGATGGCGGCGGTGCGGACCACCGGGCTGGGGTCGGCCGTGGCCGCTTGAGCCAGGATTTGCAGGACTTCGTCTTGCTCGGCGGGGTTGCCGCTACCCGGTTCTTTCAGACGGCGCATCGCCGCGGCGCGCTCCCCGCCCGCGACCTTGTTCCGCAGAACGTGCATCGGGTCTTCGCTTTTGAACAAGCTCATGGGGTCTTGCCGCGTCTTGCGGCTGCTGACTTGGTCCCAGGTGCCGGCGCACCCAGTTAGGGCCGAAGTCGAAATCGCCGCGAAGAGTAGAGCGAAGCGTGTCACGTGCCGATCCCCCGAGTTGGACGGGGGCATACCGGAGAGATGCCATCCGGTCAACGCGGAGTTGATGGAGGTTCGATTCCGGAAAATGGTTTCGCCCCATTCCCCCCCACCCCCCGGCGAAATCATTTCCAATTTCGGGTAGAACCCATGCGCGGCAACGCTTTACGTCCGATTTAGACGGATGGGATGCCCGCCGAAACCATTTCGGACCGATCGCACCGGAACGGTTGGCTCCGGCGACTCGGCACCACGCTCGCCAAATTGTCCGATTCGAGTGCCAGAAAAGTTTGGCACACCCTTGACGGACGGTTTGGCGGACGACGCGGACCGAGCTGCCGCCGGGGAAGTCTCCAACTTGGATTGAGTCCGACTCCATCTTCGACGCCGGCCCCGCGATCTCCGCGGGGCCGGCGTTTTTTGGTACGATGCTCCGAGACCTCCGGAGTTCCCCGCGATGCCTCCCTATCTGCAACTCGGTTCGATTCCACCGAAGCGGCACACCAAACACGCCGCCGATCCGGGCTACTTGAACGAGGGCCTTTATTACGAAGAGGTCATCAGCACGCAGGGCTTCAACCGGGCTTACAGCATCGCGTATCACCTGCGACCGCCGACGCGGGTGTTGAAGGTCGAACCGGCTCCGAGCGTGATTGTCGAAGCGGCTCCGCAAGCGATGCTCCGGCACCACCATTTGAAAACGCGGTCGATCCCGATCCACGGTGATCCGATCACCGGTCGCGTGCCGCTATTCACGAATGCCGACGTCACGATTTCCCGGTGTCGGCCTGCGAACCCGCAAGCGGAGTTGTTCCGCAATGCCACGGCTGACGAGGTGCTCTTCGTCCACCGGGGACACGGGCACGTCTCCACGCACTTCGGCCGGCTGCACTTCAAACCGTTCGACTACATCGTCATCCCGCGCTGCACGACTTACCAAATTGAATTTAGCCTTCTCCCCCTCTCCGCTCCGGAGAGGGGGCCGGGGGGTGAGGTCTCTTCTCAGCCCGATCTTCTCGTCATCGAATCGACCGGCAGCATCGGCTTCCCCGAGCGCTACTTGAACCGCGACGGTCAATTCCGACTCGGGGCACCCTTTTGCGAGCGTGACCTCCATGGGCCTACAGAACTGATCACCGAGGATCGCGACGAAGAAACGACCGTCGTCATCAAAGACGGCCCCCGGCAGACGCGCTACACGCTGGCCCATCACCCGTTCGACGCCGTCGGTTGGGATGGCATGGTTTACCCGCTCACCCTCAACGCGGACGACTTCGAGCCGATCACGGGGACGATCCACCAACCGCCACCGATCCACCAGACGTTTGAAAGCGCGGGCGGATTCGTGATCTGTACGTTCGCCCCGCGGATGCTCGACACGCATCCGAACGCGGTGAAGATCCCCTACGCCCACAGCAATGTGGGATCGGATGAATTGCTTTACTATGTGCGCGGTAAGTTCGGCAGCCGGCGCGGCGTCGAGGAATGCTCGTTCACGCTCCACCCCCACGGCATCCCGCACGGCCCGCACCCCGGCACCCTCGCTGCGAGTTGGGAGATGACCCGCACCGACGAACTCGCCGTGATGGTCGATACCTTCCGCCCCCTGCAACTGACGAAGCAATCGCTGGAATTCGACGACGCGAGTTACCCGATGTCTTGGAAGGATTGAGCCCCATGCAGCACGAACCAAATTCGCAGAACTTCGTCGAGACCTACCAGCACCTCATCGGCATCGTCACGCCCCGGCCGATCGCGTGGGTCACGACGATTTCGCCGACGGGCATCGTGAACCTGGCGCCGTTCAGTTTCTTCAACACCTTCGGGGCGAACCCGCCGGTGGTGGTCTTCTCGCCGACGCTCAAGCGAGACGGCTCGAAAAAAGATACTTTGCGGAACATCGAGACTACCGGTGAGTTCGTCGTGCATTCGTCCGTGGCCCGCCTCGCGGAGAAGGTGAATCTATCGTCGAAGGAATTGCCGCCGGACGAAAGCGAAATCGCGCTCGCGGGGCTGCACACGATACCGAGTTTGAAGGTGAAGCCGCCGCGCGTCGCGGAGGCCCCCACGGCGATGGAGTGCAAGGTGCTGCAGATTATCCCCACCGGCACCGGCCCCATCGCCGGGAATTTGGTGATCGGCGAAGTGGTGATGATCCACATCCACGACGACGTGCTCGATGCGAACGGTCGGGTCGACCCGCGAAAACTTCAGACGGTGGCCCGCCTCAACGGCGACGTCTGGTGTCGGACGACCGACTTGTTCGAACTGCCGCGGCCGTAGTACAATCTCAAGAGGAGGACTGATATGGCACCCGCGACGCTGGAACTCGAAGCTATTTCCGCACGGGGGAAACCCCGCGCGACCATCGACGATTTGCTGGCGATGCCCGATGACGGCAAACGGTATTGGCTCATCGATGGGAAAATCGTGGAGATGGGCATGACCCAACGGAATAGGCATCACACCAAGGCGGAAGCACGAATCAGCCAACGTCTGTTGAACTGGAACGATGCACAGCCAAAGCCACGCGGCTCAGTTCACTCGGGTGAAGTCGGGGTGATCTTCGACGATGATTACTCGGTTGGCATCGATGCCCTGTACTTATCACCCGAGCAAGCGGCCCGACACGCCGCTGAAGAGCGTTCGACCATGATCGTCGGCGCGCCGACGCTCGCGGTGGAAATCCTGTCGCCGTCGAACACCATGGCGATCATCCACAAGAAGATCGACACCTACTTGGCTCACGGCGTCGCGGTCGTGTGGCTCGTCGACACGCACTTCCGCACGGTGACGCTCCACCGGCCGAACCGACCGACGGCGATGCTCAATTCGACCGAGATTTTGAACGGCGATCCGGAGTTGCCCGGGTTCTGCGTACCCGTCGCGCAATTATTTGAAGACTGAAACCGCGACTGCCGAAGCGTGCGAATCCGATTGCCCATGGTATTCGCATGCCCGCTCGCAAGATCGGAGTCGCGGAGGGTATTCCTAATATCGGGCGAACGGCCCGCACAACCCCTCCGGAGTCGCATCATGAGCATTTCTCGTTTGGTTCTCGGCGGCCTACTCGCCCTCGGCATTGTCGGTCTCTCGGCCGATGCCGCGCAAGCCCAAAACTACCGTGGCGGCGGATACAACCGCGGGTATGGTGGCCAACGCTACTACTCCCAGCCGTCTTACTACTCCCCACACTCTTACTACGCGTCGCCTTACAGCAACTACGGTTATTCCAACCCATACTCGAACTACGGGCGGAGCTACTACACTCCGTCGTACTACAATTCCGGCTACGGCTCGAACGCCTACCGCTACGGTGGCTATCCTCAACAAGGATTCTCGTTCAACTTCGGTTACCGCAACTTCCGCCGTTAGAGCGGACATCGAGTTTTCGTAGCGGGCAAATCTGCTTTGTTGGCTGTGGCGACCGTCCGATGGAGTTTGAACCCTTCTTCGCCCCAACGGGGCCGACTTATACAGCCTGGGGCGGAAGCCCCAGGTACCGACGACCTCTCTTGTTCGCCCTGAAGGGGCCGTCTGGCCCGACGTCGGCCCCTTCAGGGCGAAGAGAATTGGAACTTGGTTCCCAGGGCTCCCGCCCTGGGCTGTAAAAGTCGGCCCCGTTGGGGCGAAGAGAAAACTGGACCGCTACGAAAACGTGATGTCCGCTCTAGCCCGACGCGCAAGCGAGGTAACATCCATCAGTTCTTCGCCCCAACGGGGCCGACTTTTACAGCCCTGGGCATTGGTTGCGCAATGATCTCGCCCTGAAGGGGCCGCCGTAGTTCGCCTGGACCGCCGGCCCTATCAGGGCGGGAGGATAGTGATCCCTGCCCCCTTCCGCCTTGGGCTATAACTGTCGGCCCATTCGGGGCGATGAACACACCCGGAAGTAACCCATGAAGATCACCGACATCCGCATCACAGGCCTATCCGGCGGCACGGTCGAAGGCGGCTGGGCCGAGGAACTCGCGCCCGACGACAATGTCCACACCATCGTCGAAGTCATCGCCGACTCGGGCCTCGTCGGCGTCGGCAGCACCTTCACCAGCCGCGATCTCGTCGCGGGTGCGGTGAAGCTACTGCGGCCGTGGATCATCGGTCAGCGCACCGACGAACCGGCGAAGGTGAGCGAGACCCTCCGGCAGAACACTTTCTGGCAGGGCCGCGGCGGATCGGTCGAACACGCCATCAGCGGCATCGACATCGCCCTGTGGGATCTTTTCGGCAAGGCGGTGAATCAACCCGTCGCGCGGTTGCTCGGCGGCGTTTACCGGACGAAGATCAAGCCGTACGGTTCGCTGCTGTTCGACGAAGTCGATCCGCTCCGCGCGAAGTTGAAGCAGGCCGTGGATCGCGGCTTCCGCGCGATCAAACTCGGCTGGAAACCCTTCGGCCGGCGCGACTCGAAAACGGACGAAGCGCTCGTCGCCGCCGCGCGGGAAACGGTCGGGCCGGACGTGGAACTGATGATCGACGCCGGCGGCAGCGAAGCGTTCTGGCCGCACGGGTACAAGTGGGCGCTGCGCACCGCGCAGATGCTCGCCAATTACGACGTGACTTGGTTCGAGGAGGCGCTCCCGCCCGATGACCTCGCTGGGTTCGCGGAACTCCGCCGGCATTCCCCGGTGCCCATTGCCACGGGTGAGGTCTTCACGCGACGGCAGAGCTTCCGGCCGCTGTTCGAGGGGCAGTGTGTGGACATCGTCCAACCCGATTGCACGAAGTGCGGCGGACTCACCGAAGCGTGGCGAATCGCCTGGAGTGCCTACGAGCACAACGTGCTCTGGGTGCCGCACGGCTGGAACACGGCCGTCGGTTTGGCTGCGGATATCCAACTCGCCTGCGCGATGCCGGTGGCGAAGTACGTCGAGTTCCTGACGCCGTCGCCATACGTGGACGACCTCATCACCGTGCCATTCCGGCCGGATGCCGAAGGGTTCTTGACGCTGCCCGACAAGCCCGGCCTTGGCATCGAACTGAATCGGGACGCGCTCGAACGCTTCGGTCGCTGACGGACCGCTCGGAAGGGCTCGACCGTCCGCGCATCGAAGGTGAAGAGCACCTTGCCGATGTGGGTCCGCTCGCCCCGGTAGAGCGGCCCGCCGCAGCGTTTGGCGATGCCGTCGAGGCTGCGGATGGGGAGCATTTCCTCGGCGACGGCGTGTCGGAAGGCCCGCTGGATCCGTCCCACATGCTGGTTGATAACGCCGCGGCACCACCCGAGCCCGATCGTGCGGTGCCGAACGGTGGCCAATTTCCTCGGGCCGAAACCAGTCTCGCCGTTTTCCGGAAGAACTGGGGAGAGTGACAAGATAATTACTTGGCCACTGGATTTGTGAAGCCGGTAAGCAGGCACACGGGAAAAGCCCTCTACAGTAAACTACCACAACAATGGGTTTCTCGACCGCGCTTCGAAACGCTCGCCGGAGTTCGTCGCGCACATTGCCCGGACGGTGGATACCGACCCCGCCGGCGAATGGATCTTCGTCGTCGACCGCCTCAACACCCACCTGTCGGAAAGCCTGGTGAGATTGGTCGCCGAACGCTGCGGCCTCACCGACGCGCTGGGAAAAAAAACGCCAGCGGCATTCTGAAATCGATGGCGACGGGTGTGGCAAATCTTTCTGGCAGCATTTGAACTGCCTGCAATTCCAACTGAGACTGGACTTCCCCACGAAAAACGGGCGCGCAGTTAAGAGTTTTCGGAACATTCGAACTCCGCCGGGGCGACGTACCCCAGCGACGAGTGTCGGCGCATTCGGTTGTAGAACACTTCGATGTACTCGAACAGGCTCGCCTTCG
>JANXTU010000428.1 GCA_025352235.1 Fimbriiglobus sp.
GCCAATTCTACGGCGCGGGCACGGACCAAGGCATTGGCCACTTCGCCCCGCAGGCGGATTTCGTTTCCCTCGGCGATCACCGAAATGGTCGTCCCATCGAGCGCTTTATCCGTTTGTAGGCGCAACCGGACGCGGTCTTCAATGGTGAGCAGGTCACCGGTTTTCGTCGCGGCAAGCGGGCCGGCCAACCGATTTGCCGGCGGCATGGCCTCGGTCACTTTGCGAGCGCTTGTCTTCCCGACGCGAGTGAGCACCTCGGCGTCGGTCTTTTTGCTGAATCCCAACGCCCCGCCCACGATCGTGAGGAACAGCACGGCAACGAGAATCTTCTTCACAAGAGCGGCTCCGCGGGGGCGTTCACCTGGAAGACTAGCACACGGAATCGGCTTCTGGGGAAATCGGTCGGGACGGAACGGAGAAAGCCCGGCCAATGGCCGGGCTTTCCAGAGTATAGCGCGGGATGCTTACTTCTTCGGGGTGATCTTCGAAACGTCTTTGGCGATGGTTTCGATGTCCGCGTCGGTGATTTTGCCTTTCGCGAAGCTGCGGTTCACCACTACTTTGCGTTCGGTGTAGAGGACGACGGTGATGTCGGCATCTTTGGCGACGTTGTACTTGTTCGGGCCGGCCGGGGTGTCGATCGAGAGGACGACGTTTTTGAGCTTGGCCTTTTCCGCGACCTTCTTGAGTTCGTCGCCGATTTTGTCGTCGTCGCTCAAGAACACCACGAAGCTGCCCATTTCGCACTTGCTGTTGGCGGCGGTAACTTGTTCGAGTTTGGCGATCAGCTTCTGCGTGCCTTCGTCGTTGGTGCGGGCGAACACCATGGCGACGGGGTTATCGCCGTTCTTGCAATACAGGCAGGTTTTTTGGCCGGCGTCGCTACCGTTGACGTTGAGCGGGTGGAACGGGCCAGGGAGCTTTTCGCCCGCCTGCGGACCGGACTTCAGTTCGGCGGCGATGGCGAAAGAGCCGGTGACGGCCACGAGGGCGGCGAGCAAGAGCTTGCGAACCATAGCGAAATCCCCAAAACGGTGAAGAGGGTGAATATCCGCTCGCCGCAGGGCGAACGGACAATCTAAAGACGCATTGCGTCACCCGATTATTCGTAAGAAACGGATCGATGACTGTCAATCCTCCAGCAGTTTCTTGAACTCCACCCGATAGCAGGTCGTGTTGCCGTTGGCCGTGAAAAGAGTTGCGCCGTCGGGACTGAATGCCAAGCCTTGGATGGGCGTGTCGAATTCGCGGGCCACGAGCAGCCGGCCGCTGAGGAGGTCCCAAACGCGGATGGTTTGATCGTCCCCGCCCGACAGGAGGTAGTTGCCGTCCGGGCTGAAGGCAACCGCGTTGATCCGCTCTTGGTGCCCTTCCAGCGTGAAGACTTCGGTTTCGCTGGCCAGATCCCAGACGTGGACATGGTCAGTCAGGCCGGCGCCGACGAGGAATCGACCTTGCGGGTCGAACGCTAGCGCGAAGACACCGGTATCGAACGTCGCCACTTTCAGTTTGGTGGCGAGGTCCCAGACGCAGACGGCGCCGTCGCGCTCGCCGGTCGAGAGGTAGTCGGCCCCGCCGACCGCGACGAGATTGCCGTCCGGGTGAACCGCGACCGTCTCCAGCGTGCAACCGTCGGCCGCTTCGATCAGGATCAATTCGGCTTCGGTCCCTTCGGGTTTCCAGATCCACACCAAGCCGTCGGCCGGGCTGGTTTGCACAAGGAATTGACCCCCGGGGGCGAAGGCGAGGGCCCCGACCGGCGATTTGGTCGCTTCCAAAATCTTCGGGGCCTGCCCCGGTTGCGTCAAGTCGTAGAGCCGCGTACAGTGGTCGGTGCCGCCGACGGCCAGCCAACGGCCGGTGTCGCTCGCGGCAACGGAGAACGCCGGGCCGTCATGGCTCGGGGCGACTTCGTCGCCGGTGGCCAAGGCCCAGACCCGCAGTGTCGGCCCGCCCGTGCTCGCCAGCAGCGGGTTCGCCCCGGGGATCACCGCCAAGCCGTGTTTACCGGTCGGATTCGGACCCGCGAGGAGCTTGCCGTCGCGGGTGTCCCACAGGTGGACGACCCGGTCGGCCCCGGCAGACGCGAGAATCGAACCGGTTTTGTTGAACGAGAGCGAACGCACTTCGCCGACGTGGCCCCGCAGGGCGTGCCGGACTTTCCCGCTCGCGGCGTTCGACCACAGGTAGACGTCGTTTTCGGAATCGGCCGTCGCCAGCAGTTTGCCGTCGCCACTGAATACGACGCACAACACCTGATCGGCGTGGCTGTTGAGCAGCATCGAGGGTTCGGCGCTCACGCCGGGCCGCCAGACGCGGGCGGAGGTATCCCAACCGGCCGAGACGAGCAAGCTGCCGTCGGGCGACCACGCCAGCGCGGGGATACGGTCGGTGTGGCTCTTGAGCGTCGCCAGCAATTTGTGGCTATTCGCGTTCCAAACTTGGACGACCCGATCTTCCCCGGCCGTGGCGATGCGATCGCCCGCCGCGGAGAATTGGATTGCCGAGACGGCGTCGGCGTGGGCCGGCAGTTCGCCGATTTGGCGCTGGCTCCCTATGTCCCAAAGCCGGACGTAGCCGTCGTCGTGCCCGCAAGCGACGGTGCGGCCGTCCGGGCTAAACGCGAGCGCAGACACCCAACCCGGCTGGGGAATCCGGTACAAAAGCTGCGATTCGGCCGTATTCCAAATCAAAAGATCGTCGTTGCCACTGGCGAGCAAATCGGCGTCGGCGCTGAAACACCAGAGCGTTTCGAGGTCGCTCAAGAACGACCGCTTCAGCGCGTGGCCCTCGGCCGACCAATGAAGGAGCAGGCCGACTTCGTCGACGGACCAGATCGTCCCGTTGTCGGCGAAGGCCACGGCCGCGATGTCTCCTTCGGTGTGGAAACGCGGTTCGCCGAACGTCTGGGCGATCAACGCATGGCCGGGAAGCGATTCGTCGGCGATCTCGACGGCGAGGGTCCGGGTAGGGGTCATGCCTAAAATGCTCCGGGGAAAGTCGGGCGAGGTTTCGAGTAGACCAAATGTAGTACACGCTTCGCGGCTGGGTGAGAAAATTCCGTTCAACTCATGAATAGGAGTTACGCACTTGGGGGGATCGGATAGCACCTACGCACTCTGGGTAGCTTGGGCAGGGCTTACACTTGCCCATCTAGCCCAATCGTGTGCAGTTTGTTGTCAAAACTGCCTCGAATCACTCATACTGCACAACTCCATCTGGCAAAAAATCGCGCCCAGCCTCAAACTGGCGTGGGATGGTGGGTATAATCGGCTGAATTCTTGCCGACGTTAAAATCGAGCGTGCCATGTCTCCCGAATTTGACTTCATCCGCTGGCTGCGGACGAGAACGCCCCGATTCCCGACCGTGCTCGTCGGCCCCGGCGACGACTGCGCGGTTCTCGAACCGGCCCGGGGACGAGTTCTCATCACGACGGACATTTTGACGGAAGGAACCGATTTCACCCGTGACCGAGCCTCGCCCCGCGAGATCGGCCGCAAGGCGATGGCGGTGAACCTCAGCGACATCGCGGCGATGGGCGGTCGGGCGACGGCGGCCGTCGTCGGGTTGGTCATCCCGCAAACGGGGATGTCCGGCGAGGAAGTCCGGGAGTTGTATTTGGGGCTCGAAGAAGTCGCCGGTGAATTCGGCGTGCCCATCGTCGGCGGCGATACGAACAGTTGGGACGGCGCTCTCG
>JANXTU010000156.1 GCA_025352235.1 Fimbriiglobus sp.
TTCGGAACCCGCCGCGGTACGGAAGTGGCCGCAATATCCCGACAGGTTCCCCCTCTCGCGGCGGGTTCCGAAGACTCCACCCGCCCTACGGTCTCAGCTCCACAGTACAATCGCGGCGAGCAGCACCAGCGTCGCGAACCCCAGCACCCCGGCTAGCGCCAGTAGCTTCGCGCGCTTCATCGCCTTGACCTTCTGCGGGACGAACATCGCCCACGGCCCGAAGGTGCCGGCGTCGGTCGGATCGAGCGTGGGCACCTCCGTTTGCAACCACCAGTTGCGGCTGTAACCGTGGTGCATCAGCAGCACCACCGGCCGGCAGAGCGACTTCGTCGGGAAGGTATCGAGCTTGTTCAGGCTCGCTTCGAAGAACCACGCGGCGCGTTCGAGGAACAATTCCCGCGCCGCGCCACCGGTGTACTTCGCCGCGTACTGGAAGACTTCGACTTTGCGCAGATCTTGCGCCGCCCATGTTTCCGTGGGGTATTGCAACTTTTCGGGGGTATCCAGAATCGGCCGTTCGTGCTGCGTCATCCACTGCGCGTAGTGCAACAGCGACAGCCGGGCGTAACCGGACATGCGGTCGAATTCGCCGAGTTCGACTTTGCAATCGAGGTAGCGGCCGAGGGCTTGCAGGAACATCGTGTAGAACCAACGCAGCTCGGCGTTCAGCAGGTTCAGCGCATCGAGGTCCTGCTTCGGACTAACAACCCGGCGGATCAACATCTCGGCGAAGTCCAAATACTTCCGATCCCCCGTGAGGCGGAATCCGTCGAGCAAGGCATTCACCGAGTTCGCCGAGGCGCGGCCGGGGCCGTGGTAGCCCGCTTGGCTATCGGTGGCGAGGCCCGTGAACTCGCGGAACAGCCAACGGAAGACGGTCTTCGACGGGTCTTCGCAATTCAAGATGTAATCCGCGAGGCCGACGACCGTCTCCCGGTAACGCGGGTCGCCGGTGAGGTAATACGCCAGCATCATCCCCGTGGTGTAGACGTGCGAGGGCGCCGGCCCGCCGCCCACGGAATAGGCCTTCAGCAACTTCTGTTTGGTGACGTCATCGAGCGAATCGAGCTTCTCGACGCGACTGTCCTGCGGGCCGCTGCGGATACGCTTCGGGTAGCTGCGGTGGTTGGCGGTATCGGCGTGGGCGTAGTGGTAGGTGTGCCAGAACAGCCCGCCGTTGTACGCGGCTTTGTCGCCGGTCGTGTGGTAGATGTCGATGTCGGCCGTGTGGTCGGCGCATTCGATCATCTGCGAGAACCAGCGCGGATCGCCGCTGCGGAAGAATTGGGCCGCGAACCCGCCGACGCAGTCGTACTGGTTGTTGTAAGACGACACCATCGACGCCGGGCCGGTGTGCCGCACGGCCTCGTGGTCGCCGTAGATATCGCCGAAGTTCCGCCAGCCGTACTCGTAGATCGTTTCGCGGTTCTGCAAGAACGTATCCGGCCCTTCGATGGCCTGATCGACCAACTTCAAATAGAGGTCGTGCGGATCGGTCGATTTCGGCGTGAGGTGCGGCAACGCCTCGCAGCGGGCGTACCACTCCGGCGAACAGGAGACTTGCAGAGGCGACCGCGCCCAGACGAGCGGTTGGTCAGTGATGCCCGACTCGCCGAACGCAACGGTGAATGTGTGGGTCTTGCTTTCGCCGCCTTGGATTTCGACGGATTGTCCGGTGAGGCCTTCGTCGAGTAATTGAAGAGTGATTCCTGCGACGGGATCGCCGGTTTGCCTCTGACGATCATCCTTGACCTGAACGCCGATTGGGAAGTTCTCCCAGAAAGTCGGCATCGCGATTCCGATATCGCCTGCCATCACAACAGGCGTGGCGCGAAGCCCGGTCTTTCCATTCAGCCGATACCCGCAAAAAGGCGGCAGCACTTTATGCGCCTTGTCCATGTGGCTTTCACTTTGCCAATTCTCTCCGCCGCTGGAGGCTTGATACAGTTCGACGGTATGCGCTTCTTCGAATGGCATCCCGCGCTCGGAGGAAATCCGAAAGGGGGGCTGCGGGAATCGTCACTTGCAGTCCACGGAGGAAGATCGACCCTTCATTGCCCAAATCCCAATTCCCACCGGGGTGCCCGGCCGCATTCGGATTCGTGATCGTCAGTTGAACGCGGACAGCGTTGGCACTTGGAAAATCGTCGCGGAATCCCGCGATGACGATTTCGGAATGGCCACGGAAGTGGAACGGAGTTCGAATTCGGACTGTTGATTCTCCGTTGGGTTCGGGTAACCCGAACAAGTCGCTGGATTCCAGTTCATCGAGCTGAATGCGAATCGGCAGGCCAGACCTCACCCCCCGGCCCCCTCTCCGAAGCCCAGAGGCGGAGTCGCGCACCACCAACCGATACCCCGACGCCCCGTTCCCGTTCGTGCTCAGTAGCGCATCGCACAGCAACCAGCGCACGCTACCGTCGGGCCAGCGTTCGAGCACCTCCGTTTGCAGCGGCACTTCGCCATCCGGGCCGATGCAGGCCAAATGCG
>JANXTU010000158.1 GCA_025352235.1 Fimbriiglobus sp.
AGCAGCGAACCGGCATTCACTGTAGTCGTGCCGGAATACGTGTTGGCATCGCCGAAGGTCTGCGTCCCGGTCCCGTTCTTGACGATCGAAATCGCCCCTGCGATCACGCCGGAATTTGCGTTCGAGCCAGCGCCGAAACTACAGCTGCCACTGCCTCCCAAGGTCAGCGTGCTCGGACCGGTCGAGGTTACCGTATTGTTCGTCACTGCGGCACTCGTGCCGGTAATCGAATTGAGTCCGGCGATGGTCTGGTTGAACCCGTTGAGATCGAGGGTGCCGAGGTTCGTGCTGGCCGCCTGGCCGAGGCTCACGGTCGTCCCCGTCGGTAGGCGGTCGTTACCGGTGGTCAGCTTCAAGATGCCGTTGTTGATGGCCGTGGCGCCGGTGTAAGTGCTGACACCACCTAGAGATAAAGTGCCCGAACCTTGCTTGGCCCAAGCGCCGGACGAACCCGACTTATCCGCGATGATTCCGTCGTAAGTTAAAACGCCGCCGCTCACGACATTGATCGCGGTCCCGGTCGTTGAACCGACTTGAATCGCATGCGTGGCATCGAGGGTGTATGTCACCGCAGCACCGGCCGTTGTCGCAGCCGTAAAACGGCCGCCATCGATGACAATTGTGTTGTTGACGTTGCCCAAACTTCCGTTGCTGGCGAATCCGACTTCGGACCCCGCAAGGGTCACAGTACCGGAGAAAGTGTTGCCGGCATTCCCGATGTAAGTCAGACCCGTGCCGGCCCCGGTGAACGTTAACCCCGAAGTTCCCGTGCTGCTGATCACGCCCGAGTAAATCCGACTTCCGCTCGTGGTGGTGTTGTTGATGCTCCGCGTGGCCGATCCCAACGCCACCGCACCGGAGAAGGTAGCACTGTCGGTTCCGGCATTGCCAAAATCGCCCCCGATGGTGATGGTATTGGCATAAGTCCGCGTACCGGAGGATTGAAGAATGCCACCGTTCAAAGTCAATGCGCTCGTTGATCCACCGAGGGCATTATTGTTTGCGACTATCACGGTTCCCGCATTCAATGTGAATCCGCCGTTATAAGCGCTGGTTTGCGCTCCGATGTCCCAAGTGCCGGCGCCGTTTTTAATGAAACCCGTACCGGATGTAGTGGCCACGTTTTGGGTCGTCCACGTCATAATCGATCCGGCATCGAAATCGAAGGTACGAACAACGCCTCCGGTGCTATAGCTTCCCGCTGAGGCCCAAAGGACCACGGAGGCATTTGTGATTGAGAAATTGCCCACGGGCGTAGCTGTAACGTAGTTGATTGTACTATTGGAGGTGAAAATCACGTTGGAACTGTTTACCCAAGCGCCGGTGAAAGGGCCGTTCGACGAAGTGCCCCAACTGGCCGAGGTCAAATTCGCGTTCACACTGTCCACTCGGAAGTAGAGTTGTGCCTGCACCTCCCCACCCATCCCCAGAACCACCACCGTCGCCGCCAAGCTCATCCAGTATGACTTTGTCATCGCGTCCGACCTCGTTTGAGGGGCTCGGTCCCGAAATAAAATCGGATCTGGAAAGAGTGCGGCCTGCGCAGAATCTTCGTCCACCACACGCTGTTTCTAGCGGGCTTTGTAAGAATGTCAGCGTCAATCCGATGGAGGCCGCTTGAAATTTCGGAAGTGGAGTCTGGCTTGTCGGATTTTCGGACGTCGCGAGCCGGGCGGTGATCGCGCCGGCTCGCCAGTGCGGACTACTTCTTGGCGACGCGGGTCTTGTCGATGCCTTTCGTGGTGCCGCTGATGGTGAACGAGCCGTCGTTCGGCAGTTCCGCGGTGATGTCGATGGTCACTTGCATCTTGCCGTCTTCGAACTGGACGCTGCCGTCGATGCAGGTGTCGATCGTGCCTTGGATGACCATCTTGCTACCGTCTTTGGTTTTGGCGAAGCTGCCGCCGAGGTCGATTTCGGTGACGAAGATCGTGAGGGTCAGTTCGAGGACGCCGAACTGGGCGTCGCCCTTCTTGTAAGCCTTGAGGAGCTTGCCGCCGACGGTCGACTTCTTGGCGTCGATCTTCATCTTCTCGTCGCCGAGCGCCTTGAACATCTTGTCGGTCGTCGCGGCGGGCAGCTTCCAACTCTCGCCGACTTTTACGGCGTCTTTCGGCAGGAAATCTTCGTTGTCCGGTTCGTCTTCTTTCTTGTTGAAGCTCTTGTAAAGCTCCGGGGCGTCTTCTTCCTTCAGGGCCTTCCCCTTGACGCTGATTTCGTATTTGTCGCCCTTCTTTTCGATCAACACCGTCTCGCCGGCGTAGGCGTGCTTGGTGGTTTCGCCCTTGTCGCTCTTCTCGGCGGCGCTATAGGTGCGCGTCAGTTTGGTCGCCTTCTTATCGCCGTCTTTCTTTTCGAGGATCTCTTCGGTGTAGATCTCTTTCTTGCCGTTGTCCACGTCTTGCTTCATGTTCATGCCGGCGACGTTGATGACGATGTTCGTCTTGCCGTCTTCGGTCTTCTCGTTTTCGGTTTTGTCCCCCTTCTTGGTCTTGTACAGTTTCAGGGTGTAGGCATCGTCGGCGGCGAACACGGGCGCGGCGAGCAGCCCGGCGACGACCAGCGAGGCGAGAATCGAGCGCAGCATGGCGGGATCCTAGGTTAGGGATTCGGGTTTGGACACCGGGATATAATACGGCCGCACCAGGGGGCGGGGGAAGGGTCCAATCTCGAAAGTGCATGGCGGATGACAGGGAAAAACCCTCGGCCGTTCGATTCATTTCAACAATCGGATGAACCCGGCCTGTTCGAAATGGTGGTCCGCAGTGATCGCCTCGGTCAAACTTCGGCTCCGCATGACGACGAAGCTGGCGCAATCGACAACGGTCCATTCTTTGTCCGGCCTCGAGGCCCAAAGTTTCCAAGTGGAGTCGAGCCAAGTGGGTTCGATCGCCTCGACGACGACGGACGGATCGGAACGGATTTCGCCGAGCAGTTCGATCTGCTGTTCGCGCGGCACCCGCAGGCGAATGAAAAGCGCAGTCAATTCGGCGAGGATGTATGTCGTTGTGACGAGGCGATGGCCGCAGTCCCACACTTCTTGAAACGCGACCGCCGCATGGATGTGGTGCGGTTCATCGAGGCAGCCCCACGCCGCCCAGCCCGATGTATCGACGAAGCGGTCAGTCATCGAGACCTTTCAATTCGTCCTTGAGGGCATCGCCGAGGAGGTCATGGTGCCGCGTGGCGGCATCCGGTTCTGCGTACTTGAGGGAACCCGCCAGCCGGCGGATCTTGCCGTAATCGTCCTGTGGAATCGGCACGGCCAAGTCCATGGCCACGACGGCTTCAGGCGTCGTGCCCGCTGCGTCGGCGCGCTCACGAAGCCGCGCGAGCACCTGGTCGGGGATTGAAATCGTCAACGTCGCGGACATCGATCCGTCTCCTCAATGGTACTTTTTACAACGCCGCTTCGCCCATCCGTCTCACCGCCGTCTCCCCGGCCTCGAGCATCCGCACCGTCACGTCCGGGTGTTGGATGTAATGGAGCAAATGCTTCGGCAGGTAGCAGCGGATGACGACGCTGCTGTCGCGGTATTCTTGGCGGAAGATTTCGGCGTGGGCGTTGAGGTACGCCAGCACCTTGCCATTGCCCGCGTCGACGGTGACCTCGGCCGCGAGGAAGTGCGACGACAACTGTTCGACGACGGTGTCGGTCAGTTCGCGGACGCCGACGCCCGTCGCCCCGCTGATGACGACGGCCTTCGGATGCTGGGCTTTCAGGATGTCGAGCAGGGTCATGTCGGTGATGCGGTCGACCTTGTTCAAGATTACGATCGTCGGTTTGTCGGCGCAGTCGAGTTCCTTCAACACTCCGTTCACGGCTTTGATGTGCTCCTCGGCCAACGGGTTGCTGGCGTCGACGACGTGGAGCAGCAGCCGGGCTTGGCGGGCTTCTTCGAGGGTCGCCTTGAAACTCGCCACGAGGTGGTGGGGCAAGTCGCGGATGAAACCGACGGTGTCGCTGAGTAGCACCTGGCCGAAGTCCGGAATCGACCAGCGCCGCGTCCGGGTGTCGAGCGTGCTGAACAGCTTGTTCTCGACGTAGACCCCCGCGTCGGTCAGGCGGTTCATCAACCGCGATTTGCCGGCGTTCGTGTAGCCGACGAGGCTCACGGTGAATTCTTCCGAGCGGCTTTTCACCTCGCGCCCCTTGCGGGCTTGGACCTCGGCGATCTTGCGCTTGAGATCGCGGATGCGCGTGTCGGCGATGCGGCGGTCGACTTCGAGCTGGGTTTCCCCCGGCCCGCGCATGCCGATGCCGGCGCCGCCACCCGCTTGCCGGGACAAGTGGCTCCACATGTTTTTGAGCCGGGGCAGGCTGTATTCGAGCTGCGCGAGCTCGACCTGCAACCGCGACTCCGGGGTGCGCGCCCGCGTGGCGAAGATGTCGAGGATCACCTCGGACCGATCCAGCACCTTGATGCCCATGGCCCGTTCCAGATTCCGCGCTTGGCCCGGTGACAAGTCGTTGTCGAAGATGATGACATCGGCTTCTTTGGCCTCGGCGAGTTCTTTCAGCTCGACGAGTTTGCCGGAGCCGATGTACGTGCCGAGTTGGATCTCTTGGCGCTTCTGCGTCATTTCCGCGACGACTTCGGCCCCGGCCGATTCGGCGAGGCCGCGGATTTCGTCGCAGGGGTCGTCCGACAACCACGGTCGACCTGGCAAAGAGATAGAGACGAGGATCGCCCGCTCGTGGCCGACGGACGCGTTGTCCCGATCCGATTCAAACGTTTT
>JANXTU010000181.1 GCA_025352235.1 Fimbriiglobus sp.
CAGCCGCCCATCCTGGCTACTAGCATGTTTCAAGACATCACCTCCTTTGTTATGGCCACACCTCGGGAATCCCAGAACCAGTTGGGGTTCCTCCGGCCTCATTGCCCGTCACGGAGCGGGACCGTGACATCCGCAAAAGAATTTTACGCGCGCGGGCCACTGCAAAGCAAATGGAATCACGGAATTTCTGGGGAGAACATCGAACCCGGAAAATGGAAAGACCGAAGGTCATTGCCTCACGCGATTCACGCGGCGACGGGAAGAGGCTGCGGATAGACGTAACCATCGTCGACGAATAGATCGCCGAAGGGGCAACTGGCGAAGCGTCGCCCGGTAGAATCCGGGTACTTGAGTATCTGCTCGGCCGCGGCTTCGGCCAAGGGATTGTCACCAGATACGATCTTAATCCTAAAGAGATCAAGGTCGGCCAGTCGCAATGCTTGGGCCAGCCGCACGACTTCGCCGTAGGCTTCATAACGGTTCAAATTGTCGATCCGATCGGATGTGAGATAGAGATACCTGAAATCGTCGCCGCTGGCCTTAAGCCAAAATGCGGCTTTGATCGGAGCATAGCGGTCGAATTCGCGGGCGAATACCGCCCCGGCATCGATCTCTTCTTTCACCAACGTACCACGATCCACGGCAAGACCCCTGTGTTGTGATCCGTCACCGCGGCGAAAAACTCGCTGGCTTCTTTCTGAGTCCACACCAGGTATCGAGCCTGCTCATCCCAATCCTACAAATATGCCCAACTTCGGCCGAATTCAGGATTCTCGCGAATGTCCCGATCCCGCTCGTTTCGAAGCCCGGCCAAATGAAGGAGGTTTTCGATATTGTGCGTATAGCTCTTCAATACCCGATCCCCGATCCTTGTCCGGGAAGTCGTAGCGCTTCGTCAGCTTCGCGATGCAGGCTTTCAACGCGCATTCCACCGCATACCCTGCTAAATAGTACGCTCCCGACCATCGTCCCGCACCGAGCATCGCCTCGGCGTCTTGGACTCGCTCCACAGTGAGCTTCTGAAACTGCGTTCGATTCCCAGCACTCCCCCAGCACTGCCCCATCACTGCCCCAGCGGGGCGTCCCAGTCGCGGATTTGCCGGCGGAATTCGTCGAAGTCCAACCGAACCTGCGGGGGGGCGGCGGAGTCGTCCGGGGCGGGGTCTTCTTTCGGATCGCCGTCCTCGTCTTGGGATTCCACGAAGCGCACGCGGCGCAGTTCTTCCTCCAACCGGCGGATCCAAACGGGGACGTCGAGGCCGACGCCGACGGGGGATTCGGCCAAAGGTTGAATCGCGGCGAGCAAACCGGCGAAGGCGGCGTTGTCTTCGGGGAGGCCATCGCGGGCGGCGATGGCTGCGCGGGCCACGCGACCGGCCGCTTGGTCGATCTTCAACGGCATCACGAATCGCTCTTCAAGGCGGTCGCGGATCGTCCGCAAACGGATGGCGTGTTCCACTTCGCGTTTGCCGAGGTCGGTCAAGAGTTCCTGCGCCAACCGTGAAGTACGCTCGGCGACAAACTCGCGCCAACGGGCCGCGAGGCGGTCGTAGCCCCGTTTGCAAAGGACTTCGTGCGCGAGCACCAGCGGCCGCAGACGCCAGGCGTAGCGGTCGTACCCGGCTTTCAGCCGCAGGAAGTCGAGAAGGATGTACAAGTTCTCGCCGTAGTCGGACTGCGTCGTGGTCGTGTTGTAATCGCGGTATTCGTCGTAATGCTCGACGAGCGAATTCAAGACGATCTCGAAGAGGTAGGCCGTCTTCGGCTTGTCGAGTTTGCCGGCTTCCCAGTCGTCGAGCAGTTTCGTGCGGGCGTCACCGTCGGCTTGCACCGATTCGCGTTCGAGCCAATCGGCGGCGCCTTGGGCCAACACCCCGCGGACATTGCTGAGCGTGACGAACCGCACCGTGAAAAGGTCGCTGCCGTAGCGCGTGATGAACTCGCGGAGGTCGTCCCAATCGTCGCGGTCGAGCACGACTTCGAGCGACGACAGCCGCAGCGTCTGGGAATGTTCCAGCCAAAGTTTTTGGTACGACTCGCTGATTTGCTGGAGTGCCGAGGCGAGCGGGCCGTCTTCCCCGGCGTCGTCGCCCCAATCGCGGGCGGCGCTCAAAACGGCTTCGACCGTGCCGGTGACCGCCGTGCGGAAGAGTACGTCGAACGAACTGACCCGCCGGCCTTCCGGGACTTCATTCCGCTCCATCTGCCGGGCGAGGCGCGTGAGGTGGTACGTCTCTCGCAGGAGGCCCAAACGCGGCAAGCGCGTCAGGAGGGACTCCATCATTTGCTGGGCGATTTGGGCCCGGATCGCTTGCGTCGGTGCGCCGCCGTCGGAAGGAGGGCAGACGAGGAGCGGCTCTTGGCCGAAGAGTTTGATGAACATCGGCAGCAATCGCCGGACTCCGCCGGCATCGCCGTTGGCGACGTGGCGCTCGAGCCGAATGGCCACGGCTTCCCAAGGCGCGATGTCGGCCGTCGGGCCCATGGATTCTTTCGGCAACTCCGGCAGGCGGGCTTGGATCGCGGCGAGGGAGCGTACGGCCGCAGCGGTTTCGACGGCGGTCTGCACGGACGCTTCGAGAAGTTGGCCCTTCACACCGCGGCGACGGTCGAATTCGGTCAAGCTGTCGACACCGCCGAGTGGTTCGGGGATTTCGACTTCAAAGATCAAATTCGCCAAACGAACGAGCCGACTGAGGTTCTCGCGGGCCATGCGGACCCACTCCGAGACGAGGACCGCCGCGTCGGTGTCGGAGCGCGGGAAGAGTTCGGGCTTCGCCGCGAGCTGCCAGAGCTTGGCGACGGTCGCCAAGAATCGCAGGCGTTCGGTCGCCGGTTCGACGTCACCGTCCAACGAAAAATCGTCTTCGGCGTACCCGGCGGGATCGTCGTCGGCCAGGCTGCTGTCGTTGCCGTCGTCGGTCGAATCTTGGTACGTCATCCCCTCGTAAGCCGAGTCGAAGGTCTCGCCGTCGTCCTCGTCGTCTTCGTTGTCCTCCCCTTCCCCGTCGTCATCGTCGTCTAACTCGTCGTCGTCGTATTCGCCGAAGAGCTCCGGCACCTGCCAGCGGTCGTCGGCGTTGGCTTCGAGAAGTTCGAAGAATCGTCGGACCAGTGGCCCGCGTTCGGCGTTGGTCAATCCTTCGGCCCCGAGAACGCCGCGGAGCCACGCGAAGGCGAGGCGGAAGAACGAGGCCGAGGGATCTTGCAGCGGGACGATTTCGGATTCGCTCAGCCACGTGACGAGCAGCGCGAGGGCCGCTTTGTAATCGCCCTGATCGAGGAGCGCTTCGATGACTTGGGAATAGGCGGAGGGGGTCAAAAAGCCTTCGCGGTGCTTACGCCAGAACGACGGGTCGGTCGCCCCGCCCGATTTCCATAGCCGCAGCGCTTGCGCGACGTGCTCGGCGGCCTCGGCCCGCTCGGCCCCGTAGACTTTGGGCAAGTCGTTGACCGTCGGTGTGGCGAACGGGTCCCACCACTCGGCGAGGCGGGCCATCCCCTGCCGGAGTTGTTGCACCAAGCGGTCTTGCTGGGCGGCCGAAGCCGCGGAGAGGGCCGCGGCGTAGCCGTCAAACTGCCGGCCGACGTTGAGAATCAACTCCTCGGCGCGCGGATCGCGGACGGTGTCGCCCCGGTCGGCGAAGGTCGGGAATAATCCTTGGAAACCGAGGATGTTCCACGGGTCGATGAACGCCCCGCAGTCGATGCCGCGCTTCAGCAGGTCTTCGGCTTCTTCCAACAAGATCGGGACGTTGGTCAGTTCGCCGGCGCGGACGGCGAATTGCGCCGCCGTCTGCCGGAGGCGGATCTCCGCCATCAACCGTGTCGTGGCGGCGGGGATCGCCGTCGCGCGCTGGCGGGCGACGGTCGGGTAGCCCATCGCGGCGAAGAAAATCGCCAGCCGACGTTCTTGGAGGTGAAAGGCGCGCTCCCCGGCGATCGCCTGGTTCAACGACTGCCGCACGCCGCCGAAGGGCTGTTTGAGTTTCGCCGACTCGGCCCGGAGTTTCTCGCCGTGGGCGCCGGGGAGGCCGTCGAGCAACTTCTGGTAGAACTTGTCGCGGAAGCGGGCAATCTTGCCCACGAGTTTCGTCAGCGTCGTGTTGGAGTCGTAGTGCGTCGGCCCGGTTCCTGAGATACCAGCGCCCATGAGGATCGTCCCGGCGAGGACCGCGGAAGCTTCGATCAACCGCTCCGGGTCGAGTCGGCGATTCGCGCCGGTCGTACCCCGCGTCGCCCAATTGACCAGGGCGTCGAGCGTCCCTTGGCGAATCACGAAGCGGCGGTAGAAGCCGCGGTTGTCGATCTTGTGCGGGTCCCACTCGCCGAACAGCACGTTCGGCCGCTTGGTCACGGGGTGGAAGTGATCGGTCGCGCGCGGGTCGATGGCGAGCGTGTCGAGCCGTTCCGGATCCAAGCAGGCTTCGTCGAGGAGATCGGCTTCGGTGCCGGTCAGCAATTCCAGCGCGGCCCGCACGACCTCGGAGTAGATGCCGGGCGCCACGCCGACGCCGCGGAAATAAAGCGGGATCGCCGAGACTTTCTCGTGCGGGTAGAAGTCCGTCTGCGGCCGGGTTTCGAGGATCGCGATCGGCCGGTAGCCGACGAAATCGTTGAGCGTCAGGAGACAATTCGGCACGATTTTCAGGGGGAACGTCCCCGCCGCGAGTTCGGGCAGCACCGCTTCGCAGCAGCGGGCCATAAAAAAGGCCGTGAAGAGAGCCGCGTCCGATTGGTGGGCCAACAAATCGCGGTGGTGGTCGCGGTACCCTTTCGGGAGTTCATCGAATGCGATCCGGACCGCGTCCTTGGCCCGGGTCAAATCGTGGAAGGCGGCCGAGCCCGATCGTTCCAAATCATCGGCGGCGTTCAACAGCCATTGTCCGACGGTCTCCCACGGGGCCGGGTCGTACTGGGCCAACAGATGCTCGAACACGTCGGCCATCAGTTTGCGAAAGCGCGCGTCGGCGCGGCCGTCGGAAAAGTTCAGATACCCCAGCGGTTTCGTCGGGTCGAACAAACGGGTCAGTTCTGGGAAGTAGACATCCATCCGATTTTTCCGCCCCGGCGTGCAGCGATTCCAACACCGTCAGCATAAAACAAGTCGGTTCCGAGAACCAGAAGAGTTCGACATATGGATGCGATTCCGCGGCTGACGGTCTTGATCTCCGGTTCGGGCAGCACGCTGCAGAACCTCATCGAGCGGACGTCCTCCGGCCAACTCCCCGCTTC
>JANXTU010000188.1 GCA_025352235.1 Fimbriiglobus sp.
CGCGTTGGCATGCCGAATCGGGCCGCATTTCAGCTGCCGCTGCCGATGCCGGACGACGAAGTGCCGCTGACGGCCGTCGGCGCGGCGGCCGCGAGCTACCCCGGTACCAACCGATTCAGCACGGGCTGGACGACCGGCCAACCGCTGGAACGCAGCAAACCCGTCTTCGGGACTTTGGGCATCATGGCCGCCGCGTTAACCTTGGCGGGATTGGTCTACCTCGGCGTGAAACTGCTGGTCCTGAACCAGTAGCTGGTTATTCACCTTCCATCCGGCGGACTTGCAACAACGGGCGTGTGAGGGCGACGAGAATTCCGAACGTCAAAATCGCGGCGCTGAGGAACAGCAGCGACGGCAACCGGCGGTTGTCGTAGTCGGTCGTCGGCGGTTGGCCGGTGGGGACGAGGTCGTAGTGGGTGACGCCGTCGGTCTCGAACCGGGACACGTCGATGCGGTCGCCGATCGACTTCGCCGAGATCGATCCGTCCACTTCGAGGACTTCTTTCGACTGGACCGAATCGAACAAGTGGCTCACCACGTCGCCGAGGGTGTCCGGCCGGTCGGCCTCGACGGCGACCCCGCCCCGGATCATCCGGCCGCTGTCCGTGCGGATTTCAAAGTGGACCGGCCGACCGTGGCTCAGCGATAACACACGGAGTTCCCCGGTTTCGGTCGGGCTGCGGTTGGCGATGGCCGGGGCAAACCCGGTGGCGTGTGCGACGAGCACCACGATTTTAAAGAGCGCCGTTGCGGCGATGGCGCCGGTCACATTCACGAAGTTGCTCGTGGCGATCATTTCCCCTTTGCTGGTTTTGGGCGCCTTGTGCTGTAGTAGCGTGAACAGCGGCACGATGTAAAATCCCGTGAAGAAGCCGATGCCGATGATACAGGCGATCAGGTACGTCATCTGGCCGATGAAGTAGGCCGCGCCGACGAGTAACACCATCATGCCGATGGCCCCGCCGATGACGAGGCGGAGTTCCACGCGCCGGCCCGACAGCAATCCGGCGAGCGGGCTGCCGAGGCCGATGCCGAGCGCCACGGTGCCCACGACGGCACTGGTTTTCAACTCGTCCCAGCGCGGGTTTTGGCTTTCGCCGAGCATGTAGACGGCGGCGCGCATAAATGCGACCACGAACGTGAAGAAGGCGATCCCCAGCAGCGCTACGCGCAGGGCCTTCGTGCTGAGCAGCACGCGGATGCTGGCGACGAGCGGCGCGTATACGTAGCGGGGAAAGGGTTTGAACGGGTTCGATGCCGGCATCTTGCGGATCAGCAAACTCGCTGCGGCCCCGACGATCGCCAACGACACGAGGATGACCCCGACGATCACTTCTTGCCCTTGGTACAAGTACGACAGCACCCCGCCGCTGACAGTGCCGAGGATCACGGCGAGGAACGAGAGCGATTCCAAGATGCCGTTGCCCTTGCTGAGCTGATGATGCCCGAGGATCTCCGGCATGACGCCGTACTTGGCGGGGACGAAGAAACAGGAGTGCGTGCCCATGAGGAAGACCGTCGCCAGCACCACGAGCGGGCCGAACTCCGGGTAGCCGTTGCGACCCCAGTAGAAACCCGCCAGCGCGATCGCCGTGATGGCGACTTCCGCGAACTTCCACAAGACGAGGGCGTTGCGCTTGGAATAGCGGTCTGCGAGCCAGCCCGCGACGGTGCCGAACAAGGCCCACGGGGCGTAAAACAGGATCGGCATCAGGCCGATGGCGTTCTCTTCGGTGAAGGCCTGCGTGTTGATGGCGAAGAACATCGCCGAGGCGTGGATGGCTTGGTCGTTGAACGCCGCGAGGAATTGGGCGACCAATAACCCGATGAAGGTGCGCGATCCGAGGCCTCCGTGGACGGGGGAATGCGGAGCGTGGGTCGGCGCGATCATCGCTGGCGGTCCTCGGGGCGGCGAGTGTAGTCCGGAGAATGTAGTCCGGCGCACGCCGGACGGCGATGTTCGGTCACGCCGCGGCACCGGTGGTACAATGAACCTAGGAGGTGCCGTATGCCGCTGCACGATTGGACGAAGGTGAACTCGGGGATCTTCCACCACTTCCATCAAGGCTGGTGTTGGGAACTCGGCCACGCGCTGAATCGGAACGGGGTCATGCCGAAAAACCTCGCCGCTTTGGTAGAGCAGAAGCACGGTTTCAAGGAGCCCGACGTCGTTGCGGTGGAATTGAATTTGCCCGACGACACCGGATCCGGATACAGCGGTTCTGGGGGCACCGCCCTGCTCGAACGGCCCAAAACCCGAGTGACCCGGCAGACCGACGACGAACACTACGCGGGCAAAGCCAGCCGCATCGTCATCCGGCACCGGCTCGGCCGGATCGTGGCGTTCATCGAGATCGTGTCGCCGGGCAACAAAGACGGAGCACCCGCCATCCGGCAATTTGTCGAGAAGGTCGCCGAAGCCCTCCGCAGCGGCATCCACGTTCTGGTCGTCGATCCATTCCCGCCGACCCCGCGCGATCCGGACGGCATCCACAAAGCGATTTGGGACTGCCTGCACGTCGAAGATTTCGAAGTGCCGGCCGGGCAGAACCGTGTGCTCGCGTCGTACGAAGGTGCCGGCGTGTTCAGCGCGTTCATCGAAACGGTCGGCGTCGGTGACACCCTGCCCGATATGCCCCTGTTCATCGCGCCGGGCGAGCACATCATGGTCCCGTTGGAAAGTTCCTACATGGCCGCGTGGACCGCTTCCCCGAACGCGATCCACCGCCTGGTCGAAGGGTAATCACTCCACTTCGTCCGGCGCCGCGTCGAACATTGCACGATTCACGCCGGTGAAGGTCGCCCCGCGGGCGCCGTTGACGATGCTCTGGCTCGCGTAATAGTGGCACAGCGCGATCCCGAGTGCATCGGCGACGTCGGGCGGTTCGGGCACGGTGGTCAGGCCGAGTTCCCGCATGATCGTGTACTGCATCTGCTCTTTGCTCGCCCGGCCGTGACCGGTGATGAGTTTCTTGACCTGCGTTGCGGCGTAGCTGAGGACAGGAATGCCGCGCTGCGCCCCGGCGAGCAGAAAGACGCCGCGGGCGTGCCCCATCAGGATCGCCGTGCGCGGGTGTTCGTAGTGGGCATAAAGCTGCTCGATAGCCACGGCCGCCGGGCTCCATTGATCGAGCACTTCGACGATCCCGTCGTACAGGGCTTTCACCCGCTCGGCGATGTCGGGCTTTTTGGAAGTCTCGCTCGAACGCACGACCCCGGCCTCGGCGACGCGCGGCCCCTCGGGCGTGATCTCAATCACCCCGTAACCGGTGGTCTGCAAACCGGGGTCGAGCCCGAGGATACGGCGGGGGAGCATAAGAGAAAATTAACCACAGAGGCACAGAGACACGTTTAGGCCTTACGCAGTTGCCATCTGCGGGAGATTGTATTTCGGATCGCAAACGTAGGCTCGGACCCCGTCGCGGACGATGCCGATTTTGGCTTCGTACCAGGTGATTCCCGAATGGAACCGATGCCATTCGAGCCGGACGAACGCCCGCAGGGCGAAGCCGATGTGGTTGCGTTGCGAACGGGCCAAGCGGGCTTGGCCGCGTTCGACTTCGGTGCACTGTTTGAGGCCGCGGTGGTACTCCGTGTCTCCATCCAGGGCGACGATCCGGAACGCCTTCACCAACCCGAAAACTTCGACGTGGACGACCGTGCCCGACTCCGCGATCGGCTGCTCCGAGATCGACTTGTTCCCCGTGCGGTCGAGGTTCACCCGGCGGTTCGAGCGGACCGGCGTGAGGAAGTGCCAGCCCTGATTCCGCACGGCTTTGAGGTTCTCCTTGCCCGAATACCAGGAGTCGAAGCAGACGTAGCGCGGCGTGAAGCCGCGGGCCTGGGCGGTGACGAGCATTTCGCGGAAGTGCTCGTTTTTGTTCCGCTTGAGATCCTCGGTGGGGTAGACCGAATCGCCGTCGCTCCACGCGAGGGTGACGAGGTTGATGCCGCGGACGAGGGTCGCAGCGACGGGGGGGCGGGGATCGAAGATTGGTTCCGCTCGAACTTCTCGCGTGTGGAGGCGGTGATCCTCGACTTCAACCACGCTTCCGAATACTTGCACGCGTGGGGTTCTACCCAAATTTGGAAATGATTTCGCCGGGGGGGAGGGCGCGGCGAAACCATTTGCCACAGTCGAATGCCCCCGCTCGGTAAAAAGGGTTTCCCCGAATCCGCCGAAATCGGTCGGTGCACTGCCGAATGCGGGTTGACTTTTAGGCGGAATTGTCATGCAGTGAAAGGATGTCGCCGGAAGGATGGGCGGCGATGCGAGGATCGTGACCCGTGCGGACGCTGGCGAACACCGAATTAAAAACCGACCGCGCTTGGCAAGCCCTCGTGCTTGGCTCGACTGCGCTCATGCTCCTCGCGTTCTATGACGAGGTGTTCGACCTCGTCCAGCAATGGACGAAGGCCGATTACTCGCACGGCTTCTTATTACCGCCGTTCGCGGAGTACCTATTCCCGGACACCATCGCCTACCCGGATTACCGCGGCCTGCCGTTCATCCTCGGCGCCGTCGGGTTGTCGGTGATCGCCGAGCTGAATTACGGCAAGGAGATCGCCCGCGGCGCGGCCATCGTCCTCGGCTTCGCCGGGATCGCGACGACGTTCTTCGGCCGCTGGCGAGGGCTGCAATGGGCGTGGCCTGGGCTCGTGTTCTTACTGCTCGCCCTGCCGTTGCCGTTCGATCTCGAAGTGAAGCTGAGCAACCGCCTCCGGTTGATCGCGGCTGAAGGCGGGACGTACATCCTGCAATTGATCGGCTTCCCGACGTACAACACCGGCACCGTCATCCACATCGGGAACACGCAAATCGGCGTCGCCGAGGCCTGCTCGGGCCTCAGCATGCTCCTGGCGTTCGTGGCCATCGCGTTCCTTTGCCCACCGTCGCGGCCGAAGTGGGATCGCCTCGGCATCGCCGCGAGTTCGGTCCCCATCGCCGTGTTTTGCAACATCGGGCGGATCGTCGTGACGGGTCTCGTCTACCACGCGGGCTGGAACCAACTGGGCGATTTCGTCGTCCACGACCTCGCCGGGTGGTTGATGATGCCATTCGCCCTCGGCCTGGTTTGGCTCGAATTCCGCCGGATCGATTGGATCATCGTGCCGGTCGAATTCGCGTCGATGGAAGACGTGACGAAGGCCTCGTTCACCAAAGCTGCGGAGAAAATCAAACACGAAGACGCGGAGCGCGCTGCGATGACGGCGGTGTGGAAAGCCCCACTGGCGTCGACGTCCCCGGCGGGAGGGGCCACCGGATGACCCGACGCTTCCTCGGGCCGCGGGCCTACGCCCTCTTCGCATTGGGCTTCGCGGCCTTCACGCTTTACGGCAGCTACGTCCCGTTCCACTACCGCGAGCGGCCGTGGAACGAGGCCACCGGCGGCTTCGCGTGGGCCATGGAGCACCGCCTCGCGATGGAATCGCGGTCGGACTGGGTGGCCAACTGCCTGCTCGGCGCCCCCCTCGGCTTCTGCCTCTTGGCGGCCCTGCGCGTCGATAAAACCGTCCAGTTCACCACCGCGATACTAGGCTTGGCTTTGCTGCCGTTCTGCGTCGCCTTCGCGGCCGCCGTCGAATTCGGCCAACTGTATTTCCCCGGGCGCACTTGCTCCGGGTCGGACGTCTGGGCCCAAGGTTTGGGCTCGACGGTCGGCGTGTTCGCATGGATTCTCGGCGGTCAATGGCTGACCGACAAACTCCGCGGGGCGTTCGGGATACCTGGCGAGCGCGGCAACCCGGCGGTCTTGCTCCTCGCTTACGCAGCCTTCGTGCTCTTGGTTCAACTGCTGCCGCTCGACCTGTCGATCAGCCCGTCGGTGCTCTACCACAAAGTAGTCGATCCCGGCGAGACGACGCTGGTGCCAATGGCGGAGTTCGACCGGATCCCGAACCGGCCTCCGCCCGACGATGGGAAGAAGATCCAAAGTTGGCTCGAACTGATCGCCTTGAGCTGGCCGCTCGGGGCCCTTGCATCCCGATTGCCGGGAAAGTGGGGAGTCATCGACGGGTTGCCGCGACTGCTCGGTTCGGCCCTCGCCACCGCGGCGATCTTGGAACTCGGACAGCTCGCGGTCGCCTCCCGGCACCCGAGTTCGACCGACGTGATCGTGCTGACCTTCGGCATATTCCTCGGTTGGGCGGTCGCCCTGTCCCTGGCCGATCGCGGCGTCCGCAAGCACCGGATCCGGGTGGCCCTCGGTCTCGGGGCGCTCTGGCTGGGGGTGCTCGCCGTCATCCAATGGCAACCGTTCGATTTTCGAGCGGCGCTTTTAGGCAAACGTTTCGGCGACCTCGACTGGATGCCGATGGCCGGGCAGACAAACAAGAACTACCTCTGGGCGCTCGACGAAGTCCTGGAGAAGTTCGTGCTCTTCGCGCCGATCGGGGCGCTCGCGGTCTGGGCCAAGAAAACCCCGCCGGATCGGCCGGGAGTGCTCGTTCCCGTGCTAATTTCCGGTGCGGTTGCAGCAGCGTTGGAATTTGGCCAAGCGATGATCCCGGGCCGCACGGCGAGCCCGACCGACCTGCTCTTCGGCTTCATCGGCGGGTGGATCGGGGCCGAGGTTGTGCGCTGGACGGCCGGCGCCCAGCGAGAATTGGTTTTTTCCATGCGGCCGAGAAGGGTCGCCCCGCCGGCCGCATGGAGTCCACTGACCACCCCGCGTGAGAGGATCGATGGATAAGCACCTGATCTTGATGATCGTCTCGACGATCGTGAGCGTCGTCGGCAGCTTCTTGGGCGGGCCGTTCATCGGCGTGATGATCTATTACGTCTACTCGGTCGTCCGGCCCCAGTTCGTGTGGAAGAACTACCTACCGTCGCTCGAATTCGGCTGGTCGTACATGGCGGCGATGAGCGCGATCCTCGCGACGATCATTTTCCGCATGGGCCTGTTCAAGATGCCCGCGGCCGGGCCGACTCTGGGAACCAAGCGCCCGGGTTGGAACTACATCCATTACGCCGTGCTCGCGTTCGCACTCTGGGTCACCATGAGCTACCGATTCGCGGTGAGCCAAGAAACCGCCTACCTGCACTTCCTCGAATATTTGAAGCTGTTCGTCGTCATCGTCATCGCCTGCTTGAGCGTCCAGCGCATCAGCCAACTCTGGATTTTGTTGGCCGCCCTCGCGCTCGCCGATGCCTACGTCGGCATTGAAGTCAACACCTACTACTTTAAAGACGATTACCGGATTTTAAACCGCATCGGCTGGGGCGGGCTCGACAACAACGGCGCCGGCTTGCAACTGGCGATGGGCATCCCCCTTTGCTATTTCCTGTGGGAATCAACGGTGAGCCGCTTCCGTTATGTCTACTTGATCAGCGCCGCCGCTCTCACGCACTCGGTGCTGCTCTCGGACAGCCGCGGGGCGATGGTGTCGGTGCTGGGCTCGATTCCGGTGCTCTTCTTTTTCAGCCAACGGAAAAAAAGACTCCTCGGCCTCGGTGTCCTCTGGATAATGTTCATCGCCGCGAGCGCCGGCATCGGCGTGCAGAACCGGTTCCAGTCGATCTCGGAGCACGAGACCGACGAAAGCGCGAACTCCCGGAAGACGACGTGGCTGATCGGCATCCGCATGGCGAATGAACACCCGTTCGTCGGCTTCGGCTTGCGCTGCTCGAGCGCCTATACTCAAGAGTACGGGGCCGACATGTACGGTCGGGTCATCCACAGCCAGTATTTGCAAATCGCCGCCGATATGGGCTGGGTCGGCCTCGGCTGGTTCTTGCTGTTGCTGGCGACCGTCTTCACTCTGACGTACCTGATGTGGAGGCGGACTCGACACTGGCCGAAGACCGACACCCTGTTGAAAGCCCGGTCGATCGCGGGGGCGATCATCACGTCGTTGACGATCTACTGCATCGGCGGAATCTTCTTGTCCCTCGACCACTTCGAATTACCGTACGCGCTCTTCTTGATCGCGGCGCAACTCTGGGCGCTTTTTCGTGCCCAGGGCTTGGAGGTGATCGTCCGCGACGAAGCGATGCGGCAACCACACTTGTTCGCAGCGAAGGCGCCGGTGCTGCATCCGCGCCCCGCGCCGCTTGTCAGAAGTCGTCCACCGGTGACCGCCGCGGCGCCGGGAGGGTCGGTATGAAAGTGAGCCTGTTCACGTTCGTGAAGAATGGCCTGCGGAACGATTACCACATCGTGTCAATGCTGCAACACCACCCGTTACCGGACGAAATCATCGTCCACGAGGGGCGTTCCACCGACGGCACCAACGCGGCGATCCTCGCACTCGATCCGAAGGTCGAGGTCTCTCAATCGGACTGGGACGTCCACCAAGGCATGAACTTGAACTCGAGCGTCGCCAAATGAGCCGCCCGATCCGCGTCGGCTTCGTCGTCCACGTCATGCAAGTCGCCGGGGCGGAGGTGCTCGTCCGCGAGACGATCCGCCATTTGGGATCGGAGATCGAGCCGACGATCTTCTGCCTCGACGCCATCGGGACCATCGGCGAAGACTTATCGAAGCAAGGCGTGCCGGTGGTTTGCTTGAACCGCAAACCGGGCTGGGACTTTTCCGTCAGTCGGCAGCTCGCCCGCGAATTCACGGCCCGGCGAATCGAAGTCGTCCACGCCCACCAGTACACGCCGTTCTTCTACAGCGCCTTCGCCAAGTGGTTCGCCCGGCCGGTGCCGAAGCTCATCCTCACCGAGCACGGCCGGCATTATCCGGACATCGTCGCGCCGAAGCGCCGGGCCTTCAACCGCCTGATCCTCGACCGCTGCGCCGACGAGGTCAACGCCTGCATCGGCTTCAGCGCGCGGGCACTCTCTCGAATCGACGGCTTCCGCGGCCACCGCATCCGCGTCATCGAAAACGGAATCGAAGTCGAGAACTACGGCCCGCCGGCGGATCGAACGGCGTTGCGAACGCGCCTCGGCCTCGACCCGGCCAAGCGGTATCTCATCCACGTCGCGCGGCATCATCCCGTCAAAGATCAGGCCACGCTGCTGAGGGGATTCGCGGGTGCCGCCGTGCCCGATCTCAAACTGCTGATGGTCGGCGACGGCCCGCTGCGCAATGATTTAGAAGCCTTGTCCCGCGAATTGGGAATCGCCGATCGCGTGCGATTTCTCGGCATCCGCCGCGATGTCGCCGACCTGCTGAGCGCCGCCGATGCGTTCGTGCTGACGAGCGTCTCCGAGGCGGCGTCGCTCACGTTACTCGAAGCGATGGCGACGGGATTGCCCGTCATCGTCACCGCCGTCGGCGGCAATCCGGAGATCGTCCGCGAAGGTATCGACGGTCTTCACGTCCCGCGCGGCGACTCGACCGCCTGTGCGGCGGCCATCGCGAAGTTGTTCAACACACCGGGTTTGATTGCGGAGCTGGGGGCGAATGCGCGACGCCGGGTGCGTGAGAAATACCGGCTGGAACAAACGACCGCGGCCTATTTCGAGCTCTACCGCCGGCTCGCCGGTCGGATGATACACACCGAGCGTGGGACGCCAGTCCCCTGTGGAACCCAGATCCCGTGAGCCCAATGGCACCCCGTTTCGGATTGCGCATGGCCCGGTGGCACCGGCGAGACGCCCAATGGCACTTACTTTGTTCGTCTCGGCGGGTTCCCTCGGCTTTGGCATGCCGATTGCCACGCCCGGAGCTTTTCGCTCCGGTGAGTCAATATGGCAGATCGCCCGCCCGCCGCTTCGCCGGACTCGGCCGCGGCCCTCGCCGCCGCGATTGCCCAATTCCGCACACTCGTCGATCCGGCGATGATCGACGCACTCCAACCGTGCGGACCCGCGACCGTTTACACTCCGTGGCTCACCGTCTGGCTGCTCGTCTACCAACGCCTGCACCGCAACGCCTCGCTGCAAACGGCCGTCGCGGAATTCCCGCGGATCGCCGAGGCGCATTCGTCGAACAAA
>JANXTU010000227.1 GCA_025352235.1 Fimbriiglobus sp.
CGACGGCTTTCGGAGCCGCTGTCGAGTCTGCGGTGGCCGTCGACATGGGTTAGCCCCGGTGGAAAAATCGGCAACGGGTTGCGTCCGTACAACCACCTTCGCACTTATAATACCGCAACTCCGTCGAATTCATCACCGGCAAACCGTTGCGAGCGCGACCTCCCGTTGCACGGCGTGCCCCGCGGCGTATGATGTTGGAATACCGATCACATCGACCCTGCGAGCGCACAGACTGATGGGCAAAGCCTTGGACCGTCCGACCGCCGCGACCGGCGATGTCACCCGCACTTGGAACCTCGCCGAGGCGCTCGAAACCTTCGGCACCAAGAACTGGGGCAAGGGTTACTTCGGCATCAACGAACTCGGGAATGTCGTCTGCACGCCGGACAAAAATCCGGAACGCGCCCTCGACATCAAAAAGCTCGTCGATCAGCTTCAAGACCGCGGCATCCAACTGCCGATCCTCTTGCGCTTCACCGACATTTTGAAACACCGCATCGGCGAGATCGCCGACTGTTTCAAGAAGTCGATCGAGGAGTACGGCTACCAAAACGAGTACAGTTGCGTTTACCCGATCAAGGTGAACCAACAGCGGCAGGTCGTCGAAGAGATCCTGAACTTCGGCAAGCACCACGGGTTTGGTCTGGAAGCCGGGAGCAAGCCAGAACTGTTCGCGGTACTCGCCATCACCAACGGCGCCGATGTGCCGATCATCTGCAACGGCTTCAAGGACGACGAATTCATCAAGATGGTGGTGCTGGCGCGTAAAATCGGCAAGCAGGTCATTCCCGTCGTCGAGAAGTTCAGCGAACTCGAGTTGATCGTCAAGCACGCCGAGGCCGTGGGCATCCGCCAGCCCATCGGCATCCGCGTGAAGCTGGCGACCAAAGGCGCTGGCCGTTGGCGCAGCAGCGCCGGCTACCGCAGCAAGTTCGGCCTGACGCTGACGGAAGTCCTCGAAGCCTTCGAGTACCTGAAATCGAAGGGGCTCGAAGACACGCTGCACATGACCCACTTCCATATGGGCAGCCAGATCACGAACATCCGCAAAGTGAAGGAAGCGCTCAACGAAGCCGCGCGCATCTACGCGGAACTCGTCCGGCTCGGGGCCGGGTTGAAGATCATCGATGTCGGCGGCGGCTTGGGCGTCGACTACGACGGATCGCAAACCGACTTCGAATCGAGCATGAACTACTCGCTGCAAGAGTACGCGAACGACGTCGTCTTCCGCATCAAAACCGTCTGCGACGAAGCCGGCGTGCCGCACCCGAAGATCATCTCCGAGAGCGGCCGGGCGCTCGTGGCCTACCACAGTATGCTCGTGTTCGATGTCCTCGGCACGTCGAACTTCGATTCCTGCGGCGCCCCCGAGAGCGTGCCCGAAGATTCTCCGCAGCCGCTGCAAGACCTGTTCGCGATCCACCGCGACCTCACGAAGAAAAACCTCACCGAGAGCTACCACGACGCCGTCCAAGAAATGGAAGAGTGCCTCGGCCTCTTCAACCTCGGATACATGCCGCTCGAACAACGGGCCCAAGCCGAACGGCTCTTTTGGGCCATCGGCCGCAAGTTGCAGAAGATGTGCAAGGATCTCGACTTCGTCCCCGAAGAGTTGCAGGGCCTCGAAACCCTGATGTCGGACACCTATTTCTGCAATTTCAGCCTGTTCCAGAGCATGCCCGACTCGTGGGCCATCAAGCAACTCTTTCCGATCATGCCGATCCACCGGTTGAATGAAGCCCCGACGCGCAAGGCCGTTCTCGGCGACATCACCTGCGATTCGGACGGCAAGATCGACCAGTTCATCGACCTGCGCGACGTGCGCAACACCCTCGACTTGCACCCCGTGACGCCGGGGCAGCCGTACTACCTCGGGGCATTCTTGCTCGGGGCGTACCAAGAAATCTTGGGCGATTTGCACAACCTCTTCGGCGATACCAACGCCGTGCACGTGCATCTGGAACCGGACGGTACGCCGAACGTCGATACCGTCATCAAGGGCGACACCGTGACGGAAGTGCTGCATTACGTGCAGTACAGCGCCGAGAAACTGACTGACCGCATCCGCAAGGACGTGGAGCGCGCCGTTCGCGCCGGCAAACTCAGCCTGCAAGAATCGCGCGAGTTCCTCGGCTTCTACGAGACGGGCCTCGCCGGCTACACCTATTTGGAAGAATCGTGAGCCAACGCGGAACAAAACTTCGGATCGGAATCACGGGAATCGCCTTCGCGATTCCCTTTTTGTTCGCCGCCGCGAATCTGCTGCTCCAACCCGCCGACCGATTCGTTCCCGCCGCAACCGATTCGGACTACTTCCTCCCGGCCGGGTACAACCGCCTGCTCTTCGACGATTGCGACAGCGTCGCCTGGATGATTCGCGCGGAGAACGCCCGCCGGGGTCGCCTCGCCGGGCGCGTCGATGAAACCGGAAAACCGTTCCACGTCTCGAACGACACCGATCTCGACCGCTACCGGGAGCGCATCGCCGCGAACCCGCCCTTCGCCGAGCGCTACTTTCTCGAATACCCACCGCTGGCGCTCATCTTCTTCCGGCTCTGTTATCTGGCCTCGGGGTCGGACGGAACCCTGCCCGTCAGCGCGGGTCTGCTCGACGAACACGAGTTCAATTTCACCTGCCACGCCCCGGAGACCCCGGCCGAACGCGAACTGTACCGTGGCATGCGCCGGGGTTTGCAAGCGTCGGTGATCCTGTTGCTCCTCGCGCTCGTCGGGGTGATGCTCCTTGTTCATCGCGGCATCGGGCCGGGCGGAATCGCGTCGGCGTCCCCGTGGCTGGGCCTCCTCCCGGCCATGCTCTATTTCACCCCGTGCCGGTTCGACATCCTCCCCGCCGGATTGGTGTTGCTCGCCATCGCCCTCACCGCGCGCGGTCGGCCGAATCTCGGGGCGCTCGCGCTCGGCTTCGCCATCGCGTTCAAACTCTACCCGTTGATCCTCGCGCCGCTGATCCTGCGATTCGCCTTCCAAACGTGGGGCCGCGCGGCGGTATGGGCCGCCTGCGGCGCCCTCCCCGCACTGCTCGCCAACGGCGCGATGCTCCTCACCGACGGCCTCCCCGGCGTGGTCGTGCCATTGCAATTTCAATTCGGCCGCGGGGTCGAAACGCTTTTCTGCTTCTACGACCGATTGCTGCCGCGGGCGTTCGCCGAGGGCGCCACCGGCACGCACTTCCGCAACGGCTCGGTCGCGTGGCTGGTGTTCGTGCTTTGCTACCGAAAACCGCCCGACGTCGAGAGCCTCCTGCGGCGCTGCGCCCTCGCGGTGATGCTGTTCGTGAGCCTGCAAGTGTTCTACTCCCCGCAGTGGTGGCTCTGGATCGCCGCGCTGCTGATCCCCCTCGCACGCACGCACCGCGGGTTGACGGCGTTGATCGTCCTGAGCGACCTGCTGATCTACGCGACGTTCCCCTTGGCCTACGACCGGATGATTCTGGGCGCCTTCGACGATGAAGAACTCACACGGCTCGCCAACGCCCTCGCTTACGGCCGGGCGATCCTCTGGGCCGGAATCGCCGTGATCTTGGTGCGCCAGGAAATCGCGGCGACGAAGTGTTCGATCGATCCCCCGAATCGTGGTACGCTTCCTCACCCGCCCGCACGTCTCTGAGGCCGTATGAATCCTGACATCGCCGCACGGCCCACCCGCGTCCGGTTTCTCATCGTCGCCGTCACCTCCATTGCCGCGATGTTCATGTACGTCGATCGCGCCTGCCTGTCGCTGTTCGGCACCGAAATCATGGCCGAATTCGCCATCGAAAAATGGCAGTTGGAATGGATCTACAGCGCCTTCTTTTGGTCGTACGCACTGGCCCAAGTCCCCGCCGGATTGCTCGGGCCGATTCTCGGGTTGCGACGCAGCTTGGCGATCATGCTGTTCACTTGGTCCGTCTGCACCGTCGTCTGCGGGTTGACAACCGGCTTGCTCGGCCTGTTCGTCGCCCGGCTCGCCGTGGGCATCGCCGAAGCGGGGGCCTACCCGACGGCCGCAGCCCTCGTGAAAGGGTGGTTCCCCGTCCGCGAGCGCGGCCGGGCGAGCGGATTCGTCGCCCTCGGCGGACGCTTGGGCTTCGCCCTCACGCCCTTCCTCGTGGCGCTCCTCGTCGACCCCGATTGGCTCGGTTTGTACTTCAACTGGCGCGGCGCACTCATCGTGTTCGGCGTCCTCGGCATCGCGTGGTCGGCCGTCTTCTGGTTCTTCGTGCGTGACACCGCCCGGCAGCACCCCGCTAGCAACGCCGCCGAAGCCGCCTACGCCGGGCCGCCGCCGGCCGTCTCGACTTCGACCGAATGGCCCGTGCTCGCCCTGATCTCGAGCCGGAATATGTGGCTGTTCGGCTTGGTGCAGTTCGGCAACAACATCGGCTGGGCGTTCTTGATCACGAAACTCGTCGACGTGCTCAAGGAACGCTTCCACGCCGACCCCGGCGACGCGAAATACATTTCGTCGATCCCGGCCTGGGCCTTGGTCGGCGGCATGTTCCTCGGCGGATTCGTCGGCGATTTCTGCGTCCGCCGCTTCGGCCTCCGGCGCGGTCGCTCATGGCCCATCGCCTCGATGCTCGTCGTCGCCAGCCTGGCCTACTTGGCCTGCACGCAATTCGAGAACCCGTGGTCGGTCGCCGTGACCCTCGCCGTCATGGCCATCGCCAGCGACATCGCCATCCCGTCGGTCTGGGCGTTCGCCCAAGACGTCGGCGGCCGCTACACCGGCGCGACCATCGGCTTCGGCAACATGATCGGCAACTTGGGCGCCGCCACCTCCCCGATCGCGCTGGGGTACATCCAACGGGAATTCGGCTGGGACTGGATGTTCGTGAGCTGCTCGATCTGCTTCGCCCTCGCCGCGATCGCGGCGCTGAACTTGGACGCGACGAAACCGGTGATGCGCGAGGACCGACCGCACCCCGGCGCCCCCGAAGAATCGCAACACTAACGCGCGCAGCCTCCCGACGCCTTCGATCCAACGGACTACGCCTCGAAGCCGTCACTCGAACAACCCGGCAATGATGTGAGGTTGGAATCGGAAGCGCCGGCCATCGCAAGCCGATGCCGGGAGTCCACGGACGGTTGGGACTCCCGGCGGCGAAACGAAGGGCAAGGTCGGCCGCAACTCAAGAAGAAGTTCCCAGGGCGTACCGACCCAAAAGGAAGATCGAATAGCAGACCGCCAACAGCGTCGCGACGACCAGTATCGACCTCCCGACGGGCCGCGACCGTCGGAATGCGAGTGCCAAGCCGATCGCCACCACCGCCGCGTTGTCACTCCACATGCGGGCACCGAACGAGTCCCCTTGCTCAGGCGACGACCAGGCCGCGATCAGGTAGACCTGCGCGACTGCGTTGCCGACCGCGGGCCAGACGTACCCCGGGACGAACCGGGCGAACCGGACGTACCCGAGTGTCGCCAGCACCACCACCGGGCTGAAGACGAGCAGCCCCCTGGACGGGTCGAACAGCACGAAAGACACTTGGGGGTTCAGCCACGAGAACCCCTCACCCCCCGACGCATACCCGCTGAGGGCCAGTACCCCGAACTGCGAGTAGTTGAAGGCGAGCTGGGTCGCCACCGCCGCCAGGCCGAGCGCCACCCCGACGCAGCCCCCAGCCAGCCACACCGCCGCCGGCCGGGTCCGGACCGCCGCAACCACGATCGGGAGGAGGAAGAAGGCCACGCACACCTGCTGCGGGCGGACCAGGAAGAGGCTCCCCAACAGCAGGCCGAGCCACGCCAGCCGCCGATTCGTCGGCCCCTCGGTTGTCAGCCCCCGGGTGGCGTGGAGGAGCAACGCGAGCAGCGCGAACGACGCGGCGTGGGCCATGAACGGAAACAGGGCCGAGTAGTAGAACAGGCTCGTGCCCAGCCAGCAGCCAAGGACGCCGAGCGCCGCCGCGGGCCGCCCGTACTCGTCGGCGACGACCCGGTACAAGACGGTGAGGCCGACGGCGAACAGAACCTGCAGCCCGACAGCCACGCTCCACAGCTCGATCGCCGAGTACCCGGCCACCCCCGGCACGTCCCCCCCCGCAGCCTCGACCAGCCGGCGGAGCAGGTGCCCGCCCGCCAGGAACGGGACTTCGACCACCGACAGGCCGAGCGGGTACTTGCTCGGGATGCCCCCGTCGGCCCGGCGCGGGGCGGCGTTCCAGGAGCCGTCCCCGCTCGGGTCGAACGGCTTCGGGTACGGCGTCGCGGCCAGGTTGTTCGTCACGTCCACGTCGAGGTCGAAGAAGAGGGAGTGGGCGAGGGAGTAATAAAACTGTGCGTCCGAGCCGTGGTAAATATGGCCGTAATACCGTTGGGTCCGGGCAAGCCCGACCAGGTTTAGCGTCACCAACGCCACGAATACCCATTTGGGTCGCAGAAACTTCAGAGTGTCCATCAATCGCCTCGTGAACCAAATGGGTGCCGGCACTGGGCCTCGAGACACTCTCCGAGGCCACCGAACGATCAAGCTCAGGGGCCGGCGGCCTACTTGAGTGACTTATCGAACTGGAGTCGGGCCACCGGTCCCTGCAGCGCCTTGCTAGCAGCAGGGTGTTGAAAAACTCCGAGCGATCGAATTATGAGAGCCATCAGCAGCGGCGGCCACGGCGAGCTGGAAGTCCCAAAAACCTTCCCGCCCCCGCCGGTCCCCTGCAGCGCCTGGTTCGGCCTCTTGACCACCTACGCCCGAAGGAGGAACCCGCGCCGCTCGACGGGACGAACCACCAACGCCCGCAGGAGGAACTCGCGACCGGACGCAGGAGGAACCACGCCCGCTCACACGATACCACGATGACACAAGAACCGATCTTCCCGCCTCGACCGACGCTCTCTGCCACGCCGAACGACCCAGCTCAGGTGCGGGGGCCGGCTCTGCGGCCCCCGTCGCCTGCAGCGCCTGGTTCGGCGGGTTTGCAGGTTACCACATGCGCCGACGACGGAACCCACCACTGACGTGTGTGTATCTCGTCACGCCCGATGAGGCGCGTACCCGACGAGTGTAAGACCGTGCGGTCCACAAATACTTGC
>JANXTU010000242.1 GCA_025352235.1 Fimbriiglobus sp.
GCGTCGATGCCCACGCGCCCACCACGCTACCGCGATGTGCTGGACGACTTGGTCGAGCACCTGAGGCAACCGACGCAACCCCCGATAGCGCATGAACCTGTATCATAAGGCTCAATTGGAAAGCACTGAACTTGTCGACAATAGATTTGGCAGGAAGTTCCGTTGATGCGGTGCCCTCCGGGTTTTCTTGGCGACAAGTTGGAAACTTGTCGCCACGTAAGAGGGCTTTGCACAATCTGGAGACGCTATGTGATCGTGTTATCCGCTCTAATCGAGTTTGACCAACTCCACCGTCCGCGCTTCGCCCACGGGCATCGGTTTGTCCTTGACCGTCTTGACCAGCGTCGCGGTGTACTTCCCCTCCTTGACGAACGCTTGCGTCCGCCCCGTGCCCGTGGCACGCATGTCCCACTGGATGCGGTGGACGCCCGGGCCGCTCGGCACCGGCAGGGTACGGATTAACTTGCCATCCGCATCGGCGATGGTCACGCTCAATTTGTCTCTCATTGCTTCGTTCACATAGACCGTGATCGCGGCCCCGGCGGGGGGATTCGGCGCGGTGAATGTCCCCGAAGGCCGGGGGAACGGCGATTCGTTGAAGACGAACGTCTTCCGCACCGGGAGTAGCATTGCCTCGCGTTTCAGCCCCTCGGCCGTGAGCGCCCGCAGCGCGGCGATGTCGTCGAGGATGAAGACGCCGCGGCCGAAGGTTCCACAAACGAGGTCGCCGTCCCGCTTTTGCATTTCGAGATCGCGGAACTGGATCGTCGGTGCCCCCGCCTTCCATTGCACCCAATGCCGGCCGCCGTCGAACGTGACGAACAGACCGAACTCGGCACCCGCGAAGAGCAGGTTCGGGTTCACCGGATCTTCGACCAAACTCCAGATGCTCTGTTTCGCGGGGAGGTCGCTGGCGATGCGCGCCCACGTTTTGCCGAAGTCTGTGCTCTTGGCGATCTGCGGCAGGAAGTCGCCGCGCTGCCAGTTATTGAAGGTCGCATAGAGCGTGTCGGTATTGTGGCTCGACGCGACGACATCGGTGACATACGAGTCCGCGGGCACGTCGCCGAACTTGTCGAGCTTCTTCCAAGTTTCGCCGCCGTCGTCGGACAGTTGGATCAGCCCGTCGTCGGTGCCGAGGATCAGCCGTCCTTCTTTCTTGGGCGATTCCGCGAGCGCCGTGATGACGCTGAGCGTCGTCGTGTACGTATTGCGGCTCACGGCTCCCTCTCCCCAGATTTTACCCATGACGGGAATCTTGAGCGGGTCGAGGTTCCGCGTGAGGTCGGCCGAGGGCGTTTTCCACGTGTCGCCGCGGTCGTCGCTGCGGAAGAGTTTGCTACCGGCGAAATAGATCCGCTTCGGGTTGTGCGGGCTGAGGATCAAGGGCGAATCCCAATGCCAGCGGACTTTGTCGGTGCCCGTCGGGCGGATTCCCTTCGACGAGCCGGCTTTCAAATCGAACCGGCTGAGCACGCCGTTTTGAATCAAGCTGTAGACGACGTCCGGGTTGCCCGCTTCAACGCGGGTTTGGAAGCCGTCGCCGCCACCGACGTTGAACCAATCGGTCGTGCGGACGCCGACGCGGTTCGCGCTCCGGCTCGGCCCGCCCATGCTGCCGTTGTCTTGGGCGCCCCCGTAGACGCGGTAGAACGGCACGGAGTCGTCGGCGCAAATTCGATAGAACTGCGTCGTCGGCAGGTTCAAGAAATGATTCCAGCTCTTCCCGGCATCGCGCGATTCGTACAGGCCGCCGTCGTTCCCGCTGAGCAGGTGCGCGTTGTCGGCCGGGTCGATCCAGAGCGCGTGGTGATCCGGGTGAACGGGCCACGGCTGCTTTTTGAAAGCTTTGCCTCCGTCGTCGCTCACGGCCGGGGTGATGTCCATGATCCAGACGCGGTCGAACGCGTGCGGATCGCACTGGATGCGGCCGAAGTACTGCCAGTCGAGCACAGTGAAGGCGCTGCGGCGGGCCCACGTCTCGCCGCGGTCTTCGCTCCGGTAGAAGGCTCCTTCTTTAGCCGTGTTGAAGAAGGCGTACACGACATTCGGCTTCTGCGGCGAGACGGCCAGCGCGATGCGGCCCTTGTCGGCGGCGGGCAATCCCTCGGTCAGTTTCTTCCAAGTCCGCCCGCCGTCGACGCTTTTGTGGATGTTCGATTCCGGCCCGCCGCCGATGAGGACGCCGACGTTGCGCCGGCGTTGGTAACTCGCGGTATAGAGCACATCCGGGTTCGTCGGATCCAGCGCGACATCGGTGATGCCGGTGTCCGGGCTGATGTCGAGGACGTTGTCCCAAGTCACCCCGCCATCACGGGTGCGGAACAACCCGCGGTCGCCGCCCTTAGCCCAGAGTGGCCCCTGCGCCGCGACGAACACCGTATCGGAGTGCTTCGGATGGACGATAATCTTGGCGATGTGTTCGGACGCCCGCAATCCGACGTTTTTCCAGGTGCTTCCGCCATCGGTCGATTTGTACACGCCATCGCCGAAGCCGACGCTACGCTGCGATTGATTCTCCCCGGAGCCGATCCAGATGGTTTCCGAATCGTTTGGATCGATCGTGACGCAGCCGACCGAGTACGAACCGGCCGCGTCGAAAATCGGCTTCCAAGTCGTCCCCGCGTTCGTCGTTTTCCAAACGCCGCCGGACGACATCACGACATACCAAACGCTCTTATTCTTTGGATCGACGGCGATGTCGCCGACTCGCCCGGGGGTGAGCGCCGGCCCGATGGCCCGTAGCGGGATCGATTTGAAATCGTCGGATTTGAGGAGTCGCTCCGGAGGTTGGCCCAGTGCCGAAGTGAATGCAGCGAACACCAGAAGTGAACACGATGACCAACGCATGGTGCGACCTCGGTCCAGAGTTCTAATAATGAAGGTAGGTTGTACACGACGCGCTCTGCGGCGGTGAGAAAATTCTCAGGATGGCCCCGATGTCCCTTTCCAAATGGTCCTCCGTCGAACGGCCCAACTCCGCTGCGGCGTTTGCCCGAGCGCAGTGTTCGATCCCCGGCGGGGTCAACAGCCCGGCCCGCGCCTTCGGCGGCGTCGCCGGTAGCCCGCTCTTCATCTCCAGGGGGCAGGGCCAGTATCTTTTTGACATCGATGGCCGACGCTACCTCGATTTCATCGGCTCGTGGGGGCCGATGATTCTGGGCCACGCTCACCCGGCCGTGGTGAAGGCAACCACCGAGCAAATCCACAACGGTACGAGCTTCGGCGCCCCGACGGAACTCGAAAGTGACCTCGCGGAGATGGTGATCGACGCCGTGCCGAGTATCGAGATGGTGCGCTTCGTGTCGAGCGGCACCGAAGCGGCCATGAGCGCGATCCGCTTGGCGCGCGGACACACCGGCCGCAATGTCATCGTCAAGTTCGCCGGCTGCTACCACGGCCACGTCGACGCGCTCTTGGTCTCGGCCGGGTCGAGCGCCTTGACCCTCGGCGTGCCGAACAGCCCCGGCGTCCCCGCCGGCTCGACGCAAGACACCGTGGTGCTGCGTTACAACGATTGCCAGCAACTCGCCGACCTGTTCGCGGCGCGCGGCTCCGAGATCGCCGGAGTGATGCTCGAACCGGTCGTCGGCAACATGGGTCTCGTCGTGCCGACGCCCGAGTTCCGCAAGGAACTCCGTCGCTTGACGCACGACTACGGCGCTCTGTTGATCTACGACGAAGTCATGACCGGCTTCCGCCTGAGCTACGGCGGTGCCCAAGCTCTGTTGGGCGACAAGCCCGACATGACGGCACTCGGCAAAATCATCGGCGGCGGCTACCCGGTCGGGGCCTATGGCGGCCGGGCCGACGTGATGAAGTCGGTGATGCCGGCCGGGCCGGTCTTCCAAGCGGGCACGCTGTCCGGCAACCCCGTGGCCATGGCCGCCGGGATCGCGACGCTCACGGAATTGAAGTCGAACCCGCCGTACGCCCGGCTCGATGCGATGTCCGCGAAGATCGAAAGCGAGTTCACCGCGGCGGCGACCGCGCTCGGCATTCCGCACCAATTCAACCGCGTCGGCAGTATGTGGACGCTCTTTTTCACCGGCACGCCCGTGGTCGATCTCGACACGGCCAAGACGGTCGATACCGAACGCTTCGCCCGGTTTTTTTGGGCCATGATGGACCGCGGCATCTATCTGCCGTGCAGCCAGTACGAAGCGGCCTTCACCTGTGCCGCCATGACCGACGCCAACATCGACGAGACCATCGCCGCGGCGAAAGCGAGTCTGGAATCCGTCGCCGATTAACCTGCTATCACCGCGTTCCATCCATGCGACCACCCGGATCCCGCCTGCGCCGTTACCTGTGGATCTTCGGGTTGGGCAAAGGTTCGGTCGCACTCGTCGGCGACTCGCTGCTCGCCCTGACCGAGCGCGGCTCGCTCGTGCTGATGAACGCCGACCCGAAAGAATTCCGGTTTACTTGCGCGATGCGACGAAGATCGTTTGCCTCGATTCGTCGATCACCCGATGACCCCGCCGAGGCGGGCCAGCACCTCGGTTTGCAAAAGGCCGTTGGTGGCGACCATGCCGCCGCGGCGTTTGGCCCCCGCGCGGCCGTACTGCACTTCGCCGCCGTCAAACTCCGTGACGATCCCCCCCGCTTCCGCAACGAGGACGTGCCCCGCGCAGATGTCCCAGTCGTGGAACTCCGGGTAGTCGTTGACGTACAAATCGACCTCGCCACGGGCCACGAAGGCCAGCTTGACCCCAGCCGAGAAGGTCTGGTGGATCGTCCCCGGCCGCAGTTTGCGGATCACGGGCTTCGGCGGTTTGCCGGGCGTCAGGTGGCTCGTCGTCAGGACGGCGGCGTCCAAACTCGCGCACGCACTGACGGTGCAGCGAACCGGTAGATCCACTCCTCGGACGACGAAGCAGCCGTCACCGGAAGTGGCGTAGGTCGTGCGCCGTTGAATCGGTTCGAGCACAACGCCGAGGACGGGGCGGTTGTTCACCGTGAGGCCGATCATCACCGAGAACTCGCCGTTCTTCGTGGCGAACCCACGCGTGCCGTCGATGGGGTC
>JANXTU010000258.1 GCA_025352235.1 Fimbriiglobus sp.
AAGTAGTTTCTCAAGACTTTGCTTTCGGAGAGGTCGTATTTCAATTGGAAATGCTGCGTTTGGAGCGTGGCCCGCCAGCTCCCGGTCCGTTTCTCGGGCTGGTATTCCCACTTCAGCCAATGCGTGAGTAGGACGAGCAAACGACTTTTCACGGCGTGGCGTTGGCTTCGCGACATGTCTTGCAGGAACTCCTTCAAATTCCCGAAGTCCAGCGCATCGAAGCGTTCCAAGTCGATCAATTCGACCATCGCCCCGTACCACGCGACTTCGTCGCGTTCGTAGAGATCGTGCAGAGTCGAAACTCCGGCTGCGGCGATCATGGCTCTCCTCAATTCGATTGGCTCGCGGAACTGGCCGCCGCCGCGCTCGGCATCTTGGCCGCGCGTTTGGCCATATCGGCTTTCATCGTCTCGAAATCGTTCGGGTCGGCTTTCGCCCAGGCCTTCTGGGCCACCTTCGCATAGCGGTAGGCTTCGTCGGTGCGGCCGAGGCGTTCGCACAACGCCCACAGGCCCAAAGCACCCCGGACCGATCCGGCGTCGTGGGCCAAGGCTTCTTGGAAGGCCTCCTCGGCTTCCGTCGCCGAGCCGCCTTCGAGGGCGGCGATCCCCCAGATTTCCATGTAGTAGGCGCCGCCGCCCCACGCGTGATGGCCGAAGTCGTCTTTGGTCTTCTCGACGATCCGCTTGAAGAGTTTGCACCCCGCGTCCACTTGGCCCGTCTGGCAGAGCAACCGGCCCTGCACTTCCCAAGTGCGGTACTCGTTGCGGCCGCTGCTGCCGGGGCGTTTGGTCCCCGCGTCGCGGAGGATGTCGATCTCGGCTTGGGCCTTCTTCGCGTCCCCTTGTTCCAAGGCGACGAGGGCCGCGTGGTACGCCGCGCCGGGTTTATCCGTCTTCCGCATCGCGTCGATCATCGCCGTCGTTTCGGTCCAATTCTTCTGGGCGAGTGCCGCCCGGAACCACTCGTTCTTGAAACTGTACCCGTACCCCTTGGCTTCGGCTTGGAGCTTCTTCAGTTCGGCGAAGCGCCCATCGTGGACGAGGCTCTTCGTCAGGATGTCCATGTGATGGTTGAACTGATGGTCTTCCCCAGGCTTGACGCCTTGGAATACGTGGTAGGCCTTCTGCAATTCCACGGCCTTCGCGCTCCAGTCGGAGGTCTGCTGCCACTTGCCGATTCGGGTGCCCAAGTGAGCCTGCATGTGGAAGGCGTGCGGAATCCCCGGCGACGACTCGATGTACTTTTCGGCGTGCGGCCAGCCGAGCGCGGGCCGTTTGATGTTTTCGTAGAAGTGGACGAATTCGTGATTCGCCCCCGGATGGAGCGGGTTCACCTTCAACAGCATTTTGTAAAACGGCGCGGCCGCGTACTGGCCCTCGGCGATCTGGGCGCGGGCGAAAATACCTTCTTCGTCATCGTCGTTAAGCGTCAGCAATTCATCGAGCGTCGCGGTCGCTTTCTTCTTGCGCTCTTCGGGGCCGACACCCGGCAGCAGGCCTTTTTCTTGGAGTTTCGCCGTGATGAGCAACTGCTCGCGGTGGCTCGCCTTCGGCAACAGCGCTTTGGCCTGTTCGATGCTGAGGTCGCGCGGCGACTTCGCGAATACCGCCGGTTCTTTGCCGTACCAGCCGATCCCACCGAGGGCTTGGAAGCCGAGGGGCGAAGGGGCTTTGCCGCCGCCGCCCCATTTCTCGAGGGCTTTGTGCAGGCCGAGCCAAGCGAAGGCGCACTCGGGGTCGTGCTTCAGCGCCGTCTCGAACGACCGGGCCGCTTCGATCCAGACATACGAGTAGTAGAAGCCGAGGGCCTGATCGCAGTATTTCTGGCAGTCGATCGAAGTGGTGCTGATCGGGTATTTCAACAGGCAAAGGTTCGGGAAGAGCTTGCTCGGGGACAATCCGGTCAGCGGCATCGGCGGGTCGGGCAGCGCCCGCGGGGCCGGGGCGACTTCGCCCGCCGAGGCGAGCCCACAACCGGCGAGCGCCAAAACCAAACAGCGGTGCAACATCGAGGTGCCCTTCGGAGAAGGTCATTCGGCAGGTGGCTAAAGTTTACCTCACGAGTGAGGATTTGGGAAGGAAGAATTTGGCGAGCCGGCCGCAGATTCTTTCGGCAACTCCGCCTTCATCCGCAGGTAGGCGATGTAGCAAACCAGCCCGAGGCCCCACTCGATGAGCCGCAGGGACAAGCGGGCCACGACCCCTTCGGCGACGCCGCGACCGATCAGTTCGTACAACCCGCCGAAGCTGAGTTCCGCGAACCCCAATCCGCCGGGGAGCGGCACGAGCGCTTGGAAGATATAGCCGATCGGCAGGATGACGAAATGTTCCGGCAGCGTGGCGAGGAGGTTCGCATCGCGGGGCGGGAAGAGGTGCGCCGCGCAATCGAACGAGAGCATCATCAGCGTGTGCGCGAATGCGGAAAGGACGACGCCCTGCAGAACGACGCGCGGCCGTTCACCGTACTGCACCGCCGTGAACCAGAGTTCCGACAGCACCGGCCCGAAGCGCCGCACTCGGGTCAACCGGCCGGCGAAACGATGCTTCGCCCGCGCCGGGAGCAGCGCGATCACGAGGTAGGCGAGCGCCCCGATCCCCGCGAGGACGCTGCACACGACGATGATGACCCGCAGCGGGAGGCCTTTGTCCGGGTGGTTGATGTTCGCGTCGCCGGCGAGCCAGAAGCCGCCCCCGACGGCAGCTCCGAACAGCAGGAGGCCGAAGAGGCCGAGCATGCGATCCGCGACGACCGTGGCCACGGCCGCGGCTTTGCGCTGGGGCGAATCTTTGGCGATGAAATAGGCTTTGACGAAGTCGCCCCCGATGGAGCCGGGGAGGAACGTGTTGTAGAAGGTGCCGACCATCCCGAGCCGGAAGGCGTCGCGCAGGCGGAAGGGCAGGCCGAGGGCGCGGACGAGCATCCACCAGCGGACGTACTGGCTCAGGATGATGCCGATGTAAAGGACCGTGGCGAAGACGAGGTTGTGGAATTGCATCTCGCGGAAGTTGAGATCCTTCAGCCCGCTCCAGTTGAGCCCGATGACGAGCCCCAACAAGGCGATGGCGGCCACGTATTTGATCACGCTTTTAACGACCGACGACCGGGACGAACTCACGCCGCTTCTCCACGCACGGGGCAACCGATGAGACATTGTGCGAAAATACGGTCGATTCGGCGACTCGGCTCATTTCCGGCGGAACGCGACTTCGACCCCGGCCAATTGCATTTTCAACGACGGCACTTTCCCGAACAGTTGCTCGAACAGCGGGATCAATCCTCGGTCGGCGAGGGCGTAAAAATTGAATTTGCCCTCGCGTCGGCAATCGATGAGCCCAGCGTTTTTCAACTGCGTGAGGTGGTGACTGATGGCGGGTTGGGATTGGCCGAGGAATTCGCCGATGGCCGTGACGTGCATTTCCCCGCGGTGTTGTATGCTCGACGTACTTATGAGTGACACATCGCGAAACGCCGATTTTCCGATGCGTCGGACTCCGCCCCACCTTCGGTTTTGAAAGCCGAGCCGAGCGGAGAACGTCGCTTTTCGCTCCGCGAAAAGTGGTTGACGCCAGCACTCGCGTTCCGCCAGTCCCGGGCGAGCCCAGCTACTTTTCGCGGAGCGAAAAGCGACGTTCTCCGCACGGCTCGGGCAAGTTCCGCCAGTCCCGGGCGAGCCCAGCTACTTTTCGCGGAGCAGTGTCAACCCAGACTGCGCTGAGAATAACGTGGCCAGATCGAAGAATAGTCCGTCGATGACCAGTGGTCCGTTCGAGGCGTGTCCCATCGCCATCGAACCGATTTCCGCTTGGACTGGTGAGTTAAAGGTCTTCTCCAACTCGAAGGTGGTCAAACTCCACCGTTCCAGTTTGCCGGCCTTTTTCAGGGAGATCACGACGCAATCCAATCCGGCCGCGTAGACGATGCCGTCTTCGGTCAGCGGGATGTACTTCGTCACC
>JANXTU010000002.1 GCA_025352235.1 Fimbriiglobus sp.
ATCAACAGGCTCAAGAGTGAGCCGTTCCGAAACAGATGATCCATTCCTAAATCCCCCCAGCCTGGTGTGAATCCCGAGTGCATCCGTGGCCGACCGGCGCCGACTCAATTGCGAGTATTGATACTGTGCCCGATAACCGGCTCGCCACCAAATGGAACCGGTTGCGGAGATTGGGAAATGTGCGCACGCCGCTCATCAACAGCTGCGTAGCCGGAAGAAACCGATCCCGGCGCAGCAGCCATAAAGCCTGCGCAACCGGCGGAATCGATAAGAAAGCGGGAGGGTCGGATAATCTGAAAGTGCGCGCCGCGGAAATCGGCTGACGGCATCGACTCGGTTCCGCGCGAATCACTTATTGAACAGAAACTCTTTGCTGTTCAACACGACCCACATTACATCTTCGAGACCGTTCTTTTGATTCGGTTCGCGGTCGAGGTGTTTCTCGATCCGTTCCGACTCGGCGGGCGTCGGCGCTCTCGAGAAGGCCGCGAGGTAAATTTCGCGGACGATCTCGGCTCGAGTTTTCTTGGCCGCGAGTCGCTTGGCGATCCGACTTTCGCCGTTCTCGATCTTGCTTTCGATTTCGTCCGAGTTCGCCAGCAGCAGCACTTGGCCGAGGGTCGCGGCGCTCGATCGCTCGCAATCGCAGACCGTCACGCGCTTGGGGCGGTCGAAGGTGTCGAGGAAGTACGAGGTGAAATTCTCGTGCGGCAAATCGATGGCCCGCGCTCGGTCGCCGGCGCCGTTGAACGTCGCTTTATTGCCGGTGACGGTCATCACCGCGTCGTGGAGCACTTCGGCCGGGAGCCTCCGGGCGTAATAGCGGGCGAAGTTTTGCTTGTCGTTCTTGTTGAACTCCGTCGGCTCCGACGAGAGTTGATACGTCCGGCTGTTCAAAATCGTGCGAATCACGTGCTTCATGTCGAACTTGTGCGCGAGGAAATCCTTCGCCAGCGCATCGAGCAGTTCGGGATTGCTCGCGGGGTTCGTCTCGCGGAGGTCGTCCACTTCATGGAAGAGGCCGCGACCGAAGAAGTGGCCCCACATCCGGTTCACGAACGCCTTCGCGAAGAACGGATTCTCCGGCTTCGCCATCCAGTCGACCAGGGCGTGGCGTGGGTCATCTTCGGCGGTGAACTTCGCCAGTTCGCCGTCGAGGTACTTCGGCTCCGGCGTCTGCCCGGTCAACGGGTTCTTCTCGCCGGAGGTCACGGCCGGGCTGGTGAAGTGCGGCGGCGGTTCGCCGAAGCTCTTGCGACCGACGCGGGTGAAGAACCCGGCCAGCCCGTAATAATCGGCTTGGCCCCAACGCTCGTACGGATGATGGTGGCACTTCGCACATTGCAATCTCACCCCCAAAAAGAGTTGCGCCGTGTCGGCCGTCGTCTGGTGGAGGAAGTCGTCGCGGTTCTGCCAAAACCAGTTGATCGCAGGAGCGTCGGCCCATTCCCCGGCCGCGGCGACGATGCCGCGAACGAATTCGTCGTAGGGGCGATTCCGCGCCAACTTATCTTTGATCCAGAGGTGGAAGGCCATGGCGGCGCGGTCGGCCCCGGCGAGGTTCGAGTTCCGCAAGATGCTCCCCCACTTCATGGCGAAGAAGGCGGAGTAGTCGTTGGAATCAAGGAGGGCATCGATGCGCTTCGCCCGTTTGTCTGCGGACGTGTCGCCGAGGAACGCCGTCGTTTCTTCCACCGTCGGCAGGCGACCGCAGAGGTCGAGCGTGACGCGGCGGAGGAAGGTGGCATCGTCGGCGCGGGGCGACGGGCGAAGGCCGAGCTTCTTCCACTTCGCGGCGGCGAGGTCATCGACAAAGTTGACCGGTTTGAAATCGGGCAGTTCCGCCAGCGGTTCGGCGTGCGGCACGAGCGCGAGAAAGACGGCGACGAACCCGCGGTGGCGGGCCATGATCGCCACTTCGCCGCTCTGCTTCCCGGCCGTGACGCCACCCGAGGAATCGACCGACGCGACGATGTCGAGATTGCTGAAGAATTCGGCTTGGCGGGTCACATCGCGTCGGGTGCCATCGGTGTATTCGGCGATCACCGCGAGTTGTTGGGGCGCCCCGCGATTCAACACCCGATCCCCGGGCAATATCTTGATCGCCTTCACCTGCGCGGCGTCTTTCGCCGTGGCCGGTGCCCCGGTGGCGATCCACTCGCGCAGGACCCGGTAATCGGCCGAGGCGGGATCGAGTTTCTTACCGCCGCCGTGCGGCGTGCGGCCAGCGGCCTTCCGCAGAAATAGGCTGTCATCCGGATCGGACGAGTTGATGCGCCGGCCGCGCGCTTCGCGGGTGAGAGCATCGTAGTCGAACCCGGAATCGAACCCGAACAGAGACAATTTGAAGCCGTTCTGCCCGCTCTGTTTGCCGTGGCAACCGCCGGAGTTGCACCCGAGTTTGCTCAGCAGCGGTACGACCTCCGTTTGGAAATCGACGGCCCGGCCGTTCCCGAATCCGCCGACGACCACGGGAACTTCATATTTGAAATCTCCGCTCGCGATGCGGATGGTCGCCTTCCCATTGCCGGCGGCGGTGACGTAACCCCGCGCATCGACGATCGCGATTTTTGCATCGCTCGACGAGTAAATGGCAGTCCGGGTGGCGTCGGCGCCACCGTGGCTGACGATCAATTGCGCCCCGGAATACGAATCGGCGAAGGCCAGCGCGGGGGGTTGAGAAATCAATTCGGCCGCCGGGAGCGAGGACGCGGCCAATGCGAACCCGAGGAGTGTAGCGAGAGTCTTCATGGTGCAATTCTAGCCCAAAAGGAATGGCCGGGCGCGGGACAATTTTCGATTCGAGCGACTCGAGTGTGGGCTCAATATTCCATTCGTACCACAGTGCCGATTTCCACACCGGCGGAAGTCTTCGGGAATCGGTTCTTCCGGGCTGTGGAAAACTGCGAATGATCCCGCAAGTATTCGCAGTTTAGACCGTGTTTCTGTCCGCATCTTCGTCACCGCTAGCAATTGTGCGTGGCCCGCCCCCGACATGATGGATGTGCGGAAGTGGGAACCTCTCGGTTGGCTTTGCCGCCCCGGATTGCGTTTGAAGCCACTTCCGAAAAACTATTTTCGGGGAAGACCGATGACGCATCGATTGGAAAGATCCGGACGCCGCGCCTTCACGCTGATCGAATTGCTGGTGGTGATCGCCATCATCGCGATCTTGCTCGGCTTGCTGTTGCCGGCCGTGCAAAAAGTGCGAGAATCCGCGGCCCGGATGCAGTGCAAAAACAACTTGAAGCAGATCGGCCTCGCCTGGCACAACCACCACGACGCCGTCGGGTGCAGCCCCAGCGGCGGCGGGTATTGGTGGGCGGAGGGGGCTCAACATTCCGGGTGGGCGTACCACCTGCTCCCCTACTTGGATCAAGAAAACGTCTACCGGCTCCCGTGGCAGCAGGCCGCCGCCGCCAGCATTAAAATGTACCTTTGCCCGACGCGCCGCACATCCAACGACCCCACTTGGTCCCGCGGCTTGATCGATTACGGCGCGTTCGATGGTCCGTTGGTCGCCCCGGCTTATCCTCTCGGGGCCTCCTATTGGTTCCCTTCGTTCAACCCCGCGGGCCGCACCGATTTTACCCGGGCGACCCGCGGCCTCAGCCAGACGCCCATGGTCGGAGAAAAACAATTGTTCTGGAGCCGCGAGAAGCCCAACGACTGCAACGATGACCAAGGGTATGTCGACGGATGGGACAACGACACGATCCTGAAACCGAGTTGGATCGCGAACCGGGATGTGAAATGGGCGACGTGCGATCCGACCGCCGGATCGAGCCATATGAGATCGCTCAACATCGTCCTCGGCGACGGGTCGGTCCGGGCGGCCCGGTACGGATTCTCCCCCGATCAGAGTCTCTTGGAGATCGACTGAATCGCCGAACGCCACGCCTCCAGCTGCCGCGACTTTGAGAAGTGTCGATGGTAGACCGCGAAGCAACGGTTTTGCAGGGCGAGTCGCTCAACCGGATTCTCCGCGAGGATTCGGAGTGCCGCGGCGACTTCGCCGATTGTATTTTCTCGAAGAACCCAACCGACCGCGTGCTCGCGGATCCAAACTGCGATCGCCGAATCCGGGGAACCCGCGAAGAGCACCCCTCGGCCGACGGCGAGCGCCCCGAAAAACTTGGACGGCACCACCGTGCCGGTCCATTCCTCCCGGAGACTGACGAGGTGCAGGTCGCACGCCGTCAGACGCAACTCCAACTCCGATTCCGGCGCGAACCCCGCGAAGCGGACATTCGCATCGGCCGGTTCCACGGCGGCTTTCAATTCGTCCGCCCGGTTGCCGCGGCCGGCGAAACAGAACTCGATCCCGGTCCCGTGCAGCGATCGCGCGAGCGCCAGAAATTCGACGTAACTGTGGGC
>JANXTU010000439.1 GCA_025352235.1 Fimbriiglobus sp.
CCCGCGGGCCTTCTTGGAAAATGCCGACCGACTCTTGGCCCCCGGCGGTTGGCACATCATCGTCTGCCCGCGCTACGATGCGCCGGGTTATCTCTGCCCCTCGCTGCGGGATCGCTCGTTTTTCCAACGCGCGCTGTTGAAAGCGTTCCTCGCGGCGTCGCGGCTCGCGGCGCGGGTCGACCGCAGGCCGCGATTCTGGGTGAACTCGAAGCCGAGCGTGTTGGGCGGCCCGTGGTACCGAGACGCCGATGCGGTGCACTTGGTCAGCCGGTACGATGCGGTGCGCTGGCACCGACAACGGGGCTACCGCATCCGAACAATCGAGTCGCCCCGCCTCGGCGGTTGGCGGAACTTCCTAGTCCGAAACTTCCTCACGTTGAGTCTCGCGTTCCAAAAACCCAAATTGTGACCCTCCCCCTCACCGTGCTCCTCGCCGCCAAGAACGAAGCGGCGAACCTGCCGAAGTGCCTCGCGGCACTCGCGGGGCGGGTGGAACGCACCGTCGTGATCGATTCGCACAGCACCGACGGTTCCGCCGGCATCGCCCGCGCGGCGGGTGCCGAAGTCGTCCCATTCGACTACTCCGGCGGCTATCCGAAGAAACGCCAGTGGGCGCTCGAGACCCTCGCGATTTCCACCGACTGGATTTTATTGCTCGATGCCGACGAGGTCGTGCCGCCGGCGCTGTGGAACGAAATCGCGGTCGCCATCGCCGCGCCGGACGCCCCGGCGGCGTTCTTCATCACGAAGGGCTTCCACTTCCTCGGGCGTCGGTTCCGCTTCGGCGGCTTTTCGTTCGCCGCGGTTTTGCTGATCCGTCGGGGGAAGGGCCGCTTCGAGGAACTCGTGAGCGATTCGGCCGGGGCGCTCGACATGGAAATCCACGAACGCGTGATCGTCGACGGGGCCATCGGCCGGTTGAACACACCGCTGATCCACGACGATTTCAAGGGTTTGGAGGCCTACATCGACCGGCACAATCGCTATTCGACGTGGGAAGCCAAACTCCGACTCGAATTCCTCACGAGCGGGTCCTACGGTCGCCACAGCGTGCATCCGAAGCTCTTCGGCAACGCCCAAGAGCGCCGCCGCTGGCTGAAAAAACTCGCGATCCGCACGCCCGGGGAATCGTTCCTTTGGTTCGCGTATCACTACGTGTTGAGACTGGGTTTTTTGGAAGGCCGCGCGGGCTGGATCGCCTGCCGCTTGAGGTCGGATTACATCGCGGCCGTGCGGGCGAAGATGATCGAACTCCGGAGGCAGCATGTCCGCGCTTCGCAATAAACGAGTCCTCGTCACCGGCGGGGCCGGGTTCCTCGGCCGCAACGTCTGCGCCGCAATCCGGGCGCGCGAACCGGCCGCGATCATCGTGCCGCGCAAGGCGCAGTATGATCTCACCGAGCAGTCGCTCGTGCGGAAACTCCTCGACGATTCCAAGCCCGATGCCATCGTGCACCTCGCGGCCGTCGTCGGCGGTATCGGGGCCAACCGCGAAAACCCCGGTCGCTACTTCTACGAAAACGCCGTCATGGGGATCCTCCTTTTGGAGGAAGCCCGGAAGCGCGGCGTCGGCAAGTTCGTGAATGTCAGCACGATCTGCTCGTATCCGAAGTTCACGCCGGTGCCGTTCTGCGAAGACGACCTCTGGAACGGCTACCCCGAAGAAACGAATGCGCCCTACGGTATCGCCAAGAAGGCGGTCATGGTGCAGGGCCAAGCGTATCGGCAGCAATACGGCACCGCCGCGATCACGCTGCTGCCGGTCAACCTCTACGGCCCCGAAGATAACTTCGACCCGGCCAGCAGCCACGTCATTCCCGCGCTCATCAAAAAGGTCGTCGAAGCGCGGGATGCGGGGCAGAAGTTCATCGATGTCTGGGGGACCGGCAGCGCCTCGCGGGAGTTCCTCTTCGTCCGCGATGCGGCCGAGGGGATCGCCCTGGCCACCGAAGCCTACGACGACCCCGATCCGGTGAATCTCGGCAGTGGCATGGAAATCACGGTCAAGGCCCTCGCCGAACTGATCTGCGAACTCGGCGGGTTCGCCGGCGAACTCTGCTGGGACGCGACCAAACCGGACGGCCAACCGCGGCGCTGCCTCGACGTGACCCGCGCCGCCGAGCGGTTCGGTTTCCGGGCCACGACCGACTTCCGCACCGGGTTGATCGAATCGATCGCGTGGTTCGAAGCGAACCGGGGCCGGTTGTGAAGCGGCCGCGCGTCGTGTTGCTCTACCACTTCTTTCATCCGGACGACGTCGTCAGCGCCCGGCAATTCTCCGACCTCGCGGTCGGGCTGACCGAGCGCGGGTACGACGTCCTCGCGCTGCCGAGCAACCGCACTTGGAACAATGACACCCCGCTGTCGGCGAATGAAAGTTGGGCCGGCGGCGAAATCTGTCGCGTGTGGCGACCGGCCTGGGCGCAGGCGTCGA
>JANXTU010000365.1 GCA_025352235.1 Fimbriiglobus sp.
CCTACAGCGCCGCCATGTTTTACGCCATCACTTACGTGCTGACCACACTGGCGGCGTTTGGCATCATCATGCTGCTGGCGCGCGCGGGCCATGAATCTGAAGAAATCAGCGATCTGGCTGGTCTGAACCAGCGCAGCCCGCTGTATGCCGGTGTCATGGCTGTGGTCATGTTCTCGCTGGCGGGCTTGCCGCCGCTGGTGGGTTTTTATGCCAAGCTGTCGGTTTTGCAGGCCTTGATTTCGTCGCAGCAAACAAGCTATTTGTTGCTGGCTATTTTTGCCGTATTGATGTCGTTGGTGGGTGCGTTTTACTACCTGCGTATTGTCAAAGTCATGTACTTTGAGGCAGCTCAAAGCCCGGTGCATCCCATCACGGCACTTGCGGATGCACGGGTGGTTTTGACCATCAACGGGGCGCTCATCCTGATTCTGGGCATCATGCCCGGCGGCTTGATGACTTTGTGTGCCCAGTCCATCAGCAGTATTGTCAAAACGCTGGGCAGCTAAGGCATACGCTGGCCGTATGTGTGCCATGAAAGCTGTGTCGTGAAAGTTCTTGATCTCCAGTGTGGCCACCAGCATTCGTTTGAAGGCTGGTTCGGCTCTGAGGACGATTTCCAGTCGCAACTGGCGCGTGGCCTGGTTGAATGCCCGATGTGTGCTGACAAGGCCATCGTCAAAATGCCGAGTGCGCCACGGCTTAATTTTGGTGGTTATCGCGAGCCGATGGAGCCTGCGCAGTTGCCTGACAAGCCGAGTCCATCAAGCCCGGCAGACCCGCAACCGGGCACAAACCTCATGACGGTGACTGAGACACCAGAGACCACCATCCCAAGCCTTGAACACCAAGCCGCCTTTTTAAAAGCGTTACGTCATGTAGTTGCCAATACAGAAGATGTTGGCGACCGGTTCGCCACCCAGGCCAGGGCCATGCACTATGGCGATGCGGAACCGCGCAGCATTCGTGGCCAGGCCACCCTGCGTGAGGCTTCTGATCTGATTGAGGAAGGCATTGATGTGATGGCCTTGCCAATGCCAGCAGCGCTAAAAGAAACGCTACAGTAACGTTAGCCCCCACGGTCGCTCGCTGAGCGTAGCTCCCTGTCTCCCGAGGGGGCCGCTGCGCCCGCGGTCTGGCAAAACCAGTCCTGCGACTCTGTTTAAAATTGATAGCCGCCAAAATTTGTTGCAGCTAAGTGAGATCAAGGGTACAAACCACGCAATTCGCGCGTATGCAAAATTCGTTTGCAGGCCACGATAAAAGTTGCGGTGCGCAAGCTGACTTTCTGGTCTTGTGACACGGCCCAAACCCCCGCAAAGGCGTGCTTCATGATTTTGACCAGCCGCGCATTGATCTCTTCTTCATCCCAGAAGAAGCTTGAAAAGTCTTGCACCCATTCAAAATAGCTGACGGTTACGCCGCCAGCATTCGCAATCACGTCGGGCAACACCTCCCGCCGGAACGAAGTTCCGGCGGGCGATTGCAGTTTCAACCCGGCAATGGCTTTCATCGCCGCGGCGCGGTCGCCTTTGTAATCCGCGAGCGCGTTGTCCGCGATCAGCCCGGACGTGTGCAGCAGGCACTGCTCGACGGTGACGGTGCCTTTGTCATTCGCAGCGAATTCGGGCCAGTGCTGACTCACTTTATCCGTGAGTTTGAGTTTGCCGGCTTCGACCAGTTTGAAAATCGCAGTCGCGGTGGCGAGCGGTTTCGTCAGGGAGGCGAGGTCGAAGACGGTGTCGAGAGTCATCACTTCCTCGGCCGGTTTCTTGGCCCGCGACCCGTAGGCCTTGCGATAGAGGACCGCGTCATTGTGGACGACGACGACCACGGCACCGGGCACTTCGCCTTTGTCGAGGGCCGACTTCACTGCGGCGTCGATGCCGGCGAGTTTGGTTTCGTCGATCTCCGACCGTGGCGACGAGTTTCCAACTCGTCGACGAGGTTGTTCGTCCTCGAAAACATTTTCCAAATTGGGGCGCGTTGGAATCTGGTCGACGAGTTGGAAACTCGTCGCCACGAAGGAAGCGAACACCGTGACCAGCATAACAACGACAACCATCGCTCGACCCCCTCATTCGATGGTACTAAGCAAACCTTGCAATTCGCCGCGGGCGTGCAGCGCATCGGCGGTGCCGGCGCGGGTGCTCGCTTCGATGCCCGCCTTCAAGACGGTCGCGGCTGTTTCGTCGTCGCCGGTTCGCAACAGCGCTTGCGCCGCCATTAAGAATGCCGGGATGTACGGCTTCGCCGGGTTCAGCGCGATCAGCGCTTGTAACACCGCCGCGGCGGAGGCGTCGTCGCCGGCACTGGTGTGCTCCATCGCCAACCCGTAGCGCAGGAACTCGTCGTCGGGTTCGTCGATCAGCATCGCTTCGATCTGGAGCATCCGCGGGGACTTCGTCATCGCCGGCCTCGGTCGGGGTCGCGTCTCGCCCAGTCAGCGTATCCGGCACAACCGGGCGGGCAACGGCCGTACAACCGATCCCGCCCGCACGCTTCCTGAGATCGCCCCATTCCGCGCCGCAGTCGCGCATCGCCTCTTCGGCATCACCCGGCCTTTCCCGAGCCGACTCCGCCCTCCTTGCGAACTCCCGCGTCAGCCGCGTTTGCCGGGCGGTCGAATCAAAGTTCGTCGGCAGGATGCTGTGCCGTTGGCGGTTCGCCGCCCCACCAGGATGCGGGGTTTTCCATGGGTCTGCCGTCCCGATTTCTCCGCGTCGTAGTCTCGATCGCAATCGGATGCGGGGCGGCCAGGGCCGGGGAGCCGAACTCCCGCCGCGACGACACCGTCAACCTCGTCGAACGCGTCAAGAACTCCGTCGTCAACATCCATTCCGAGCGCACCGTCGCCCCGGCGGCCGACGATCCGTTCCGCGCCGGTTCGATGCAACCGCAGCGCGTCAACGGCATGGGCACCGGCATCGTCCTCGACCCGCGCGGGTACATCGTCACGAACTTCCACGTCATCGACGACGTTCAGAGCCTGCGCGTCCGGTTGTGCGATGGCACCAGTTGCGTGGCCCGCGTCATCGCCACCGACAAAGAGAACGACCTCGCCCTCGTGAAGATCGATCCGCCGAAACCTCTGGCGATGGTCCCCCTCGGGACGGCCCAGGACCTCATGCTGGCCGAGAGGGTCATCGCCATCGGTAATGCGTTCGGCTATGAGCACACCGTCACCGTCGGCACTGTCTCGGCGTTGAAGCGCGATGTGACGCTGAATAAAGAAATCTCGTACAAGTCGCTGATTCAAACGCAGACGCCGATCAACCCGGGCAACAGCGGCGGGCCGTTGTTCAACAAACTCGGCGAAGTCGTTGGCGTGAATGTGGCCATCCGGGCCGGGGCGCAGAACATCGCCTTCGCGATTCCTGTAGACACGATGATCGCCAAGGCCGGGGATATGCTCAGCGGGAAGAAGCGCGCCGGGGCCCGCCTCGGGTTGACCTTCGCCGACAAGTTCGAGCGACCGACGGAAGACGGCCCCGTGAAACGCAGCTTGGTGATCGAGAAGATCGACCTTGGCGGATCCGCATCCGAAGCCGGGGTCAAGGTCGGCGACGTCATCGAGAAAATTGGCGACCTCGTGGTGAACAACTCCATCGACTTTGAACGAGGCCTGCTCGACCGCCCCGCCAGAGTGAAGTTGAAACTGCGTCGTGGCGGCGAGTCGGTCGATCTCGACGTCGGCACGAACAGCGCCGTCGTCGAGCGGGCCGCGCAAACCCCGGCCGATACCATCTGGACCCGCACCGGGATGAAGCTGTTGCCGGTGGGCGCCAACTACGTGACGCCGGTCGACCGGGCGCTCCGCGGTGGGCTTTGGATCACCGAGATCGGCCTGGGTTCGCTGGCCGGCAAGCTCGGGTTGCAAAAAGGCGACATCGTCCTCGGCTTCCACCAGTGGGAGGCTCTCACGCTCGAAAACGTCCTCTTTGTGCTGAACCACAAAGATTTGGCGAGCTTCGGCACGATGAAGATCTTCTACGTCCGCGACGGCAAGATCCGCGAAGTGGACGCGAAGCTCGCGGAGTGACTTTCCCCGGAATCTGAGGTAAGCTCTTGGCTGTGTTCGGCACGGAGGAGCCCCGATGATCCCTCGAATCGCCATCGTTGCCGCGGTCGCATTGGTTCTCGATGGTTCGACCGCGGCCGCCCAAGTCTTCTACGGGCCGGTCGGATATTCGTCCGCGTTCTTCCACTACGGCTACCAAGGCCGGAACTTCTCGTTCGGCGGAGGGTACCGCTACGCCGCCCCGGTCTACGGTTATTCGCAGATCTATTTTCCTCCGCCGGTCGTGATCGTCGTGCCACCACCGATCTTTCGAAACCGTGAGCCGCTGCCGGTGAACGAGCGATTTCCCACCGTCGACGATTTCGCCCCGGCCCGCGTCGATGCGGCGGTGAAGCGCGGTGACTTCCTCGTCGTCAAACCGGGCGAGCGCGTCGCCCCACCGCCGATCCCGTTGCCGAAGCCGCCGGTCGAACCGAAGGCGCTGGCCGCGTTCCTCATCCAACAAGCCCGCGAGGCGTTCGAGCAGGTCCAGATCGGCCGGGCCGGAGAACGCCTCCGCACGGCCATCGCTTTGCAACCGAAAGATCCGCAGCTCCACTTTTGGCTCGCGCAAGTGCACGTCGCGCGCGGGGAATATCCGGAGGCGGTCGCCGCGTTTCGCGCCGGTTTGATCCTCGAACCCGATTGGCCGGCGGCGCCGTTCGACTTAAAAAACTTCTACGGTCCTCGTGCCGCGGCGCTCGCCGCGGACATCGCCGAGTTGAACGCGATCGCGGGAGCCAACCCGGGCGATCTCGGATTGGCTTTTGTCGCAGGTGTGTACGAGTGGTTCTCGGGGAACCGCCGTGCGGCCGCGACTCGGTTCGAGAAGGCGAAGCGCGACTATCCCGCAGAAGCGCAGAAGTTTTTGGACGCCGCGAAGCGGTGACGACCCGGCTCGCCAGGGATAATCAATTGCCCCCGAGCACCTGTTCTGATCTAATATGATTCTGCCGGTTCGCAAGTTGAGAGACTGCTATGCATCGCCACGCCTTCGGAATCCATCGCCGGGAACTGCTGCAGGTCGGCTACTCCGGCCTCGTCGGTTTGGGGCTGAGCCAATTCCTGAGCGCAGCCGAAACTGCGAAGCCGAAGAAGCGGAAGTCGGTGATCGTCGTCTTCCTCACGGGCGCGGCCAGCCACATCGACACCTTCGATCCGAAGCCCGAAGCGCCGGTCGAAATCCGCGGCGAATTCAACCCGATCAGCACCAAAGTCCCCGGTATCCAGTTTTCGGAGCACCTGCCGCTGCTGGCGGCGCGGGCCGACAAACTCGCCATCGTGCGCTCGTTGGCCCACCGCGACGACAACCACTTGGGCGCCTCGCACCACGCCATTACAGGTGCTAAGCAACCCAATGGCCGGTTCGACAAACCGCTGTCGCGGGACGATTTCCCCTGCTACGCCGGCGGCGTGAGTTACCTCAATCCGCCGACCGCGGGTATCCCGTCCGGTGTCTCGTTGCCGACGTTCCTTCAAGAAGGGCCACTGGTTTGGCCCGGTCAGCACGGCGGATTCCTCGGGCCGAAGTTCGACCCGTGGCAGATCAACCAAGATCCGAACGGGGCGAAGTTTCGCGTCGACAACGCCCAACTGATGCCGGGGTTGGACGTCGATCAATTCAAGGATCGCCTCGAATTGCTGGCGTCGGTGAACCGGCAGCAGTCATTCCTCGCGGAGTCGCTCGAAGCCCGCAAGATGAGCGACCAGCAGAAGAAAGCCGCCGAATTGCTGTTGAACGGGGCCGTCGCCAAAGCCTTCGATTTGAACGCCGAGACGCCCGCCGACCGCGACCGCTACGGTCGGCACATGTTCGGCCAGTCGCTGTTGCTGGCGCGGCGACTCGTCCAAGCCGGGGTGCCGATGGTCCAAGCGAATATGGGCCGCGTGCAGAATTGGGACTCGCACGGCAACAACTTCAACCGGTTGAAAAAGGATCTGCTGCCGCCGCTCGACAAGGGAGTCTCGGCGCTGCTCGACGACCTCGGCACGATGGGGTTGCTCGACGATGTCATGGTCGTGGTGATGGGCGAGTTCGGCCGGACGCCGAAGGTGAATAAGGACCAAGGCGGCCGCGACCATTGGGCGCGTTGCTTCAGCGCGGCGTTCGCCGGCGGCGGTGTCCGCGGCGGACAGGTCATCGGCAAGTCGGACAAAACCGCCTCCGACCCGACCACCACGCCATTCGCGCTGGACGACGTCGGAGCGACGATTTACCAGCAACTCGGCGTCGATCCGACGTCCGAAGTCAAGGACCGCACGGGCCGGCCGGTGCAATTGAACCGCGGCACCGCGATGAAGGCTCTGTTCGGTGGGGGGTGAACCCGCCCGAGGGGCGGCGCCGGGGAACATCTCAATCCTTGGCCATTTTGTGAACGGTCAAGAAGACCGACCCCATCGCCGTCGTTTTGTCGCCCATCGCGATCTTGTACCCGACCTGCAATTGCATCACGGGCTTGACGCCACCGACGAACGTCACAGATACGGTCCTATCATCAATCTGTTTCGCGCTCGCGATCACCAAGTCGTCTTGCCCTTCGCGATTCGGGTTCGAGACTTTCCAGCGATTGCTGCCGTACTCGCCACTCCAGCGGTAGTTCCACTGCGCCGCTTTGTAGTTCGCCGCGTTCTCGGCCGTCGCCTTGTCGAGTGCCCGGCTGAAGGTCAGCTTCACCCCGGTCTCGGTGACCTCGTGCTTCACCACGGTGTCGAGCGGCACTTCGGTCATCCGCATGCGCTGCAAACAGCCGTCGGCCTTCGCCCCGGTCTGCCAGCCGTTGAGCCCGCAGACGTAGAGCATTTTCGCGTGGAAGCGCCCCCGGCAGACGCCCGAGAGAAACTGCACCGGCAACCCCGCGACGCCGCCTTGAACGGAGCCATCGGCGAATTCTTGACGTAACAGCACGAATGGCCGGCAGCGCCCGTAGCTGAAGTGGAGCGGTTTGCCCGCGAGTGCGCCGAAGGTATCTTTCGGCACCCAGACTTGCCCGCCGGCGGAGTTGTCCACTTCGCGCGGCAGCCACGTCAGTGGCGGGTCGTAGGTCTTGGGCAGCGGCGTCCGGTGCGCGGCCCGCATGTCGCCGTAGAAGCCGCCCTTCTTGTATTCGTCGATCCGCGTCGCCGGCATCCAATTCCCTTCTTGATCGGCCCCCGTGAGGATGCCGGTGTCGGACATGCCCATGCCGATGGGGTGGCGGAACCCGCTGGCGAAGGTTTCGACCTTCCGCCCATCTTTGCTGACCTTCAACAAGGTCCCGCCGCTCGGGAGGTCGGTATCGCCGGTCTTGAAGAAGTAGAAGTTCCCGTCCGGATCGGTCTCGAGGCAAGTGTCGTAGGCGTGTTCCCCGGCCCCGGTGTGCCAGTCGTTGCAGAGGCATTCGTAGAAATCGGCTTCGCCGTCTGCGTTGGAATCGTGCAGTCGCGTGAGTTGGCCCCGTTCCAACACGACGATTTTGCCGTCGACGACCTTCAACCCGAGCGGGTGGTACAAGCCCGTGGCGAAACGCTGCCAACTCACTTCGCCGGCTGTTTCCTCGACCTTGGCGAGCCAAACATCCCCGTGGCACGTGCAGACCGCGATGCGGCCATCGGGTAAGAAATCGAGCCCGGTGCAGAAGAAGAGCGCGTCGAACGGATTTTTGTACGGCAGCGTCAGCGTATCGACGGCGAACGGGCCTTTCTCGTCGCCCTTGACCAGTTTCGTGACGATCGGTTTGCCCCAGCGCGGTGGTCCGCCTTTCGTCAATCCGGTCAGGGCTCTCAGTTTCTGCAAAGCGACTTTCGATCCGTAGGTCGTGAAGATCGTGTCGGCCTCGGCGTTCGCCTCGATCTTGGCGACGCGGGCATCGTCGACCCGCAGTGTCAACGGCTTGTCATGGGCGGCGATGTGGATCGTCCGCACAAAGCTGGTGCCGACGGCTTCGATCGAATCGAGGATGTCGGTGCCGTTGGCGGTGTACGCGAACACGACGGACTCGCCATGGAGGTAGTGCCCGCGATAGCGGAGGTTCTCTTCCGGAATCGTCGCCTTGGCGATCAGCGGAATTTGCCCTTTGGCGTCGGCCCAGCCGGCCGCGCTCGCGGTACTCAGGACCATCTGCGCACCGGCCGGGGGCGCCGGGGTGTTCAACAGCCCGAAGCGACGATTGCTGTGCTGGAGGTATCCGCCGGTCCAGGCCGCGGCGAACCGCATCGTACTGCGGTCGAAGATCGCGGCGCCGTCGCCGACCTTCACCGCCGCGCCTTTGTAGACCAGTTCTTTCCCGTAGCGGAAGGTGGCGTTCTGCGCGGGGCCGGTGTCGGTCTTGCGGAAGCGGTCGTCGTCCCAGTCGGGGTCTTTCATCCGTTCCCACGGTTCCCCTTTGCCGACGGCCGGCCGGGGCGTCCAATCCATGAGGTCGAACGATTTGGATTCTTGGGCGAACGCGGCGGAACCGAGGGCGAGGAAAGAACCGATCAGCAGCAAACGCATCGGGGAGGCTCCGCGAAATCGGGGACGGGGGTGTGCGGCAATCTTCCCCGGAATCGGCGGGCGGTGCAACCGCAACGGGGCGCTCAACGGGCGAGGGTCCGTGCGATGCCGCTCAAGATCAGCAGCGCAGTGAAGGTCGCCAAGATCCATTCGGGGTTCTGGTGGAGCGTCTCGCCGCAGGCGCGGCCGATGCCGGTCATGGCGTTCTGCGAGCGCGGCCGCTGCAGCGATTTCCGCACCGCGAGCATCTGGGCTTCCAACGAGGCTTTCGCCGTGGCCCAATCCATCGCCACGGCCGCGCGCTGGGCGGGGAGCAGTTCCCGGAGCACGATCGCCACGTGGGGTTGTGCGACAAGCGCCAACACCGAGCCGCCCGCCCGCGCGAGCGCCCGATATCGGGGTCGCCCCCCCTTCAGCAGCCCTCGGACATCGCGGGAACCGACGAGCAGCCGGTAGACCATCTCGGCCGAGACGAGCGGCTCGCTCGGTGCGGCGAGCACCGGTTGGAGCGCCGTCCAGGCCCGGTGGAGTTTTCGCAAATAGGCGAGTTGGCGGAAACTCTTGCGGCGATCTTCGGAGCGGGGGATTTCAGGGACTTCCACCAACCCGGGCGGCGGGAGATCGATTGGCGCCGGTAGCGGTAGCGGAAGCGCCGCGGCGGCGGGCCGGGGCGCTTCGAGCACTTCCGCTTCGAGGATGACCTCGGCTTCAAGGATCGGACTCGGGAGCGGCGCGGGGGGAACCGGGTTCGTCGGGGCGAGATCGACGCTCGGGAACGGCGATTCGATCGGCCTGGGCTTGGCGGGTACCTTGCGCTGCGGTTTGCGGAGGCTGACGGTCGGCGCGTTCGGCTCCGAGGTCGAAGTGAGCGCGATGAGCGCTTGGGCCAAGCGGTTCATCCCTTCCGTGACGACTTCCGGGTGTTTGAGTTGGTGCGGCCGCAAGAGTTCCATGCGGGCGAGCGCGTTCGTTTCGGCCCGGATCGCATCGATCGGACCGGCGGGCAACCCCAACAGGGCGCGATCCTCCGGTGGCCAAGGGCCGGGGGGGAGGTTCAACCACGGGAGGATCAGCGCGGTGTTCATGGGAGCGCACCGCGGCGGCGGGACGGGGCGTTTATTTTTCCAACACGCGCACGGTGACGCGCACGCGCACCTTCAAAACGAGTTCGCCGTCGGTGAGTTCGTCGCCCGTTTCGGTGATGCCGTAGATGATGTTGGTGGCGTTCGGGGCCGTCGGTTCGCGCGGCTCGTCGATCGCGACGACCCCCGCGACTTTCAACCCCGCGCCTTCGGCGAGCAGGGTCGCGCGTTCCAGCGCCCGTTTTGTCAGCTTGGTTAGCACGTCTTTGCTCTTGTCGTCCCAACCGGCTTGGAGGCCGTACGTCACGCGGACGGAGTTTTGCCGCTCGTTGCCGAATCCGTTGTACACGTTCGCCGTCGAATCCCCCGCAACGCCGATTTTCGCGGCTTCCTTCTGGAGCTTGGCGACGGTCGCTTGCAGTTGCTCGGCATCGGCGTCTTTCACGGTCACCGTCACGGTGCGGACCGCCCGGTAGTCGGCTTTGAGCATCGGGACGTTGCCCCCGCCCGGGGCGACCGCGACGTTGTTGTCGCCGCTTTCGACCTTGGAAAGCTTCATCGTCTGGGAGGTCACTTTGACGCCGTTGAGCTTCAACTTGGTGATCGCCGCGAGCAGGTCTTTGGCGAGCTTGTCGTTTTCGTCGGCGGCGGTTTCGGCGATACCGTCTTTGGCCACGACTGCGAATTGAATGCGGGCCACATCGGGAGCGACCCGGAGGGTTTCCGAAGCTTCCGCCGAAATCGTATTCGCGGCCGGCACTTGTGCCACCGCGAATGGACTACCGAGGACCAATGCGACGCCGGCCAGCCAAATGCGCGAGACCATGTGCCAACTCCTCGCTGCTGAATGCGACCGCCACGGGGACAGTTTAGCGGAAAATGCGCGGTTGGAAAAACGCGACCGCTTACGATTTCTTCGGCGCCGCGAATTCGACCGCCTTGATGCTTTGCAGGTATTCCAGCGTCGGTTCCGCGAGTTTGCCGCCGGCTTTCGCGTGCCAGTGCAAGTTGAATCCGTGCGGGCCTTTGGCGTCGATCAGCTTCGGTTGCAACTTCAAAAGTCCTTTCACGACTTCGAGCTGCCCGAGCATCGTCGCGGCGAAGAGATCGACGCGGGCGCCGTGCTCGATGAGGAACTCGGCGATGTCGCGCTTCCCGATGTGCGACGCCGCGCCGAGGGCGGTCTCCCAGTCGCCGGCGCCCCAATCCATCGCGGCGTTCAGCAGGGCCGGTTCTTTCTCGATCAGTTTCTTCACCATCCCCAAGTCGCTGTGGGCGTAGATGACGAAGTCTTGAACGAGCAGCCGATGGATCTGCGGCTTCTTCCAACCCGGGTTGAATTTCGGGGCGTCGTAGTCGCGCTCGAAGGGCGCTTCGGTCGGCTTCGGGATCTCGGTGGGCTTGACCGGCTCGGCGGCGACCACGGCCCCGGTCGCGGCGACGGTGCCGACAACGGCGGCGAATTCCCGGCGAGAAATAGGTTCGGACATGGGATACTCCGGTAGTCTCGAGGACGATCCGAAGTTCATCTTACACGGCGTCACGCGGTGAGTCGACCGGGTCGGTCTCGGGTCGTTTCAATCCCCACCGCCGCCGCCTTAACCCTGGTCGAAGGCATCCGGCGTCGGGATCGCGGGGTAGCGCACTGCCCGGCTCCGCACCGTGCCGATGGCGACGCCGGTGTTGACCCCGCCGACGAACGGGACCTCGAATCCGTACTCGGAATAGATTTCCGTCCCGTCCGCCTCGAAGGCTTTGATGTGCGGCGCGGTCCCGGCGGCCGACCCGGTGACGATTTCCAAATCGCCGTCGCCGTTGAGATCGGTCAAGCCGATGCTGATCTCACCCACGTAGTCGACGAACGGCGAGAAGTCCGCGAATACGGAACCGTCCCGGCCGTTGATCGCGCGGATTCGGGCGCCGTCCGGGCCGGTGCTCGCACTCACGATGTCCGCGTAGCCGTCGCCGTTGAGGTCGCCGACGGCGACCGAGACGCGGCGGTTGGCCAGCGCCGTTTCGGCCGCGTACAGACTGATGACCTCGCTGAAATCGGCCCCGGAGAAGACTTTGACGTGCGGTCCGCCGCCGGCGCCGACGGCCGAGGTGAAGACGTCCGCTTTGCCGTCGCCGTCGAGGTCGCTCGCCGACACGTTTAACCCGCCGGCGTAGTCGCTGTAGGCGTAGAAACTCCGGATCATCGTGCCGTCGGTCGCGTAGACATGCACGGTGTTGCTGTCGGTTTGGGAACCGACGATCAACTCGGCTTTGCCGTCGCCGTCCAAGTCGCCGAGGGCTACCGAGACCGCGCCTTGATAGTTTTCGAAGGCGTAGAAGCTGAGGAGTTCCGCACCGGTGGCGCCGTCGTAGACTTTGACGTGCGCGTTGCCGCCGAAGCCGGCGCCGATGGCGGTGTCCAGCACACCGTCGCCGTTGTAATCGCCGCGGGCCACCGAGACGCCGCCGACGAACGCGGGGTCGAACGGCGTGAACGCTTGGAGCAGATCTCCCGCCGGGGTATAGATGCGGACATCGGCCGGGGCACCGATGCCGGAGGAATACGCCAACCCTTGCGGGAGTGTGGCCAACGGCGGGGCGACGTCCCAGTTTTGGATGAGGCCGAGAGTCGTGTCGTCCAACCCGGCGAGCAATCCCGCGTCGCGGAGCGA
>JANXTU010000369.1 GCA_025352235.1 Fimbriiglobus sp.
CGAAGGCGAGCCTGTTCGAGTCCATCGAAGTGTTCTACAACCGAATGCGCCGACACTCGTCGCTGGGGTACGTCGCCCCGGCGGAGTTCGAATGTTCCGAAAACTCTTAACTGCGCGCCCGTTTTTCGTGGGGAAGTCCACGTCGCCCCGGCGGAGTTCGAATGTTCCGAAAACTCTTAACTGCGCGCCCGTTTTTCGTGGGGAAGTCCAGTTTGAAAACGCAAGGACGGGGATTTCTCACGGCTCTCGATGCCAGAACGTGGCTCCCTAAAGCCGTCTTTGATTACAGATCGGCCTTCATCAAACATATCATGCCAAACGGTGCTAGCATGCTTTTGGCTGGATTACGAGAGGTCCTCAGCATCAGTCGTGACACTGGAAAAATTAATTGGCAGGCACCAATCGAGGGCAATGTTTGAAGTGGACCCCATTCACTGGACCAAAACCCGCTTCGCACTGTATGCAGTCATCGGGTGTCTCGGCCGACCCCGGGAAGGTTCGGCCGACGCTTGCTTCCAATCGTCCACCGCCTTCCAACCGATCATCGTCTCGCCAGCTCTTCGGTCTTGATTCTTCCCGCTCACGACCGGCCCTTTCTCGCCGGTTTCTTCGACCGCCCTTCCAAGGTGATCTAGCGGGTTGTACGTCACGTCGGCAGACCAGTACACCGAGTTGCCGTCCGGGTTGAGGAGGGGCCGCCCGTACTCCTTGTCCTTGCCGATGATGAACGGCCGCTAGCCCGATCCCGATTTTGATCCACGACCCTTCGGTCCCATTGGCGGGTCATTTCAACACGCCCTTCACGACGCTGCCGGCAACATCGGTCAGACGGTAGTCTCGTCCGCTGTAGCGGTACGTTAGCTTCTCGTGGTCGAGGCCCATCAGGTGCAGGATGGTGGCGTGCAAGTCGCGGACATGGACTCGGTTCTCAGTCGCAGAAAGCCCGAATTCATCCGTTGCCCCGTAGTTCGTCCCCGGCTTTACGCCGCCGCCGGCCATCCAGACCGTGAAGCCGTAGTGGTCGTGATCCCGCCCCTTCGCCCCTTCGGAGGTCGGTGCGCGGCCGAACTCGCCCCCCCACAGGACCAGCGTCTCGTCCAACAGCCCGCGCTGCTTCAGGTCGGTGAGCAACGCTGCAATCCCTTGATCGCAAGCCTTTGCTAACAAGGCGTGCCCCTTGATGATGTCGTCGTGGCCGGTGTCCCAAGCGATGTCGTACCCGTCGATGGAGTGCGATAATTGCACCACCCGCACGCCCTGTTCGACCATGCGTCTAGCCAGCAGGCATCCTTTGGCGAACTCGCCAGGGCCATAGAGTTCCAGTGTATTTTTAGTCTCGCCGGATGTGTCGAACACCTCCGGCACGGCCGTTTGCATGCGGAACGCGAGTTCCATCGACTCGATGCTCGCTTCCAGTTGAGCGTCCTTCTCCGAGCGTTCCAGATGCAACCGGTTCAACTTGGCCAACAGATCGACTTGCTGCCGCTGGGCGTCCGGCTTGAGTCCAGTGTTTTTCAGGTGAGCGACCACTGCGTCCGGTTTCATCTGGGAGATGTTCACGTATGTGCCGGCATACGCTCCAGGAAGGAACGAACTGCCCCAGTTGGATAACGTGCCCCGCGGCTGCGCCCGCGGCGACATGGCCACGAACCCCGGCAAGTTCCGGTTCTCCGAGCCGAGTCCATACACCAGCCAGGATCCCATACTCGGGCGAGTCGGCTGGAGGTGGCCGAGATTCATCATCAGGATGGCGCTGGCATGTTCAGGAGTGTCGGTGTGCATCGAGTGGACGAAGCAGATATCGTCCACGCAGCCGGCCACATGTGGGAAAATTTCGCTCACCCATTTTCCACACTTGCCGTATTGCTTGAAACCAAACGGCGAAGGCATTAACCCGCCCTTGGTATTCCGAAGCGACTTGCGATCCACTAGCGACGGTCGCTGACCAGAGTTTTTTGCGAGAGCAGGTTTGTAGTCGAACGTGTCCACCTGCGAGGGCCCGCCCGGCATGAACAGCTGGATGATCCGCTTCGCCTTCGGGGCGAAGTGCGGAGCCTTCGGGGCCAGTGGCGATAATGAGGCGGGAGCCTCGGCCGCCGAGAGCAATCCGGCGTCTGCCAGGACGGCTGTCAAGCCGAGCGTGCCGAAGCCCGCCCCGAGGTGGCGCAAGAGTTGACGCCGCGACGGGGCGGCGAGAGCCGCACGGACAGCCGATTCGTGGGCTGGGAACTTCATGGCGAATGACCTCTCAACGGGACTGCATCAACTCGTAAGAACCCAACAGCGCCTGGGCGTAACGGGGCCACATCTCGGCTTCCTTGCCGGCAGAAAGGAATGCCGTCGCGGTCTCTCGCTCATCCGCGGTAGCCGTTCGGCCGTAGAGCAAAGCGTAGGCTCGGTCGATCCGGGCGTCCGAGGTTTTCGCCTCGCGAAGTAATCGCGCGGTGAATGCCTTGCCTCGCGCGGCCATAAACGGGCTGTTCATGAGGAAAAGCGACTGCTGCGGCACGGTGCTCGATGTCCGCTCGGATACGGTTGCGCGCATGGACGGAAAGTCGAATAGACGGAGGAACTCATCGGCCGGCAATTTGTCGCCATTGCGGCTGACGGCGGCGTACAGCGTGCGGCGCGGGCTGGTCAGGATGTCGTGGACGGAAGCCCCGCCGAAGGTGCGGTCGAGTTCTCCCGTGACTGCGAGGATGGTGTCTCGCCAGGCCTCCACTTCCAGCCGTTGGGGTGCCATTCGCCAAAGATAGCGGTTGTCGCCGTCGATGCGGAAACTGGCCGCATCAAACTGGCTGCTGCGCTGGTAGGTGTCCGAGAGCATGATGAGGCGGTGAAGTTTCTTCAGCGACCAGCCGTCGGCGACGAACTTGGCTGAGAGCCAGTCGAGCAACTGGGGGTGACTTGGCTTCTCGCCGAGCAGTCCGAAGTTGCCCGGCGTGGCGACAAGCGGCCGGCCGAAGTGGTGTTGCCAGACTCGGTTCACCATGACGCGCGGCGTCAGTGAGTTCGTAGGACTAGCGATGGCGTCAGCCAGTTGCAACCGTCCGCTACCTTTTGTCCATGTCGGCGGTTTCGGGCCAGCGAGGGCGGCCAGAAACCGCCGTGGGATGATCACGCCGGGCTTCAGTGGGTCGCCTCGGAGCGCGAGCGGCATGTCCGCAGACCCCGCGTCCTCGACCGCGTGGACGCGGGGCGGCGCGGAGGCCTTGAGTTTGGCGACCTCCGATTCCAACTCCTTCCGTCGCTCGGGTTCGGTGTCCTTCGATAGATTTTTCAGCTTGGCCGTGACAGCGTCGAGCGACTTCTTGTGTTCGACTACCAGCTTCAGTTCTTCCGAGGTGGCTGAAGAACGGTCCACAGTCTTGGTGTTGTTGAACACCGCTGCGAAGGAGTAGTAATCGGCCTGTGGGATCGGGTCGAACTTGTGATCGTGGCAACGGGCGCAACTGACGGTCAATGCCAGCAAACCGCGCGTCACCGTGTCCACGCGGTCGTCCAGCGTTTCGGCTTTCGACTTCGCCACACTCTCCGGATCACCGCCGTCGGATTGGTACGTTGGTCCAACGGCAAGGAAGCCTGTGGCGACTACTTCCTTGCCATCGCCGATCAGGTCGCCCGCAATCTGAGACTTCAAGAACTGGTCATACGGAAGGTCATCATTGAGTGCCTTCACCACCCAGTCCCGGTATCGCCAGGCTTCGGGCAATGGCGCGGGGTCGAGGAAGCTGCCGTGACCGTCGCTGAACCGGGCGACGTCCAGCCAATGCCGGCCCCAACGTTCCCCGTAGTGGAGTGACGCGAGCAATTTTTCGATTAGTTTTGGGTAGGCGTCCGCAGAGTCGTCGAGGACGAACGCCTCGACTTCTTCCGGGTTGGGCGGCAACCCAATCAGGTCGAGGTTAGCCCGCCGGATCAGAGTACGGCGGTCAGCGGCCGGGCCGGGCTTCAGCCCCTTTACTGCAAGTCCCGAATCGATGAACCGGTCGATCGGCTGCCGTTTGCGATCTGCCTCGGTCCGAATCGGTGGGTCGGTTCCCTGAAGCGGTTGGAAGGCCCAGTGCTTAAGTCGTTCTGGGGTCAGGACGCCGACCTCTAGGCCTACAACCGGCTTCACCGCCGTTTCCGGCCACGGCACGCCCATCTCGACCCACTTCGATAGGACTTCAATCTCGTCTACGGAGAGTTTACCAGTCGGCGGCATTTCCAACCCGTCGTACTTGACCGCCTTCAACAACAAGCTCCGCGCGGGCTTTCCCAGATCAACGGCTGGGCCGCTGTCCCCGCCTTTCAAAATCGACTCACGGCTGTCGAGCTTGAGTCCGCCCTTCGACTTTTTGGCCGACGTACTGTGACAAGAGTAACACCGTTTGGACAGCAGCGGACGTACCTTTGTCTCGAAGAAGGCGGACTGCTCCGCCGTCGGCCCATCGGCGTGGCTGGGCGTAGCGATCCCGATAACCAGCACGGCTGCGAGAGCAATCCGCATGAATAGAACCCAATCCATAATGAGGCCCGTGTCACTTCGCGAGGGAAGCGGAGAACAGATCAAACCGACCGGCCTGCTCGCCGACGAATGCCAGCGATTTCCCGTCCGGGTGCCAGACCGGATAGTCGGCACGATCCAGCCCGTCCGTCAGTCGCACGAGACCCGTGCCGTCGATGTTCACGGCGTGGATGTCGTACTTCCCCTCGCGGTTCCAGGTGAACGCCAATCGCTGCTCGTCCGGTGACCAACAGGGGCGGGTCTGCATCCCCTTCAGTTTGATGATCCGCTTCACGTCGGTGCCATCGGCGTTCATCACGTACAGGTCGAAATCGCCGTCCCGGCTCGAGCAGAACGCGATCCGTTTGCCATCCGGCGAGTACGCCGGCCAGTTGTTGATACCGCCGCTCGTAAGCGTCTTGAGATCTCTGCCGTCGCGACCGACGGACGCTATCTCCTGCCCGCTCGCGGCGGGGATGGCGAAGCAGACCCGGTCGCCCTTCGGATGGAAGCTCGGCCTACGGATGCTCGCGAAGCCGCCGCCCGGATCGAAAATGGAATCCTTACCGGTGGCCGCTTCGCGGATCACCAGTTTCATGTTCAAGTTGCCCCGGCTCTGCACGAAAGCGTAGTACTTGCGATCGGCAGTGAAGGTCGCCTCGAATTCGTTCGCGGTCGCGTCCGGGTGCAATTTTATCGGCGACTTCGCCATCGGCTTGAGTTGCATCAGCCGCATCAGCGTCGGCGTTTCGAGAACCGTGTAAACGATCTCGCCGCTATCCAGGAAGAGCGGATCCTGCTTCCAGGTGCCGTCCGTCGTGAGGCGAAGGGGTTTAGAAGAGTTCATGGATCACCCTCATCCCGGGGAGCACCCGGAGTTCCGCCCGCGCTTGACTGTCGAGGCCGGCCAGTTGGAGGATGGTCGCACCGACCATGCCGGGGGTAATCGCTTCCGTAAGCGGGGCGCCGCCGGTGGCGTCGCTGTCGCCGATCACCGCGCCGCCGCGCACGCCGCATCCGGCCCACATCGAGAAGTAGCACTGCGGCCAGTGGTCGCGGCTCGCTTGGCCGTTGATCCGGGGCGTCCGGCCGAATTCGCCCATGGCCACCACGAGGGTTCGCTCGAGCATCCCTCGTTCTTTCAGATCGTCGAGCAGGGCACTGAACACGCGGTCGAAGATTGGCCCATGGCGGTCGGGGAGAAGGTCGAAATTGAAGACGTGCGTGTCCCAGCCGAAGTCGCAGTTCGGCGTCATCGCTTCGACGTACTGGCTCCAGTTCACCTGCACGTACGGAACACCCGCCTGCACCAGCCGCCGCGCCAGCAGGCAGGACTGCCCGAACGAGGTCTGCCCGTAGGCTTCTCGCGCGGCCGGCTTTTCCCGAGACAAATCGAGAGCCGCGCGGGCTTCCGGTGTGGTGAGCAGGGCGTACGCCCGCTTCTGGGTCGCCTCCCACTTGTCGAACGACGGCCGATCCGCCGACCGACTCATCCGGTCGAGATCACCGAGCAGTTTGCGGCGGTCGTCGAGCGCCGCCGGGGAAAGGCCGTCGAGCAGTTTGAGCGCGGGGATGTCGGTCTCCCCCATCTCGGTGCAGCCAACGAGGAGCGGATCGTAATTCCGCCCCCAGTTCCCGCCGCCGTAGCCCTTCATCGGTCCGACGACATCTCGCGGGTTGCCGCGCCCGATTGCCATGAAGGCGGGGAGATCCTTTCCACCGCGGTGCCGGGCGACGATGGAACCGAAGTTGGGCACTTCGGCGTTCTTCCCTTCGAGCATGCCCGTCAGTCCGATCGATCCGGCCTTCAAGTGATCCCCGTCGGAGTTCACCATTGACCGAATCAGCGCGAACTGATCCGACCGCGCGGCCGTCTTCGGGAACAGTTCGGTGAAGCGCACCCCCGGCGTCCGTGTCGGGATCGTGCCGAAGGGGCCGCGGATTTCGGACGGGGCGTTTGGTTTCGGGTCGAACGTATCGATGTGGCTCGGAGCGCCCCAGAGCCAGAGCACGATGACGGATGCCGGCTTCACCGACGGATCCGCCGCACCAACGCGATCCAGTGCGAGCGCGGCCGGGCTCAGTGCGCCGGCCGTCAGGAATGCCCGTCGCGTCACGCCTCCGTGGAGAGCCGCGCGGAAGCCTCCGACTTCGAACATCGCTTACCGCCCTTCCTTGTACGACTTGGCCCGATCGACGAGCCCTTTGTCTTTGCACAGCACGATGACGCGATCGAGCACCTTGGCGAACTCCGCCTTGTTCGGTTCCCGGAGCATCTTGGAATGTGCCAGTTCGACGACGGCCCGGCACGCCGACTGTGCAAGCGCCGGCTGGTCGAGGTACAGCAGCACGAAATGCAGCGTCTCGATGTGGCGGACGAAACCGATCCCGTCGAGAAGTGCCCGGCGCTCGTCGTCGCGGGTTGCCAGTGTCATTGTTTTCTTCAGGGTCTCCAGCGCGACGAGCCGTTCCTCCGGAGTTCGGTCGATCAGCACCGCGTTGATGCGGATGAGGGCTTGGATTGCCCGCTGCTTGTCGGTATCGACGACGCTCCCGGTAGCCAGCGCGAGCAGGTCGTCGTTGCCCGACGCGTCGGGCCAGTTGCAGAGGCCGACGACACCCGCTTCGCGGAGTGAGGCGTCTTTGCCTGCGACTCCCTCGCGAACGACCTTGAGCGCAGACGTTCCGCCCAAGCGACCGAGCAGCGGCAAGAGATCGGCCGTCCGCTCGGGCTCCTTCTTCATAGCCGCGAGCACAGGATCAGCCCGCTTGCCCGGAGTCGACTGCGTACTGACCGCGACGATTGCGAACTCGGCCTGGTTCCGCTCGATCCCTTTCGGCAATTTTACGAGAGCGGCGACCATCTCCGGCACGGCTACTGGTGTGGCCAATGTCTTCAACCCGGCGAACGCCGCATTGCGAACCACGGCATCGGTCCCGTTTGCTGCCTTCAACAGCGCCGGCACGGCCTCCGACGCCTTCCGGCGTTCGAGGATGCCGATGAGGGCGACCGATCTCGCCGCTGTCTTCTCGGTATTGAGTACCGCGATCAGCTTCTCATTCACACCCTCGGCGGGAAGTGCCGCGAGGCTCTCGGCGGCGAGCCCAGCGGTCGCTTCCTTTCCGGACATGGCATCAAGGAGGAATTCGACCGCACTGGCATCGCCGAGACGGCCGAGGGCGAGGATGCCCGCCCGCTTCACATCTGCGTCCGCACTTTTCGCGGCGGCCAAGGCGACCGGCAGTTGCGACTTATCCCCACGGGCCGCGATGGCGGTTAGGACTGAGACCCGACTCGGCGCCGGCAACTTCTCCAGGCTCGCAGCGAGCGTCTTCAATGCGCCGGCGGTCAGCGATTCGATCTGACCGACCGCGACGGCCCGCGCGCCGGCGTCGTCGCCCGCCAAGATGGTGAGGATCAACTTGCCGGCTTTGTCGCCGGCGGTTTGAATCGTGCCGCGCGTCGCCGCGAGGCGGATCGCACGGGCTTCGCCCTCGGCATCGAGCAACTTGTAGATCGCGGCCGCGCCGTCGGTGTCTTTGACCATCATGCGATCTGCGTGGACGAGGAGAGCGTTGCCGATGGCGGCGCGGACGGCGCCCTTGGCCTCCGTCCGTGCCGCCTTGAGCACCTTCAATGATTCCGGGCCGGGGATTCGTCCGAGTGCGCGGGCCGCTGCGACGGCGATGTCGCCGCCGCCTTCGAGTAGTATCCCGACATCACCAGCCGCAGCCGCGTCGGCCCGGTGGCCGAGGGCGTTTAGCAGGCCGACCTTCGCGGAACCGCTCGTCCGATTCAAGCCGGCCGCGAGCGCCACCGTCGCCTTCGGGCTCGGATTGTTCGCCAGCGCCCGTACGGCGGACTCACGCACCGTATCGTCTTTTTCGTCGATCAGCTGCGTGAGGGGAGCCACCGACTCCTCGCGGCCGATCCGCTGCAATTGCGTTAGCAACCACATCCGCGTCGCCGCGGGCGTCTTCGCGTCGAGCTTCGCGACCATGAGCGTACAGGCTTCGGCGCGGAGCTTCTCTCCGCCGGGCGCAGCAGCCGCGTTGCAGATGTCCTGCCATTTCTGCTGGGCACCCCGGTCGGCTTTTTCCAAGCCGGGCAGCAGCTCGGCGAAGGTCTCCGCGAGCGGTTTTGCTTTGTCGGGCTGCGCGAACGCGAACAGCGCGCAGATCAAGAGGCTGGGGATGGCGAATGCGATGCGGTTCATGTGAAAGGTACTTGCAGGAGGGTCTGGGGGAGAGAATTCGAACCGCGACGGGCTACGACAGCGCCCACGGCTCGCGCTTCGGGCGGTCGAGCCAGCGCGCGGCCTCGGCATCGCCGACAATCTCTTCCTTCACGGGATCCCACTTTAGCGGCCGCTTCAGCCAGTAGGCGATGTTTCCGAGATGGCAGACGGTGCAGGCCCGGTGCGCGACCTCGATGTTGCGGAACGTCTTCTCCCGCGTCCGCACGCAATGGAGGAAGTCGCCGAAGATGCCCCCCTTGCCCCGGTAGGTCGGCATGTCCGAAGCCCGCGGTGCCTTTGCCGGCATCGGTTTGCCGCGATCGAGTTCCCCTTCGGTGCCGACGTAGCTGATGTCGGTCGTGCCGCCGTGGTACATCTTCATGCCATCGGCGAAGACGTACGTCAGTTGCTTCACCTCTTTGCCGTCCGGTGGGATGATGTCGGTCGGCCCGGTGAGGTGGTGGCCGGTGGCGAACATCGCGGCGCCAAAGCGGTGCGCGCCCCAGTCGGTCATGCCACCACCGGAGTAGTCGCGGAAAGGGCGAAAGCCTCCCTTGATGAGCGTGGAGTGGAAGGGCCGCTTCGGCGCCGGCCCGAGCCACATCTCCCATTCCGCCGGCGTCATCCCGGTGGGCAGCTTCTCTTCGGGCAGATAGCAATCCTCCGAGGGGCCACCGCAATCGACATAGACTTCCTTCACCGTGCCGAGGGAACCGCCCCAGATGGTGCGGGGCCAGTCGCCGTAGTCACCGAGTACTCGTTGACTGCCGCCGGAAAATACCCGGCCGTAGCGCTTCACCGCGTCGGCCATCGCCCGCCCTTCGCGGACGGTCAGGCACTCCGGCTTCTCGCAGTAGACATCCTTGCCGGCCTTGCAGGCTTCGATGGTGATAATGGCGTGCCAGTGATCCGGCGTGCCGATGAGCACGGCGTCGATGTCGTCGCGGGTCAGCACGTCGCGGAAGTCGGAGTACGCCTTGCAGTCGGCGTTTTTGTAGTGGTCGTTCACTTGTTTCCTGGCCTGCTCGCGGTGTTCCGGCACCACGTCGCAGACGGCCACCATCTGCACGTCGGCGAAGCCCATGAATCCACCCATGTCACCCCGGCCCTGGCCACCACAGCCGATGGTGGCCATCTTGATGCGGTCTGTGGCTGGTTTTTTTTGGGCGCGGATAGCGGGAGCGGTTAAGGTGGCCGCGACGGCGGTGGAGAGAAACTGTCGGCGAGTAAATGGAATCATTGAAAAGAACCGGAGAGGAGAAGGACAGGCAGATTATGTACTGTAACCTGCGACGGTGGAGCTGTCAATCAGTCGGCTGTTCAGGGCAAAGGAATCCTCGCCACACGACAAAGCAGTATGCCGTGTCACTTTCAAACGGATCCACTTACTTGCCCTTTTCGTTCGCTATCCGATGCTCGCTGAGCATTTGTGCCATTTTCGGTCGGTCCTGCTCCACTTGCTTCAGATCGATCCTGAAGCCGGCGGATGAGGCGATGCCGGCATAGAAATCGCCCAGTTCCTTGCTCCACGCACCGGAGACCACGTCGATCGGTGTTTCGCTGCGGCCGTTCTTCGCCGTCGTCGAAGCGCCCTTCTCCAGGAACAAACTCACCACGTCGGTTCGGCACAGGAATGCGGCGACGTGGAGCGAAGTGTTGCCATCGGCGTTCGTGCCAGTCACATCCGCGCCGGTGTTGAATAGATCACCAAGGCTGATTCGGTCTTCCGTCCGACATCGATTTTCGCCATAGCTTCCAATTCGGTGCGAGCCGCACTGTACTGGAGGGATGTCATGCCAAGGATGGCCAAGTTCGCGATCAGCGAGCGTCAGCAAGAGGTGTTGCAGTCGATGGCCGGGTCGAGGTCGTGCCCGCAGGGGTTGGCCCACCGGGCCGAGATCATCCTGCTGGCGTTTTCGGGCCTGCGGAACGA
>JANXTU010000372.1 GCA_025352235.1 Fimbriiglobus sp.
CGAAGGCGAGCCTGTTCGAGTACATCGAAGTGTTCTACAACCGAATGCGCCGACACTCGTCGCTGGGGTACGTCGCCCCGGCGGAGTTCGAATGTTCCGAAAACTCTTAACTGCGCGCCCGTTTTTCGTGGGGAAGTCCACTTTCGCATCGCATCGAGCGTGGCCTTGTGCTTCGGGTCAGCGGCGAGGTTCGTCACCTCGTGTGGGTCCGTTGCGAGGTCGTAAAGCTCTTCCACCGGGCGGGTCTCCGCGAACAGCAACTTCTCTGTAAGGTCGTCGAGCTTCTTGGCCGCGTGCAGTTCCCGCAACTTTTGCACGACGGCCTTCTCGTCCTTGTATGCGCAGGGCTGGAGGTGAGGCCGCTCGTTCAGGTAGTTGCGGATGTACTTGAACTGCGGCGTCCGCACGCTCCGGAGGTGCTCCATCGTCTCGTCGCAGCGGTCGCGGGCGGCGAACACCGCCTCCCGCTTCTCGTAGTCCTTTGCCAACACGTTCCGCCCCTGCATCCACTTCGGAATGTCGATGCCGGCGAGGCCGAGCGAGGTGGCGGTCAGGTCGATATGTTCGATCAGGTCGTCTCGCACGACCCCCTTCGCGATGCCCGGCCCGCGGACGACGAACGGCACGTGCGTCCCCTCGTCGTACAGGAACTGCTTGCCGCGGGCGTGGCTGATGCCGTGATCGGTCATGAAGAAGATGACCGTGTCGTCGAGCAACTTCTCCTTCTCCAGCCGTGCGATCACGTCGCCAACTTCCTTGTCCGTGTACCGGCAGCAGTCGAGATAATCGGCCCAGTCTTGGAGGATCACCGGGTCGCGCGGGTAGTACGGCGGGAGCACGACGTCCGCGGGCTTCGTGTTCGAACCGAGTTCCTTCTTCACGCGGTTCTGCCAGTTTGCGTTCGGCCCCTGCCCACGGTACTTCCCGCCGTTCAGTTGGACCTGCATGAAGAACGGCTGGTCCGGCTTGCGCCCGGCCCAGTCGTTGCCGTCGTACATCGTGCGGTCCCACTCGAAGTTGTAATCGGTCTTGCCGAGCTTGTCGCCGGTCGCCTGGAACCCACCGATGCACGTGTAATAGCCGGCCTTCTGGAACAGTACCGGAACCGGCACCACATCCCCAGGGAGCGTGATCTTCAGTTCGCCGCGCCCGCTGCGGTGGTGGTGCGCGCCGATGGTCGTCTGGTAGCACCCGGTGATGAGTGCGGACCGGCACGGCGAACAGACCGGGGCGGTCACGAACGCCTTGCTGAACCGCGTGCCGTCCTTCACGAGCCGATCGACATGAGGCGTACGGATCAGTTTCTCCCCGTAACAGGCGAAGTTCGCCGACATGTCATCGACGACGATCCAAACGATGTTCGGTCGTTTCTCCGGTTCGACGGCGTGTGCGGCAGGTGCGAGGAAGAGAAGGGAGAGCGCAGCGAGACGGTACACGGGAACCTCCGGCATAGGCGGTCATGACTCACGCGTCGGTTAACGGCGGCTTCCTGGACGGTTCGTCCGCGTCTGCGTCCGGTGGGGCCAAACGCGGCCGCGTCGGGGCGAATCGGGCCGCGACGGCCGCTTCTCACCGAAACCCGGATAGGTGAGCGGTACAGTCGGACGGGTTTTAGAGTAGCATAGCCAATAGTACCGGTCGTTCCCACGCGGATTTCGCCGCCGGGTGTGCCAACGATTCTGGGAGTCGTCATTCCAGCGTGAACCCACCCACCCTATCGTGGAATGACGTCCGACTTTCGGAACGACCTAGGCGCGGCAAGGAGTTACGTCGCATCCAGATCCGTGACCGTCTTGGCGGCATGCAGATCCCGGTGCCGGTCGGGCGCTCCCGGCAAGCAGGCGTCCGCGACCGGCAGGCCCGACCCGCGCAGCGGCGGCCCTGCGCCCGTCAGGAGCCAAGCCGCGCTCGCCGCGGTGTTAGCCACGAGCTTTTCCAGGATCCGGCGACCGCCACCCTGCTCGCCAGTTACGACTTTGACGATGCCGGTCATCGATATGCCCGTGCGGCGGCCCATCTCGGCTCGGTTGCCCGCGTAGAGATGGTCTAGTTCCACAACTCTCAAGCAGCCATGCATGGGGCGTTCGCTTTGTGTATCCTTTGGCTTCTGCCCAGTTTTAGGTGTCGGTGCGGAGACACAAAGCTCGGCCGACGCTTTTTTAACACGGGCTTTCCCGTGTCGGTCCAAGCGAACGGGTGGGCCATCGTGGTGGTGTAGTAGCTCATGAATTCCCGCAACTGCGATTGCAGGTCCGCGACCGAGGTGAAGTTTCCGCCGCGCAGGAGCTTCCGGTGGATGATCCCGAAGACGATCTCGATCTGGTTGAGCCACGAACTATGCTTCGGCAGGTAGACGAAGCGAATTCGGTGTTGGAGATCCGCCAGGAACTCCCGGCGGGTCGCCATGGGTCTGGCAAATCTTTCTGGCACTCAAAAAAAGCTGCACTTTATGCGGCTGGTGAGACCTCACCCCCCGGCCCCCTCTCCGAAGCGGAGAGGGGGAGCCAGACCAGCGAAACTCGATTGAGTTTCGGGCAGAAACAG
>JANXTU010000425.1 GCA_025352235.1 Fimbriiglobus sp.
GATGCACGTAACCCCCGGCGCCCACGGCAGCTACCACCACGTTCCTCGGCACCTGCCGCACCCGGCAATTTCAAAGCAACATCGCTTTTCCGAAGGACTCTCCGAAGTGTCACCGAGTACATTGTCCCGCGGATCATGCCCTTGTGAGTGCATGCGTCTGTAGCGCGCAGACGGGTATAAACTGCGGTTGTCACTGAGTTGTCATGCTTGCAGCACCTTCGGCGCGATGCGGATGGCCCGCTGCTTCGCCTTCCGGAGCGATACCAGCTCGAAGCCGTGCGACTCGATGATGCCCTTCTCGGCCCGGATCCTGACTCCGAGGGCATTCTGACTCGGGACGAAGGCGTAGAAGCGATGGCGCCGAGCCGCATTGTTCAGCGCCATCTGCAACTGGAAGATGTTCCCCTCCCACCCCGAAGGAGGTAGCTTTCGCAGCCAGCGCGTGAGGAGTTGGGGAAAGGGGTCTTTCCTCCAGAGCCACGTACTCGGATCTGATGCGGACATAGTATTTCCCCGTTGATGATGGACGATGCTTCGGATCGCGTGGAAGTCAGCCTATCGACGCGATCATCGCGAGCATGGCGCGGCGAAGCGTCATGGGCAGGGTGGGCCATGCTGCGACAATCGCGGAGAGTTCAGGTGACAGATCGTTTTGGTTATCGGTACATCTTTTGGTACATCCCGGTGGGAAAGAAGTGGCCAAGTCCAGCGATTTTTGGGGATTGGCAGGATGCTGCTGGGGACTGTCGCTCCGGAGGTTACGGGTTCATCAACGTGCCGCACCGATCAGAGCGCGAATAGCGGCCCGTATGGGCTCCGAAAGCGTTGGCCATGTGGCCACGAGCGTGGCCAGGTCGGCGTCGGATATGCCGCCTTCGCTCGATTCGCCGGAACATTCTGTCACTGCGCCCGGCACTGCGCTGGTGTCAGGTTGCAAGTTGCAAGTTTTTATCGGGATTGTGTTTGCATCGCCGGCACAAGAGTTTTTGGTACTCTTCGTCATGGTTCGAATCCATGCCGGGTAATTTGATGCGAGTCGGTGCGGGCCGGTGCTGAGAAGCGCCGGCCCCTTTCGTTTCTGGTGGTTCGTGCGGGTCGTCACTTCCGCCCCCGAAAACGCTGAGAGTGCACATCGGTGCATTGCGACGCGGCCGAATGCCCCCCGTTGGTACGCCCCGTGGTACGCCCGAATCGCCATCGGTGCCCGTCATGCGAAGGGGGATTTCAACGGGGATCGACCGGAAGTCGCCCCGCTTCAGGACCCGACGCGTCCACACGCTGAACCCGATCTCCACCTGATTCAACCACGAAGTGTGCTTCGGCACGGACACGAAGCGAATCCGATGGCCCGCGTCGGCCGCTGAGGAAATCCGACGCGAGGCCGAAGACTTCTGTGGTACAGTATTGGAGTGGATTCCGAGTATTCGTATCGGATGCTGTGGAAATAGGAGTTCCTGCACTCATAATTTTGCGCCAGTCTTGAGTCCAGCGAGAAGTCGCACACCCTCGCGTAGACTCAGCGGTCAAACGCTGGACTCAGCGGTCAAACGCTGGATTCAACGTTCAAACGCTGGATTCGTCGAAGGGAACCGCCGATTCTTCGCCCCAACGGGGCCGCCGTATACAGCCCAGGGCGGAAGCCCTGGGAACCGCAGGTTCCGCTGATTCTTCGCCCCAACGGGGCCGCCGTGGGAACCACCGTGCCGCAGTCGCTCACACAGATCTTGGTCCATGCCGTGTTCAGCACGAAGGATCGCGCGCCGTGGATTCGCGACGATTGGCGACCCGACCTCCACGCCTACATCGGCGGCATTCTGAGGAAACGAAAATGCGACCTCCTCGCGGCCGGCGGGGTCGAAGACCACATTCACTTGGTGATCCGCATGGCTGCGACGATTTCCATCGCCGACATGATCCGCGACGTGAAATCCAATTCCTCCGCATGGCGGCACGAGCGAGGCGATCGGTCGTTCGCGTGGCAGAGCGGGACGGGTTTTTTTCGGTCGATCCACCGATGATGGACGGTCTCCGCGAATACATCGCCGATCAACGCGAACACCACCGGAAGGTGACATTCCAAGAAGAATACCGGGCGTTTTTGCAGAAACACGAAATAGAATTCGATGAACGGTATCTCTGGGACTGACGCCGGCCCCGTTGGGGCGAATACAAAAACGACGGTGTGTCCCAGGGCTTCCGCCCCGACGCTTTAAACATCTTCGGAGGCAGTGGACAGGTGGATACAAGCAAGAAATCTCCTAAGAAATCCTCTGTTCGACACCGCATTGTCTCAGTGTCAAGCGATGTCACTGAAGGATTTTCTAAAGATCGAAAACTCGAGTTTTCGTCGCAACCTATTGTCTTGTAATACTTTGCCAATGATAGTTAAAGCGTCGGGGCTCCCGCCCTGGGCTGTAAAAGTCGGCCCCGTTGGGGCGAAGAGAAAACTGGACCGCTACGAAAACTCGATGTCCGCTCTAATGCGGAAATCCTTTGCCGCAACCGAAGACTTGGTATCGTTGCGACTCCGCTTCGCGGTGGGCCACAGCCGACTCATTTTGACGCCGGATAGAGTTCGTCCACTTGAGATACGTTGGCCACGTCCACGACCGCTTTCCACTGAGCGTCGAGTATCTGCAAGTACGACTGCAGCGCTGCGGCGAGGTTCTGCTGCGCTACGACGATGTCGCCGAAGCCGACCTTCTCGGGTTCGACTTGGTAGCGCCGGATGATCGCCTGGTACGCCTGTGTCAAACTCGGCAGTACTTTCTCTCGGTAGTTGGTCGCCGCGACGGCGTTCGCCCGGTACCGTCCGTAAGCTTCCGCGAAGCGGGCGAAGAGATCGTTCCGGGTCGCTTCGAGGTTCAGTGTACTCGACGCGATCTTCGACTGGGCCGAGTGGATATTCCCTTGGTTGCGGTCGTAGAGCGGCAGTTGGATCCCGATCTGCAACCCGAATTGGTAAGTTTGCGCGGCGTTGTCGTATTGGTGGTATTGGTTCGTGCCGATGTCGGGGATTGGCAGGCGCCTCTGCAGCACCAGGTTCGTGCGGTTCTGAGCGATGGTATTCCGCGCTATGAGGATGTCGGTGTGCTGCTCGAGGATGCGGGCCTTCGCCGCGTCTTCGTCGATCGCCGGGGCGGCGGCCGCAGCTTGTCCCGCGAGATCCATCGGCGCCAGGTCGGGTTGCCCGACGGCCGCGGCCAATTGCTTCCACGCCGCCTTGGCCGTCTCCTGGCCTTGGGCGTAGGCATTCCGCGCCTGCACCGCTTGGGCGTACAACTGCAACGGCTCGTACCCCGCATCAACCCCGGCCGCGACTCGCTTGAGTTGCAAGTTGTAAACCTCGTCGATCATGTCGGCGAGCCCTTTGTTGATCGCCACGTTCTGCTGGGCGACGAGCGCCGAGAAATAGGCCGTGCGAACTTGCGCGATCACCGCCACTTGGGTCCCGCGGACGGCGACGAGGGCGTTGATATAGTCGAACCCCGCGACCCGTTGCCCGAGCGTCAACTTCCCGGCGGTTTTGATCAACTGGTTGATGAATCCCCCCTGTTGACCGGCCCCGGAGAACGTCGCCCCTTCCGGGATTCTCAGGTGCGGCTGCACCTGATCCGCTTGGTAGCCGACGGTCGGGTTGGGGTAAAGCCCCGCCTGGATCACTTGGCCGTGGGCGGTGGCGACATCGGCCGTCGCCCGTTTGATGGCGGGGCTATTCTCCAGCGCCGATTGCTCGAGTTCTGGCAAACTCACGGTCTTGCCGACGGCGACCGTCGCGGATACGGGCACCAGCACCGGATAGGCCTCGCGCACGGCCGCGGCGCGTTCGGCCGGCGTCGCACCGGGGGCGAACTTCGGCGGTGTCACGAACGGCAACCCGCCGCCGGGCAGCGCCTGCGGAATCTGGAACACGTCTTTCTTCGCATCGGGCGCCGCCACCGGGCCGACTTTCGCCGCGGGGCTCTCGTCGAGTGCGATCGCAGTGTGGACATCCACCGGCGGGAGCGGTGGCGGGAGGTGGCCCGCCGGGATCACCGCGTTGCGGGTCGCGCAGCCGACTTGGAACGCGATTCCGCCGATCGACAACCAACGGGACAGTCTTCTGCGGAGCATCGCAACACCTGAGCCGAATGCGGATACCGCAAATATCGGCCCCGCCGGCCCCAGAAGTTGAGGGCAACTGTCAAGCTGTTCCGGTGAAAGGGATTATTCCGGACGAACATGCACTTCCCCAGTGACGCTCAGTGCGCCATGTCGCCGGCGCCGGCGGGGGGCGTGCGGCGGCCGTAGAAGCTGTACAGCACTGGCACGATATTCAGGCAGACAATGGTGAAGAGCATGCCGCCGACGACGACCACGGCGAGCGGGCGTTGCGATTCGGACCCCATCTTGGTCGAGAGGGCTGCGGGGAGCAGTCCGAGAATTGCCGCGAGCGCGGTCATCACGATGGGGCGGATCAACTGCCGGGTGCCCCGTTGCAGGGCCTCGTCCAGTTCCATCCCTTTGGCGCGCAGTCCGTTGAAGGTGGAAACGAACAAGAGACCGTTCATGACGGCGACGCCGAGGATCGAGATGAACCCCACGGCCGCGGAGATGTTGAAGTTCAGCCCGACGAACAGGAGCGCCCAGACGCCGCCGACGCCCATGGCCAGCACGTTGGCGAACACCACCGCGGCGTCGAGGAACGACCGGAAGGCCATGTAGAGCATGATGGCGATCAGCAAAAGGGAGACGGCGAACATCTTGGCCATGCGCTCTTCGGCCGCTTCCATCTGTTTGAACTCGCCGCTCCATTCCGCGCGGTAGGGCATGCTCAGCATCGGGTCGACCTTCGAGCGCGCCTCGGCGACGGTGCTCGCCAAGTCGCGTTTGTTCGGCCCCGATTTGGCCACTTCAAACTTGATGGCGATGAGCCGTTGTCCCTGCTCGCGGTAGATGGTCGAGGCCCCGGGGCGCAGGAACGAACCTTTCGGATCGGGCTGCCCGGCGGAGTTCACCGGGGTGACCAAATCGCGCAGGCGGCGCGTCGGGGTGGTCGTGGCCGTTTGCGGGGCGTTGTTCTGACTCCCCGTCGGCGACGGCGCGTTCGCCGTCGTGCCCGTCGCCGAAAGCCCCGTCGCGCCGGTGCTCACCGGGGTCGTCGGTTGGCCGGTCTGGTTCCCTGCCGTCACCACGTTGGCCACCGGCACGGGGATCTCGAGGATCGTTTGTTCGTCGGCGCGCAAGCGAAGCGGCCAGCGCACGGTGAGGTCGAAGGTCTTGCCCCCTTCTTGGATTTGCGACACGGCCCGGCCGCCCACGGCGCTTTGGATCACCGCCTGGACATCGGCCGGGGAGACGTTCCACTCCGCGCATTTCTGGCGGTTGACGGGGAACTCCAGATTCGATTGCCCCTGGATGCGGAAGACGCCGGCGTTCTGCACGCCGGGAACGTTGTTGAGCGTGTCGCGGATGCGCGAGGCCGTCTCTTCGAGCGCGTCCAAATTCGGGCCAAAGACCTTGATCGAGTTCTCCCCCTTCACGCCGGAGAGGGCCTCCATCACGTTGTCGCGGATGATCTGGGAGATGTCGAAGTCGATGCCGGGGAAATTCTCGTCGAGCGCGGCTTCGAGCGATTTCACCAGTTCAGCCTTCGGCCTCGGTTCGTTCCAAGCCGCCGGGATCTGGCGACCGAGTTCGCGCATCGCCGCGAGTAAGTCCGCCTGGGACCGCGCGCGGCGCAGTCGGTCAACCTCGTTCTGGCTTTGTGGGGTCATCGCCCGGCGCGAGATGGTTTCGATCTCCAAATCGCGCAAGCGAGCGAAATCGACGTCGATCCAATCCGGCCATTGCTCTTGCGGCCGCATCGGGATGAACGTTTCGACGTTGTAGTATCCGGTGGGGTCGGTACCGTCGTCCGGCCGGCCGGTCGTGGGGACGATCACGGCGAACTCCGGGTACTTCCGGAGCACTTCGCGCACCTTCTCGGAACGCCGGCCGACTTCGCCGAGCGACACGTTGACGGGGAACGTGCCCCGGACCATAAGGTTCCCCTCTTCGAGTTCGGGCATGAACTCCCGACCCATTTGCGACGCCGTGATGCCGGTATAGGCGAGAGCGGCGACGAACAGCATCAGCACGAGCCAGCGCCCGGCCACCAAAACCTTCAACTGTTTCAGGAAGCACCATTGCAGGCTGCGGACGAGGATGTTGTCCGGCTTCGGCTTCAACCGTTTCATCGTGAGCAGGCAGAGCACCGGCGACACCACGAGCGCGAGCACGAGCGCCCCGCCCAGGGCAAAGGCGTACGTGTCGGCCATCGGCCCGAAGATTTGCCCCTCGGGCCCGGTCATCGTGAAGAGCGGCAGCAGCGCGCACACCATGATGAGCGTGGCGAAGAAGACGCTCTTGGTCACTTGCACACACGCCCGACCGATGCGTTCGTTCAGCGGTACCTCGGCGTCGTGCGTATTCATCAGATTCCGATAGATGCTCTCGACGATGATGACCGACGAATCGACGATGATGCCGAAATCGACCGCGCCGATGGAGAGCAGGTTCGCCGACTTGCCGCGGGCGAAGAGCACCCCGAAGGCGAACAGGAGGGCCAGCGGGATGTTAATCGCCACGATGACGGCGGCGCGGATGTTCCCGAGGAAGAGCAGGAGGATCGCGCCGACGAGCCCCATGCCGACGAGGAGGTTCTCGTTCACCGTCTCGGTGGTCTTGTTGATGAGGTCGGTGCGGTTGTAGAAGATGGCGATCTTCACGCCCGGCGGCAGGTGGCCGGGGCTGTTCAATTCTTCGATCTTCGCCTTCACATCGCGCAGCGCGGGCATCGATTCCTGCCCTTTGCGGAGGAGCACGATCCCCTGCACCACGTCGTCGTCGTCGTCCCAGAGATAGGCGCCGTCGGGCCCCCGCAACTGCTTACCGTCGGGATCGTTGCGCGGCCGGCTGATCGCGACGCGGCCTTGGCGCGTCTGTTGCGAGATGACGACGCCCTTCTTGGTCAGTTCGACATCGCTCCAATTCGGCGTGCCGTCGGCGTTCAGGGCCGACCCGCCGTCGACGAGCTGATCGACGCGCACCGGGACGTTGTTCACGCTGGCCACGACCACCTGCCGGATTTCGACGCAGCGGCGCAGCTCTTCCGATCGCAGATACCCCGCAGCCGTAGCCGGGTCGTGCATGGCGAGCGTCGCCTGTTGCGGATCTTGCCCGTTGCCGAATAATCCCAGCGAACGGACGACGATGGAAAGCTGCCCCTGCGTCAAATTGTCGCCGCTGCCGTTGGTGTTCGAGTTGCCCAGGGCCGTTTGCAACTGCGCCAGCGTCACGCCGTGTTTCCGGAGGAGGACCGGGTCGGGCTGGACCTCGTAGCGCTTCACGGTCCCGCCGACGCCGGTGACCCCGGCGATCCGCGGGACCCGCAGCAGTTCCCGTTGGATGATGAAATCTTGGATCGATTTGAGATCGGAGAGCGTGTAGAACGGTTTGCCGGTCGCCGGGTCGACGTCGCTGACCAACGTGTAGCGCACGATTTCGCCGATGGGCGACGCCGGGGAAATCACCGGGTTCACGCCCGTAGGCAGGTTCACGGAGGCCAATCGATTCAGCACGTCCTGCTTCGCTTGGTCGTAATCGCGGGCGTAGTTAAACTGGTTGCGGATGTGGGAGAGCCCGAACAGCGATTTGCTCCGCGTCGTTTCGAGCCCCGGCATCCCGGCGAGCGCGACTTCGATCGGGATCGTCACCTGCCGTTCGACTTCCTCGGCCGAAGCGCCGGGGTACTGGGCCACGACTTCGATGATCGCTGGGGCCGGGTCGGGGTAGGCCTCGATGTTGACGTGCGTGAAGGCGTAGCCCCCGCCCACGGCCAGGGCGAGCGTGGCGAGCAGGACGAGCAGCGGATTGGCCAACGCCCAATCGATGAATTTGCGGACCATGACGCTTCCGGGTGATCGGTCAAGGGGCCGGCACCACGGCCGGGGCGATCGCTTTCATCGCTTCGTATAGCAGGAGCGAACCGGCCGTGACCACGCGTTCGCCGCGGCGCAGACCCGATTCATCTCGGAGGTAAATGGCGTCGCGCGTCCGGCGGAGCACGGTCACGCGGCGGCGTTCGTATTCGTTCTTCGCCGGGTCGGGTTGGACGAGCACGATGCTCTCGACGCCGTCTTCCACCAAGGCATCGGTCGGTACCGTCAGCTCTCCGCCCCGCGCCGGCCGGAGTAGCGAAACTGTGACCAACTGGCCGATTTTCAGTTCGCCGCCGGGGTTCTCCACCCGTCCGCACACGAGGGCCGTGTGCTGGTTCGGGTCGATCACCGATCCGATCTGCTCCAGAGTGCCCTGGTACATCACCGAAGGGCGTGACGGCAGCGACACGGTCCACGCCAGCGGTTTGGGCAGTTCGGCCACCAGCGGCAGATCATCTTCGTAGACGTGCGCCCAGACCGCCAGCGATTTCAAGTTGCCGATGCGGTACAGGTCCGTCGTCGTATCCACAATGTCGCCGACGCCGACGTTCTTTTCGAGGATCACCCCGGCTTGCGTGGCCCGGATTTCAACGCGCGCCCAATCCGCGGCACTCGCCCGTGGGGAGTCCGGATCGTCGGCTTCCGCCCGCACTTTGGCGATGTCGGCATTCGACAACCGAAACGTGGTCAACGTCTCTTCGATTCGCTTGATGTTGATGCGGTCTTGATCGACCGTACGCTCGGCGTCGAGGACCGATTTCTCGGCGGTGCCGTGCTCCGCGTACAAGTCGCGCAGGCGCTCGGCCACGCGCGCGTCCAGCTTGTATTTGGACAGGGTATCGATGAGTTCGCTCTTCTTCTCACCGAGATCTTTACTCCAGACGACCGCCAGCAATTGGCCGGCTTCGACCGCGTCGCCGAACTGGAGCGTCGGGGCCGGGCAGCGCGCGAAGTACCTCCACAACATGCCCCGGGAGGAACTGGGGCGCGTTGGGCCGAGTTCGATGATTTCCCCAGGAAACCGGCTGTGCACCCGCTGCAGCGAGTTGGAATCGAGCGCGAGTGTCCCCTGGAACAGCGGCAGCGGCACGCTGCGCTCGGATCGTTGGACGAGGGCCGTTTTGAGCGACAAATTCTTCGCGATCGACTCCGGCACCACCATCCGATCCGTCCCGATCAGTTGGATCTTCTCCGCTTCGGGGGCGGCCGCCACCGCCGGGGCACTCCCGGAGACCGGGTGCTGATTCGCCATCCACGCCGCGGCGCCGCCGGCGCACAAGACCAGTGCGGTCAAACCGATGCCGCGGACGAACCGGAGGTACTTTCCGATCTGTGCGAACATGGGAACTCCCGGACTTTCACAATCGATGTGGAGCAGAGACACCTCCCCCAAGCATATGTTGTGCCGTGCCCACACAGCCACGTTATGAGCCATTTCGATGTTGCGTCGGGAAGTGGGCACTGTAGCCGGGGTGAGCAGCGTGGTTCGGTTTTGATCAGTTACCCATTCTTGAATGAATACCGACGTCGTCGCTGGCGTGTACATTTCCATGCCGCCGCGGCGGGCTTCCGTTTCGGCCGCCGAACCAATCGGTCCGGAGCTGTTTCCAACCGGCGCCGAAATTCTCGAGGCTCTTGAACGACTCCACCGGCTTGGATCCATGCCGCGCAACGATCGGCGTCCCAGCGACGAAGCACGCCTTCATGAAGGTGCTTGCCCCGCCGATGACTCCAAGAACGTCGCCCGCGGCGGCGAGGTAGTTCCCCTCGGCGATGTTCTGGCCCGCGTTGATGGCGCCGCCCGCCATTTGTACGCCTTCGGGAACCCGATACCCGATCTTGAAGCCCGTGCCGAGCGAACAGGGGCTGCCGGCGCCGATGGCCAGTCGCAACGCCGTCCCTGTGATTTGCCCCGCGACGAAGAAGTCCCCCTGGTGGTTTTTGGACGCGGTCTCACCGTACATCGCCGTCCGGGCCCGCGTGCTCAGGCCGGCGGTCAGAGCGTCCGCCATCCCGGCGAAGAACCCGAAAAATCTACAATTAACGCATTCCACCGGTTGGATTGGTCTCGGGCCACTCGTTGATACGAGTGGGCCGAGACCAATCCAACGCGACAGATATCACAAAGCTAATAAATCACAGTGTTTGTGTCGGTCGGCTTGTGAGCAGAGAAATTGCCAGCCCCATCAGGAAAGCGCCGCTATTCTGGAATGTCGGGGATGTAACTCTTCCCCTTGCGGACTGTTGTCCCCATTGATGATCATCTCTGAGGACTGTACTCCCCGGATCCCAGATCGAGAGCGGTCAAGTGCCGGCAAAAGCCGGATCCGTTGTCGTGCGGATACCAACCTAAATTTCGGCTTCGAATGCGTCACAATATTTGAGTGCGACCACATAGTTATCCCACTCGCGGCTTTTCCGGATGGCCTAGCCCGGATATTTCATCAGTCGTAGCCGAAGCGACGTTCTCTGGAAGCTGGAGTCCCTTTTTGCTCCGCGTTCTCTTCCGCATGCTTTCGGGGCGGAGTTCCCCCTTTCCCCCACGGCTCTGGGGGTGGCGTCGTTC